>JAJYCT010000055.1:0-12857 GCA_021778125.1 Myxococcales bacterium
GCGCTCGCCGCGGGCGCGACCGAGGCGTCGGCCGCCGCGGGCGCCCCGCTGGCCACGGGCGCGGTGACCAGGGGTTGCCCCTCGGACGAGCGCTGGCAGGCCCCCAGCGAGAGCACGGCGAGGACCCAGGGCAGCGTGGAGCGCGGCATCGGCTGCGCGTAGGTATACGGCGCCGGCGGCGGACTTGCGAGGCCCGGGCGGGCGCGGTCGCCCGGGGCGCGGGGCGGGGCGGGGTCCCTTCAGGCGATCGCGTAGACGAGCAGCCGGCACTCGATGGGGCCGTTGTAGAGGATCCAGTAGCGGTCGGGCTCGCGGCGCATCGCGCGCCCGAGGGCGGGCGAGCCGGCGAGCACGGCGACGGTGTGCCCGCGGGCGGCGCGCAGGGCCCGCGCCATCCCGTCGTACAGATCGAAGCTCGCGTCGAGGCGCTCGCCGTACGGCGGGTTGGTCACGACGAAGCCGGGGGGGACCCGCGGCTCGAGGTCGCGCACGTCGCGCCGCTCGACGACGAGCGTGACGCCCGCCGCGGCCGCGTTGCGCTCGGTGAGCGCGAGGGCCTTCGGATCGACGTCGCGGGCGTACACCTCGGGCCCGCCGGGCAGGGCGGCCGCGCGCGCCTCGGCGCGCAGCCCGGCGATCCCGCGTCGCTCCGTGTCGCCGTGCGTCGCCCAGCGCTCGAAGCCGAAGCGCTCGCGCGACAGACCGGGCGCGAGCCTGCGGGCCCACGCCGCCGCCTCGATGGCGATCGTCCCGGCGCCGCACATGGGATCGACCAGGGGCCGCTCGCGGTCCCAGCCCGACAGGCGCACCACGGCCGCCGCGAGCGTCTCGCGCAGCGGCGCCTCGCCCGCGGCGCCCCGCCATCCCCGCTCGTGCAGCGACGCGCCGCCCACGTCCAGGTAGAGCGTGGCGAGGTCCTTCACCAGGTGCACGCTGATGCCCACGTCGGGATCGTCCCGCTCGACCGACGGGCGCGCGCCGAAGCGGTCGCGCAGGGCGTCGACGACGGCGTCCTTGGTCCTCTGCGCGACGAACTGCGAGTGGGTGAGCTGGCTCGACCGGCACGTCGCCCGCACGGCGAGCGTCGTGCGCGGCGTCATCCACGTGTGCCACTCGATCGCGCGCGCGCCCTCGTAGAGGGCGTCCGCGTCGCGCGCCTCGAACGACGCGAGCTCGAGCAGCACGCGCACGCCGACGCGCGTCCAGAGGCAGGCGCGGGCCGCGTCCGCGAGCTCGCCCTCGAAGTGCACGCCGCCCCGGTCGGCGCGCACGCGCGGAAGGCGCAGCTCGCGCAGCTCGTCGCGCAGGGCGGGCTCGGTGCCCTTGGCGGCCGTCACGAAGAAGCGCACGTCAGCGCGCCGCCAGCCCCTCGTGGAACTCGCGCGTCCGCTCCACGATGCGCGTGAGCGACAGCGGGAACGTCATGTGCCCGCCGGGGAGCCACTCGATGGGCGGCTTGCCCCACTCGCTCCACTGCTGCTCGACCAGCGGCGCCGCGATGTACGCGTCGTTCTTGCCCATGATCCAGAGCTGCCGCTCGGGCGGGAGGGCCGGGGCGAGGCGCTCGAGGCCGATGCGCCGGAAGATGTCCTGGCGGCGCGCCCGGTCGACGCCGAAGCGCTCGAGGTCCGTCTTCATGCGCCAGAGGATCGGGGCGTCCTCGACGGCCTCGGCCAGGTGCAGGTGGCTGACGATCGGGACGATGTAGTCCGGCGTCGGCGTCACGCACGCGAGCAGCATCGTGATCGAGCCGCCCAGGCTGATGCCCGTGACGCCCACCTCCTCGTAGCCGTGGGCGCGCAGCCAGGCCACCAGCGTGCGGGCGTCGATGCACGACTGGCGCACGGCCTCGAGCGAGCGCACGAGGTCCGCGGTCCAGAAGAACTCGCCGTGGAACAGCGCGCTCTGCGGGTTGCGGCTGCCGTGGAAGGGCAGCTGCACGTGGAGCACGTCGACGCCGAGCGCGTCGTAGAAGCGCGGCAGCAGCACCGCCTCCTCGATCCACGGCCCCGGCTCGAGCCAGCCGTGGACGTAGACCAGCGCCTTCTTGCGCGGCCCCGTGCGGGGGTGCAGCCAGCGCGCCGAGACCATCTGGTTTCTCGCGTACTCGCCGGCGTGCCGTGCGCGGTAGTGGGGGCAGAGCGGCACGTGCTGGCTGTGCCAGCGGAGCGTCTCGACCACCTTGCCGCCGGAGCGCGGCAGGCGCGCGCGCCGGCGCACCATGTCGCGCGGGGCGACGGGCTCCGGGAACAGGACCGAGAGCGGCGCGTCGAGGTACGGTCCGAGATCGTCGACCGTGTTGTGCTGCGCGCTGCGCAGGTGGAGAAACCGGGAGAGCGTCCCGACGACACGGTCGACGCTCCGGGCGACGGAGGGCATGGACCCCGTAGGTTAGCGCGGCCGGCGCCGATCCCACACGAGAAGCAGCACGGCAGAGGCGCCGGCGAGCGCCGCCCCGACCCCGAGCGCGAGGGGCGCCCCCCACGCCCGCCAGAGCGCGCCGACCAGCAGCCCGGCCGGCAGCGCGGTGACTCCGGTGACGAAGTTGTAGGCCCCGTACGCGCGCCCGCGCTGCGCGGCGGGGACCAGATCGCGGAGGAGCGCCTTCTCCACCGGCTCGGTGAGCCCGTAGAAGACGCCGTAGACGAGGAACAGCGCCCAGACGTGCCACGCCGCGGTCGCGCGCCCGAGGCCCAGGTACACGAGGGCGAAGACGAGCCACCCGGCGGCCACCAGGCGCGCCCGCGGCACGCGATCGGCCGCGTGGCCTCCGAGGTACGCCCAGATCACCCTGGACCCGTTGTGCGCGGCCCAGAGCACCGGGATCTGCGCCGTCGTCAGCCCGAGCGAGCGCGCGCGCAGCAGGAGGAACGCGTCCGACGAGTTGCCGAGCGAGAAGAGGGCGAGGATGCCCAGGTACGTCGTCAGCGTGGGGGTGAGCAGGCGCCCCGGGGGGGCGGTCGCGTCGGGGGCGGCCGCCGGCGCCGCGTGCCTCGGCTCGCGCACCAGCGCCACCAGGAGCGTCGCGATCGCGCCCGGAATGACCGCGATCCAGAACACGCTCCGCAGCGACAGCGACGCGGCCACGAGCGCGGTCGCGAGCAGCGGCCCGACGACGGCCCCCACGTGGTCCATGGCCTGGTGGAAGCCGAAGGCGCGCCCCGCGCGCTCTCCGGCCGCGTCGGCAATCAGCGCGTCGCGCGGCGAGCTGCGGATGCCCTTGCCGACGCGATCGGTCAGCCGCACGGCGAGCACGTGCCAGGGGTGACTCGCGATGGCGACGAGCGGCCGCACGGCGCTCGCGATGCCGTAGCCGAGCAGCACGAGCGGCTTGCGCCGCGGGACGCGGTCCGAGATCACCCCCGAGACCAGCTTGAGCAGGCTCGACACCGTGTCGGCCGCCCCCTCGACGAGGCCCAGGTACGCGGGCCCCGCCCGCAGCGTCTCGGTGAGGAAGACGGGCAGCAGCGGGAAGATCATCTCCGTCCCGATGTCCGTGAAGAGGCTCGTCAGACCGAGCAGGACGACGGCGACGGGCAGGCGCGAGGAGCGCTCCGCGGGCGGCATGCGCCTCGACCATACCCTGCGTGCCAGCCGTCCACGCTCCAATTCGCGCGGGCTCACGGCGCGTTTGGCGCTAGACACGCGTCGGTGTCCGTCGCCCTCTTCGTCCGCCACGGCAAGGCCTCGGCCTTCTCGTCGTCCACCGACTACGACCAGCTCTCGCCTCCGGGGGTCGAGCAGAGCGAGGCGCTCGGGGCGTGGCTCGCCGACACGGGCGCGACGTTCGACGCGGTCTTCGTGGGCCCCCGCAAGCGCCACGCGCAGACGCACGAGGCCGTGGCGCGCGTGCTCGGCGCGCGCGGCCTCTCGCTCCCTTCGCCCACGCCCCTGCCGGAGCTCGACGAGCACGACGGGATCGCGCTCGTCTTCAAGGTCCTGCCGGCGCTCGCCGCCGACGACCCCGAGCTCTCCGCGATCGTCGCGCGGATGGCCAGCGGCGGGCGCCCCTCGCCCGACGACGTGCTCGCCGCGTTCAAGCGCATCACCCGGCGCTGGGTCCGCGGCGAGATCGGGCACGACGACGTCGAGCCGTGGGCGGCGTTCCGCGCGCGCGTCGCGCGGGCGATGGCGCGGATCGCGGAGGTCGGGCGCGGCAAGACGGCGCTCGTGTTCACCTCCGCGGGCGCGGTGGCCGCGGCGACCGCCGAGGCGCTCGACGTCCGCGACGAGGAGCGGGTGCTCGACCTCAGCTGGTCGCTCTACAACGGCTCGCTGACGGAGCTCGACTTCACCGGCGAGCGCTGGGGCGTGCGGACCTTCAACGCCACCCCGCACCTGCGCGACCGCCGCCTCGTCACGTCGGTCTGACCCCTAGCGCCGCCGCGGCCTCGCGCCGCCGCTCTCGTCGCGCAGGTGCGTCCAGGCCTCGTAGCGGTCCCGCGCGAGGGCGCCGCGCGCGAGGGCGCCCTGGACGGCGCAGCCCGGCTCGTTGCCGTGCGAGCAGTCGCGGTAGTGGCACCGCGCGGCCAGGTCGGTCACCTCCGAGAAGGCCTCGGCGAGGCCCTCGTCGGCCCCCTGCAGTCCGAGCTCGCGCATGCCGGGGGTGTCGAGCAGCAGGCCGCCGCCGGGCAGGACGAAGAGCTGCCTTCGCGTGGTCGTGTGCCGCCCCTTGCCGTCGGCCCGCAGCTCCGCGGTCTCCTGCCGGGCCTCGCCCACCAGCGCGTTGACGAGCGTCGACTTGCCGACGCCGCTCGAGCCGAGCAGCGCCGCGGTCAGGCCGGGGCCGACGCGCGCGCGCACCGCGGCGAGGCCCTCGCCGGTGGCGGCGCTGACGGCCAGGACGTCCACCCCCGGCACCGCCGCGCGGACGCGCGCGAGCTCGACCGCCGGAGCCAGCGAGACGTCGACCTTGGTGAGCAGGACGACGGGGTGCACGCCGCCGTCGTGCACGACGGACAGGTACCGCTCGAGGCGCCGCTCGCTCACGTCCTGGCCCGAGGCGGTCGCGATGAACGCGACGTCGACGTTCGCGGCGATGACCTGCGCGGCGTCGTCGACCCCGATCGCGCGCCGGGCGAGGCGCGTGCGCCGCGGCTCCAGCCGCTCGACGAGCCCGTCGGTCGAGACGGTCACGTAGTCGCCCACCACGGGCCGCGGCGCCCGGCCGGCGCGGATCTCGCGGCGCATCTTGCCCGAGAGGCGCACCGTGCGCGCGGCGCCTTCGCCCCACGCCACGTAGGCGACGCCGTCGTCGATGGCGATGCGCAGGACCGGAGGCACGCGGCCTCCACCTTAGCGCGCCCTCGCGGCGCGGTCTGCGTCCGGTGGTACGCTCCCGGCCCCATGGCAGACGTCCTCGACCAGCCGACGCCGGTGCGCGCAGGGCAGGGGTTCGACGCGGCCGCGCTGGCGGCGTGGCTTCGCCCGCGCGTCCCCGGGCTCGAGGGGGAGCCGGACCTGCTGCAGTTCGGCCGCGGCTTCTCGAACCTGACCTACCTCGTCCGCTTCGGCGCCCGCGAGCTGGTCGTCCGCCGCGCCCCGCCGGGCGTCGCCATCCGGAGCGCCCACGACATGGGCCGCGAGTTCCGCATCCTGTCGGCGCTCGCGCCGTCGTGGCCCAAGACCCCCCGGCCGCTCGCTTACTGCGACGACGCCTCCGTCATCGGCACGCCGTTCTACGTGATGGAGCGCGTCTCGGGCGTCATCCTGCGCGCGCGCGTCCCCGACGCGATCGCGCTCGACCCCCCCACGATACGCCGCGCCTCCGAGGCTCTGTGCGACACGCTCGCCGAGATCCACAACCTCGACTGGCGCGCCGTCGGCCTCGGCGACCTCGGCAAGCCCGAGGGGTACGTCGAGCGGCAGGTGCGTGGCTGGGCCGACCGCTACGCCAGGGCGCGCACCGACGACGTGCCGCAGGTCGAGAGGCTCGGTCGCTGGCTCGAGGACCACCGGCCGCCCGAGAGCGGCGCGACGCTCGTCCACAACGACTTCAAGTACGACAACGTCGTGCTCGCGCCCGACCTGGCCCGCGTCGTGGCGGTGCTCGACTGGGAGATGGCGACGATCGGCGATCCGCTCATGGACCTGGGCACCGCGCTCGGGTACTGGATCGAGGCCGACGATCCGCCGGTGTTCCAGGTCACCGTCTTCGGGCCCACCAACCGCCCCGGCACCCTGACCCGCGTCGAGCTGGCCGAGCGCTGGTCGCGCGCGACCGGGCGCGACGCCTCGAACGTCCTCTTCTACTACGCGTTCGCCCTCTTCAAGCTCGCCGTGGTGGCGCAGCAGCTCTACAAGCGCTGGGTCGATGGGCTCACCAGGGAGGACCGCTACGCGATGATGCTCGAGGGCGTCCGCGCGGTGGCGACCTCGGCGCTCGTCGCCGTCGAGAAGGGCCGCATCGACCGGCTCGGAGCGTGAGCCCGCGATGAGACGGACGGACGGGCGTGCGGGCGGCCATGGATCCTTTCACCATGACCCGACGTCTCGTCGCGCACCTCCTCGCCGCCTTCGTCCTGACGGTCTCCGCGGGGGCCGCGTCCGGGGGCTGCGGCTCGGGGGCCAGCCACGACACCTTCGCGGGCGACGGGGGCGACGACGGCGGGGCGGGCGATGCCACCGCCGCTCACGACGGCGGCGACGGGGGCACCCTGCTGGGCGACGGCGCCTCGAACACGTCGGGCCTGCAGGTCACGCCCTCGACGCTCCAGACGATCACCGTCACGGCGGGCAAGACGACGCCCACGGTCGCCTTCTCGGCGACCTACGACGGCGCGCCCACCAAGGTCGGATGGAGCGTCGACCAGGGCAACATCGGCACGATCCCGGGCGGCCCCGCGGTGCAGGCGGCCTTCGCGCCGACGGGCACCACCGGGGGCGTGGTCAACGTGCTGGCGTCCTACAACGGCAAGACGATCAAGGTCCCCGTCCTGGTGAAGCTCACGATGACCCAGAACGGCGCCAACGCGAGCAACCCGGGCGAGGCCGGGCAGATCCCCTCCGGCGTGGGCGACCTGTCCTCCGGCGGAGGCGTCGGGGGCGTCGGCGGCGAGGGGCTCGGCGGGCCGGTGGGCTCCACCGCCACGATCGGCGCGCTGCAGGCTCCGTCCAGCAACGGTCAGGCCCAGGGCCTCGCCCTCCTCTACCCGTACGACAGGACCGTCTGGCCTCGCGGCATGAACGCGCCGCTGCTCATGTGGACGTGGTCCACCAACGACGCCGACGCGATCCTCGTCTCGCTGACGACGACGAGCGGCTCGTTCTCGTACCAGGGCACCTTCGGCCGCCCGCCCATCCTGTCGACGACCGGCGGTCCCTTCATCCGCATGCCCATCCCGCAGGACGTGTGGGACATGGCCACCAGCACCGCCGGCGGCACCACGACCAGCGGCAAGCCCGACCAGCTCACGCTCGCGCTGACGATCGCCCGGGGAGGCCAGGGTTACGGCCCGATCTCCGAGACGTGGAGCGTCGCGCCTGCGCGCCTGACGGGCACCGTCTACTACAACTCGTACGGCACCCACTTCGTGAAGAACTGGGTGAACACCGACGCGGCGGGCAACCCGATCGGCGCGGCCATCCTCGGCGTGCGCTCCGGCGACAACGCCCCGACGCTCGTCGTCGGCCAGAACAGCCCCCTCGGCAGCAACGGGGTCCCCACCGACGACAGCGGGTGCCGCGTGTGCCACGTCGTCTCGTCGCGCGGCAAGTGGCTGCTCACGCAGTCCGAGCAGGGCACGCCAGGCGACGGGCAGAGCTACCTCTACGACCTGACGCAGTCGAACGTGCAGGGCTCGGCCGTCGCCCTCGCGCAGCAAGGCACGTTCACCTGGGCGGCGATGGTGAGCGACGGCTCGTACGCGCTCACCAACGCGATCGATCCGTCGTCGACCAACCCCGGAGTCACCGGCTCCAAGGCGGGCACCGCGACGAGCTCGTTCTGGCAGTTCGGCGCCTCCCCGACGCAGGGCACCCTCGCGGGCCTGCCGGGCGGCGTGGCCGCGGGCTACCCGTCGTACGCGCCGGACGACAGGTACGTCGCGTACGTCGACGCGACCGGTTCGACGAGCGACATCCACGGGCCGCTCGACGTCGCGGCGTACGACGCGAAGGCCCACGCCTTCTCGGGCGTGACGACGCTCGCCACCCCGGCGAGCGGCCAGCGCGTGGGCTACCCCGTCTTCCTGCCCGACGACAGCGGCCTGCTCTTCGAGACCGAGACGCGCACCAGCCAGACCGACACGGTCATGGTCACGCGCAACGGGGCGCGCAGCGAGCTGTGGTGGGCCAACGCGTCGGGCGCACCGAAGCCCGTCGCGCTCGCGAGCCTCAACGGCAAGGGGTACGTCCCGCTCGGCCCCAACAACCACGGCGCCGGCACGACCACGGATCCCGAGAGCTCCTACGACGAGACGGGGCTCGACGACACGACGCTCAACTACGAGCCGACCGTCCTGCCGGTCGCCGCGGGCGGCTACGCGTGGGTCGTGTTCACCAGCCGCCGCATGTACGGCAGCGAGCTGCAGTCGACGCCCTGGCGGAGCTGGCCTCCCTCGTACGACACGAGCAACCTGGGGCAGGCGACGGTCAAGAAGCTCTGGGTCGCCGCCATCGATCTGAATGCCCCCGCCGGCACCGACCCGAGCCACCCGGCGTTCTACCTGCCGGCGCAGGAGCTGCTCGCGGGCAACTCGCGCGGCTTCTGGGTGCTCGATCCGTGCAAGCAGAACGGCGCGAGCTGCACGTCGGGCGACCAGTGCTGCAACGGGTACTGCGAGCCGAACGGCGACGCGGGCGCGCTCGTCTGCTCCACGACGCCGCCGACGTGCGCGGGCGTCTCGGACAAGTGCGTCACGTCGGCCGATTGCTGCGACACGACCAACAAGTGCATCAACGGCTACTGCGCGGTGCCGAGCGCGCAGTAGGGCCCCGCGCTCGGGCAGCGCTCCCTAGTAGTAGTCGTCCGCGCGCCGCCGCCTTCGGGGCTCCGCCCACCGCTCCCAGCGCGGGTGGTCCTCGAACCGGTCGCGCCCCGCGAGGAAGAGGCGCAGGAGGACGGCGCCGCCGACGAAGCCGCCCACGTGCGCCATGAACGCGACGCCTCCCGAGCCGCTCGGACCGAGCGCGCTGAAGAGGTTGACCACGAAGAACAGCCCGATGACGATCCACGCCGGGAACGTCAAGAACAGACCGAAGAAGAACCAGAGGATGAAGATCGGGTTGAGCACCGTCACGGGCGAGCGCGGGTAGAGCAGCGCGTACGCCGCGAGCACCGCGGAGATGGCGCCCGACGCGCCGAGCATGGGCACGGTGGGGCTGACGAACGTCTGCGCGAGCGCCGCGCACACGCCCCCCGCCAGGTAGAAGACGAGGTAGCGCACGTGCCCCATCGCGTCCTCGACGTTGTCGCCGAAGATCCAGAGGTAGAGCATGTTGCCGCCGATGTGCGCGAGCGAGGCGTGCATGAACATCGCCGTGAAGACCGTCTGGAGCCCCCAGACCGGATCGACGAACAGGCGCGCCGGGACGAACGCGTAGTCGTCGGTGACGGCGCCGCCGGACTGCAGGAAGAAGACGACGATGTTCGCGGCGATGAGCGCGTAGTTGACGAACGGGAACGTGCGCGTCGGGAGGTGGTCGCGGAGAGGGAGCATCGAGGGCGCGCAGCGCGCGGCCTCCGAGCTTAGGGGCTCGTCCGCCGGGCCGCCACGCCACCCGGTGTGGAAGCGCAGGTGGCCCTCCGCGTGCCGCCCCGCTCCCTTGCCGCCCGCCTCCCGGCGCGTATCGTCCGTCCATGAAGCGTCCCGCCCCGCCCTACGTCGTTCGCCCCCCGACGGCCGTGCTGACGCGCGGCTTCGATCCGCGCCTGTCGGTCGGCTCCGCGCGCCCCGCGGTCTTCCGCTCCTCGACGTACGTGTTCACCAGCCCCGAGTCGGCCGCCCGCGCGTTCGACATCGCCCTCGGCAAGGCGCGCCCCGCGCGCGACGAGAGCGTGGACCTCATCTACTCCCGGCTCACCCACCCGAACGCCGACATCCTCGAGGACCAGATCGTCCCGCTCGAGAAGGGCGCCGCGGCCGCCGCCGTCTTCAACTCGGGCATGGCGGCCATCTCGACGATGTTCCTGACGCTCTGCGCGCCCGGGCAGCACATCGTGCACACGACGCCGCTCTACGGGGGCACGCAGCACCTGATCCACACGATCCTCGAGCCCTTCGGGATGAAGGCGACGGCCGTGCGCGCCGGCGACGGCGCGGCGCTCGACGCGGCCATCGCGGGGACGAAGAACCTGCGCGTCGTGATGATCGAGACGCCCGCCAACCCGACGCTCGTCATGACCGACATCGCGCGCGCGGTCGAGGCGGCGCGCCGCCACCCCGACGCGCCGCTCGTCGTCGTCGACAACACGTTCCTCGGCCCCACCTTCCAGCACCCGCTCGCGCTCGGCGCCGACCTGGCCCTGTACTCGGCGACCAAGTACCTCGCCGGCAACAGCGACATGCTGGCGGGCGTCGCCCTCGCGCGCGATCCGGACCTCGTGACGGCGCTGCGCGGGACGCGCGCGGTGCTCGGCAACATCCTGCAGCCCGACGAGTGCTGGATGCTCGCCAGCCGCCTGCCGACGGTCACGCTGCGCATGAACCGCCAGAGCAAGAACGCCCAGCGCATCGCCGAGGCGCTGACCAGGCATCCGGCCGTCGAGCGGGTCATCTACCCGTCGCTCTTCGGGGACGCCGAGCAGGCGCGCATCCGCGACGCGCAGTGCGACTACCCCGGCGCCGTCATCTCGCTCGAGCTGCGCGGCGGGCGCGCGGCGGCGTTCTCGTTCCTGCGGTCGCTGCGCATCGTGCGCGACGCGGTGAGCCTGGGGGGCGTCGAGAGCCTCGCGTGCCACCCGCGCACGACGACGCACTCCGAGCTCTCCGACGAGGAGCTCGATCACGCCGGCGTCGGCGAGTCGCTCGTGCGCCTGTCCGTCGGCATCGAGGACTGGCGCGATCTGCTCGCCGACGTCCGCGAGGCGCTCGACACGATCGCCGCCGAGCCGCGGCCCGTCGGCCGGCCGTAGGGGCGGCCGGGCTCAGCGCCCGCCATCGGCCCCGATCCCCATCAGGTACCGCGTCACCTGCGAGTCGAGGCCGGGCTGCTCGTCCGGATCGTCGAACGTCCACGCGCGGGTGCGCGCGATCTCCTGCGGCGTCGCCGCCGCGTCGCACGCGAGCGGCCAGGATCGGGGCGTGTACGTGAACGGCGCGTAGTCCGGCGTCGACGTGAACATGTCGAGAGGCAGCGCCGCCGCCGCGACCAGGGCGCTGCGGTACGGCGCGCCCAGGAGGTGGGCGAAGAGCTTGTGCAGCGAGGCGACGTCGACGTGCGTGTGCGACACGTACCCGCGCTTGACCCACGGCGACACCACCACCAGCGGGGCCCGGTGGCTGTCGACGTGCTCGCCGCCCTGCGACGGGTCGTCCTCGGTGATGAACACGAGCGACGACGGCCAGAGCGGCGAGTGGCTGATCGCGTCGAGCATCATGCCCGTCGCCTCGTCGTTGACCGCGCAGAACGTCTCGGGCGTCGGGTTGCTCGGCGACACGCCGAACGTGTGGTCGTTGGGCAGCGTCATGTACGTGAACCGCCCCAGGTTGCAGAGCACGCGCAGGCGCCCGGCCGTGTAGCAGGCCTTGTCGAGATCGTTGTAGCCGATGTTCTGGAACGGCCCGCCCGGGTAGTGGCCGTCGACCGCGGGAGGCGTCTGCGTGTCGGTCTCGGGGCCGCCGACGATCTCGCCGAGCAGGTTGTACTCGACCTTGTTCTGCGCCAGCCAGTCGAACAGCGAGCCCTCGACCGGCTTGCCCACCGGCAGGATGCCGCCCCCCGGGAGGGTCCGCGCGTTGCGGCCGCTGCCGCTGACCGCCCACGTCCGCTCGTTGAAGTCATTCGTGCGGCCGTACGTCGTCCAGACGTGTCCCTGCGTCGAGTAGATCGCGTCGGTGTAGTAGTCGTCGCTCGCCGTGAAGGCGCGCGCGGCGGCGCGCAGGTTGTGCCAGATGCCGTCCATGTCCGCCGTCTTCTGCTTGAGCAGGTACGACGGGTCGCCGTTGGCGCCGGGCAGGTCGCCGAGCAGGCCGTCGAAGCCCTTGTTCTCGCGCACGATGAAGAAGACGTGCTCGATGACGGGCGAGGTCCCCTCGGTGTTCGTCGCGGGGACCGGGAAGTCCTTCGCCCCCGCCGGGCACGTGATCGCCGGGGCGTCGGCGAGCTGCCCGGGCGCGTTGGCGGCCGCGAGGGCGGCCGCCCCGGTCGTGAGATCGCTCGCGCTCGGGCGGGGTACCCGCTGGATCCCGCCGCGCATGCGCGCGTCGATGTCGCTGTCGCCGATGACGAAGTAGAGCGGCCGGGGCCCGGTGCCGTGGCCGCGCATCTCGCTGACGACGAGCGAGCCGTCGGCGAGGGTCACCACCCCGGACGGCCACCAGCCCGACGGGACGGCGCCCGCGGGCGTGACCACGGGAGGCGCCTGCGTCGTGTCGACGTCGTAGGCCGCCACGGCGTTGCGGCCCGACCAGGTGACGTACAGGCGCTGGCGCGCGGCGTCGTACGCGAGCGTCGACGGCTCCGTGCCGTGCAGGGGCTGGCTGGCGTCGATGGGGATCGAGGTGACCGTGCCGGCCGCGCGGTCGATCATCGACAGCGCGTCGCCGAGGTCGTCGGCCACGACCATCCACCGCGCGTCGAGGTACGCGACGGAGTCTCCAGCCGCACCAAAGCCTCGCATCTTGCCGATTCCCGCAACGTCATACTCCTGGCCGTTTAAGCTCAGCGAGTCACCGACTTTGAGCGACTTGGTCGCG
>JAJYCT010000055.1:12867-22742 GCA_021778125.1 Myxococcales bacterium
ACCATCCACCGCGCGTCGAGGTACGCGACGCCCTCCGGATCCATGTCGGTCGCGTACGTGTGCGCGACGGCCGGCGCGGCCGGGTTGCTCACGTCGACCTGCAGGACCTTGCGATCCGCCCACATCGAGACGTACGCGTAGTGGCCCGTCGCGTCGCCGGGGTCGAACGAGACCTGGAACGTCTCGGCTCCGCCGAGATCCACCTGGCCGAGTAGCTGGCGCGCCGTGGCCGAGCCCGGCGCCACGTCGTAGACGAGCAACGCCGAGTCGAACACGCCCGTGACGACGAGGCGCTTGCCGTCGGGCGAGGCGGCGAGCCCGCCGACGTAGAAGCTCGCGGTCTTGCCGGTCATGTCGTGCCCGGACGGCAGCGTGATCGACTGCGCGTCGGCGCGCGCGAGGGCGCCCGTGGTCGTGTCCACGGTGAGCGCCTGCACGGCGCCGTCGTCGGTCGCGACGTAGATCGTGCCCGGCGGGACGAACGCGGCCGCGGAGTTGAGCGTCTCGGGGGCCGCGAACTTGACGTACCCGGTGACCGGCGAGCTGCCGCTGCCGATCCTGGCTGCGTCGACGACGCGCACCGCGTGGTCGACCGGCCCGTCGTCCACGGCCACCACGAGCGTCGTGCCCGGGATCGCGCCGAGGTACGTCGTGAGCCCGCCCTGCAGATCGGTCTCGTCGAAGACCCAGTCGCTGCCGGCCGGCGTGATGCGCCGGCCGTCCGGCAGGACCGTCGTCCCGGCGCTCGACGGATCGGGGCCCGCGTACCTGGCGGCCTCGGGGCCGGGGGCGGAGGCCGTGCACTGGCCCTTCTTGACCGCCGGCGCGCCGCCGTCCCACGCCTCGCACGCGCTCGCGTGCGGGATGGCGTCCCAGCGACCCAGGCTCGGGCAGACGAACGGCGTCCTGGACTCCGCGCACGACGCGACGTCGGGGCACGCGTACGCGCACGACCTGGGCGTCGCGGCGAAGGTCGTCGGGTCGGGCGAGTCGTCGCCGGCGTCGACGCCCGCGGCCGTGGCAGAGCTGGATCCGCAGCCGGTCGCCGCCAGGCCGAGGAGCAGGACCGCAAGGAAGGGGCGCGCCATGGGCGAGCGAGTGTACAGTCGCCGGCGTGCGTGTGCGTCTCGGGTGCGTCCTGCTCGCTGCCATGTCGTGGTCGTGTCACCGGAGCGAAGCCATGGAGCGGCCGTCGCCGCCGCCGGGTCCGTCCTCCCCGCCCGCGGCGTCTGCCGTGGCGCCCGCGCCCGCGCCGACGTGCGCGCCGCTGACGTTCGAGCTGCCTCCGCCCATGGCGATCGACGGCGTCGACGAGCCGCCGCCCGTCGACGTCCAGGACGCCCACGGCGCCCTCGGGCGGTTCTTCGAGCGCATCGCGGCCCTGCTCCGGGGCCACGCGAAGGATCCGGTGCGACTCGGGGTCTACGCCGACTCGAACGGGACGATGGACTTCATGACCGGCGAGATGCGCCGCGTCCTGCAGACGACCTACGGCGACTCCGGCCACGGCTTCGTCGCCCTCGCTCGCCCGTGGAACTGGTACCGCCACCGCTACGTCGTCGCCGACTACGACGACAAGGCCTGGACGGCGTACACCGTGTCGACGCACCCCACGCCCTCGATGGACCCCTGGTACGGCCAGGGCCTCATCGTCGCGCAGAGCCACCAGACGGGCGCGAGGACGTGGGTGGAGACGGCCCCGGAGGGCGAGCCCGTCGGCACGCGCGCGAGCCGCTTCGAGGTCTGGTACCTCGAGTGGCCGTCGGGCGGCGACTTCGAGGTGCGCGTCGACGGCGAGGTGAAGGCCTCGGCGAGCACCCGCGCCGAGGGCGAGCCGCACTTCGGCTTCGTCCGCGTCGACGTGCCCGACGGCCCCCACAAGATGGTCGCCGTCACGCGCGATGCCCGGCAGACGCGCCTCCTGGGCGCCGTCCTCGAGCGCGACACGCCGGGCTTCCAGGTCGACGGCCTGGGCGTCGGGTCGCTCAACTGCCTGTGCGTTCTGCGCGAGAGCGAGGCGCTCGACCACGAGATCTTCGCGCACCGGCCCTACGACCTCGTGGTCTTCCACATCGGGTCGAACACGTGGAACCCGGCCGTCATGGATCCGGTCGAGTGCATGAAGGAGTCGATCGCGCGCCTCAGGCGCGCCGTGCCCGACGTGAGCGTGATGGTCATGACGCCGCCCGACTGGGGCGAGAAGGGCGCCAGGAAGACGCCCGGATGGCTCAAGCGTGCCGAGGCGCAGCTCCGGCAGGCGGCCGACGAGTCGGGGGCAGCGTTCTACGACTTCCGGGCCGCGATGGGCGGCGAGGGGTCGATGGCGCGGTTCCTGGCGGCGAAGGCCACGATGGGCGACGGCGTGCACTTCAACGCGCGCGGCGGCGCGTTCGTGGGCGATCGCCTCGTCGGCGCGCTCGGGCGCGCGTTCCGCGCCTGGGCGGCCAGGCACCCGGACGCCGGCTGCGCACCCTGACGGGCGGGGCGGCTCAGGCCCCGCCCTCCGGGGGCTTCGGCTCTTCGCCCTTCGGCTCCTCCGGCGGGGCCGGCGCGCCGCCGCCTGCAGGGGGATGCGGCGGGGGCTTGAGGTCGTCCTTCACGCGGATGACCTCCCGCTCGATCGTCTTGCCGACGTTCTCGAGCGCACGGCCGACCTCGCGCGCGCTCGTGACGACGGCCTCCTCGAAGTCCCTGGTGGGGAGCTTCTCGACGGTGGTCCTGGCGGCACGGAACAGCAGCCCGAGGCCCCTGCGGAGGTCGTCCAGCGGATTCGGCTTCTCGTCGTCAGGCATGGCTTTGGCAAGCATGCGCACGTCCTCGCGCGCTGTCGAGCGGATCGGTCAGCGGCGCACGCCCGAGGCGGCCTTGCGCTGAGGCCTCCAGGCCGTGCAGCGGTCGCGCCCCGAGCGCTTCGAGACGTAGAGCGCCTCGTCGGCGGCCTTGAAGAGCGTGTCCCAGTCGGCGCCCGCCTGCGGGAAGGTCGACACGCCGATCGAGCAGGTCACGCCGAGCGTCGCGCTCGTCGTCCGGAACGACGTCTTGCCGAGCTCCTCGCGGATGCGCTCGGCCAGCAGCATCGCGCCCTTCTCGTCGGTCTGCTCGCAGAGCACCACGAACTCCTCGCCGCCGAACCGGGCGACGACGTCGGTGGCGCGCTTCTGGCGCTTGAGGAGCTCGCCCAGGCCGCGGATGACCAGGTCGCCGACGTCGTGACCGTGGGTGTCGTTGACCTTCTTGAAGAAGTCGATGTCGACGACGAGGACCGAGAGTTCCCGCCCGAAGCGGGCCGAGGCCGCGATCTTCTGCTTCGCCGCGTCGAGCATGGCGCGCTTGTTGAGCAGCCCGGTCAGGCCGTCGGTCGTCGCCATCGTCTCGAGCTTGGCGACCATGCGCGCGTTCGACAGGCTCACCGCCAGGTGGCTCGCGAGGACCTCGAGCGTCGGGCGCACGGCGTCGCCGAAGGCGTGACGGCGCTTGGCGCCCAGGATGAGCGTCCCGAGGGCGCGCTCGTGCATGAGCAGCGGCAGCACCAGGAGGCTCGGGTGGGTCGGCCAGGGCAGGCGCTTGCTCAGGACGATCTGCCGGCCCGCCTCGTACTCGCCGCGGTAGGGCAGGGGGCAGCGGTTCTGCACGACCATCGAGACCAGGCCCGCGTTGTGCGAGAAGCGCACGCCGACCAGGTCGTCGATCTCGCCCGCGGCGCTGCGGGCGGCGACCACCTCGTGCGAGCGAGCGGCGTCCTCGTAGACCGTGACGGCGGCGAGGTCGAAGCTCGCGATCTCGCGCGCCGCGCGCACGCCCGCCTCGACGACGTCCTTCTCGCTGAGCGCCGCGCCGAGCGCCTGCGCCGCGCGATAGAGCTTGCCCTGCTCGACCTTCGCGCGCTCCAGCTGCAGGAACACGCGCTCGTTCTGGATGGCGCGCAGGCAGAAGCGCGCCGCCTGTGCGGCGATCTCCTCCTCGTGCGGCGAGAACGGCCGGTCCTCCACGCGATCGAGCGCGAGCACGCCGCGCAGCGTCTCGCCCTCGAGCACCGGGATGGCGGCGAGGGCCCGCACCGGGCACGGGCCCGCGTAGTACGGCACCTTGTACGAGGGCTTGAGGCCGCGCAGCGACGCGGGCGCGCGCTGCATGAGGACGGCGCCGAGCACGCCGTCGCCGAGCGCGAAGGGCGCGTCGTGGATCTCGTCGGACGCGCTCGACAGCTCGCTGATGCGCAGGTGCGTGCCGGCGTCGTTCAGCCAGAGGAGGACCGCCGTGTGCAGGTCGAGCGACCGGCGCAGGAGGTCCAGCGCGTAGTGCACCGACTGGTGGATCTCCTCGACGCTCGCGCGGGCGAGGCGGTCGCTGCGGACCTCGTCCCGATCGTTCGCCTCGCCGGCGCCGAGCAGGCGGTAGCTGCGCGCGTCCTCCTTGAGACGGACGAGCTGCGCCTCGACACGGGCCCGCGCCGTCGCGCGGATGCGTGCGACCTCGGCGCGCAGCAGCGCCAGGTTGAGCAGCCCGAACGCGCCGACGAAGCACGCGTGGGTCGCGAACCCGTTCATGTCCGCGTCGTCGAGCGTCACGAGGCGCAGCGCGGCCTCGAGGCCGAGCAGGAAGGTGACGACGACGATCCCGGCCGCGGGGCGCGCGAAGGCGGCGACGAGGGCCACCAGGACGTAGAGCGCGGGCGAGTAGGGGCCGCTCAGTCCGCCGTCGTACCGGACGAGGATGGCCTCGAGGGCGACCGACAGCAGCGCGCCGATCTCGACGTCCACGAGCAGCGGCGCGTCCTCGGAGGCCCGCACCTTCCTGGCCACGCGCGACGCCAGCAGGAACGCCCATACCGCCACCGCGATCCCCTGCGCGACGCGCGGGGCTCCTGCGGCGCCGCCGTAGACGACGAACGCCGCCAGCCCGCACGCGAGGAGCGAACCGTGTGCGCGCCGAAGCAGCGTCCGCAGCGTCAGCGAAGCGCGGACGAGCGGTTCCATCCCTCGAGGTGCCTATCGGAGGCTGCCGCGCGAGGCCAACAAACCGGTGGGATTGTTCGGGTGTCGTCGCTTGTCGTAGGAGTCGAGCCGTGACCCCATCCCTCGCGCCCGCAGGTTCCCCCGGTCCGCCGCCCGGCGGGGTCGATCAGGCGCCCGTCACGGGCATGCTCCTCGCGCTGTGCGCGGCGATCTTCGCCGTGGAGGTCGCCGTCTCGCGGGGCCTGGCGATCACCTCCGACGCCGAGCTGCGCCTGGGGGCGAGCTACGCGCTGGCGACGATCGGCGAGGCCCGCTGGGAGACGATCGTCACGGCGTGCTTTGTCCATGGCAGCGTCGTCCACCTCGCCATCAACCTGTTCGTGCTCTGGCAGAGCGGCCCGCTGGTCGAGCGCCTGGTCGGGTCGGCGCGCTTCGCGCCGCTGGTCCTGCTCTCGGGCGCGTTCGGCTACGCGGTCAGCGTCGTCGCCCGCTGGGTCTCGCACTCCGGCGAGTTCAGCGTCGGAGCCTCCGGCATGATCTCGGCGGTCGTCGTGGCGGCGTTCGTCGTGGGGTACCGCATGCAGGGCTGGCGCGGCCGCCTCACGCGGGCGATGGCCTGGTGGATCGGATTCCTGATCTTCGTCACCGTCCTGGCGAACCTGCTGGGCAGCCGGCCTGACAACGCCGCCCACCTGGGCGGGGCGATCGCGGGGGGCGTGATTGCGTCGGCCTGGAAGCGCGGCGCCGCCCACTCGGCGCAGGCGACGCGCGTCGTGCTCGTGGCGTGCCTGGGGACCGTGGCCGCGTGCGTCGCGGTGCTCTCCGTGCGCGAGGCCACGAGCCCGTTCGCGAGCATGCTCGTGCAGCAACGGCAGCAGTACACGATGGAGGCCGTGGGGGAGGGCCGGTGCCGCGACGCGCACGAGGGGCTGCGGGCGGTGGAGCGGCTGCGGGGGCCCATGGAGTCGCTGCGCAAGCCGGTCGAGATGACGTGCGGGCACGTCGAGGAGCGGTGACGGTGTAGACTGGGTCCGTGCGGCCCCACCCCCTCGCCCTGGGCGGCCTCGTGGTCGCCGCCTGCGCCGGCCCTGCCGTCTATCCGGTTTCCTCGCCTCATCCGCTCCTCGCCAAGCCTCTCCCGCAGATCCGCCACTGCCAGACGCTCGACGGCAGGCCCCTGGAAGCCCAGGCGTGGTCCGGCCATCCCGTGCTCGTGAAGTTTTTCGCCAGCTACTGCCAGCCCTGCAAGGACACCCTGCCGGCGACCGAGCGCGTTCACGAGGCCCACCCCGAGGTCGCGTTCCTGGGCATCGACGAGGACGAGAGCCCCGAGGCCGCGTCGGCGCTCGCGCAGCGCTACGGCCTCACCTTCCCGGTCGTTCACGACGACGGAAACGTCCTTTCTGGGCGATTTCGCGTAGATACCATGCCCATGACCTTCGTCGCCGACAGCGCAGGCGTCGTGCGCTGGGTCGGCGGCGCCGGCCAGACCGAGGAGGACCTTCGCCAGGCGGTTGCCGCCGCGCGCTGACCCGGGCCGGCCGAATCGAGGCCTGCCTTGACATCCGCCCCCCCCGCGCGTAATTTCCCGCGCCCTTCGTACCGGTGAAGGCAGCAAGCCCATGTCCCACAAGACTTTCGTGATGACCAAGGCGCAGGCTCAGTCCACGCGCGCTTGGTGGGTTGTCGATGCGAGCGGCAAGGCGCTCGGGCGTCTGGCGAGCGAGGTCGCCCACGTGCTCCGCGGCAAACACAAGCCGCAGTACACGCCCCATGAGGACACCGGCGACTTCGTCGTCGTCGTCAACGCCGACAAGGTGCTCTTGACGGGCGCGAAGCTCGACAAGAAGTTCTACTACCACCACTCGGGCATTCCCGGCGGCTTCACGGCCGAGAGCTACCGGCACCTGCTGGGCCGCGACCCCACCTTCCCCGTCGAGAAGGCGGTCAAGGGCATGCTCCCCAAGGGCGTGCTGGGCCGGCAGATGATCACCAAGCTCAAGGTCTACGCCACCCCCGACCACCCTCACGCCGCGCAGAAGCCGCAGCCTCTCAAGGTGAAATAGTCCATGGCCACCGAGACCCGTACGTACGCCACCGGCAAGCGCAAGACGGCCATCGCCCGCGTCTGGCTCAAGGCCGGGAGCGGAAACATCGTCGTCAACGGCCGCCCCTGCGACGAGTACTTCGAGCGCGAGACGTCGCGCATGGTGCTCCGCCAGGCGCTCGAGCTTATCGAGCAGCAGGACCAGTTCGACGTGTGGGCCACGTGCGTCGGCGGCGGCAAGAGCGCCCAGGCCGAGGCCATGCGCCATGGCATCTCTCGCGCCCTCTGCCTGCTCGACCCCGAGAAGCGCAGCGCCATCAAGCGCGCCGGGTTCCTCACGCGCGACGCGCGAAAGAAGGAGCGCAAGAAGTACGGTCAGCCGGGCGCCCGCAAGCGCTTCCAGTACAGCAAGCGCTGACGTCACCCGGGCCCCGCGAGGTCCCGCGGAAGGTCGGGAAGGTCGCTTCCCGGCCTTCTGCGCTTTTGTGGGTCCGCGCTCGCCGGGACCCACCGACGGGCCTCATCGTGAAGTGGAAGGCCGGCCCCGACGGCGCGATGCACTGGATCGACATCTTCGGGACGATCTTCGACCCGTTCGTCCGCGTGAGCCTCCCGGACCAGGACGTGTTCTCGATCGACGCGACCGCGGACCCGCCCGCGCCCAGGGGCTCGTTCGCGCACGTCGGCACGACGCTCTTCAACGAGGACAAGGGAGTGGCCCTCGTGCTCACGCGCTTCGACGCTGACCCGGGGGACGTCGCTGACGCTGCTGGCGGTCCCGCCCGGCGAGGGCTGGCGCGTCGGCGTCGATCGCGACGGCGACGGCGACGGCTACGCCGACGGCGACGAGCTCGGCGCCGGCGCCAGCCCTGCCGATCCGCGCAGCCACCCGTAGTCGCACGGCTCACCTCGGGTGCGCGGCGGGCTCGAGAGGGGGCTCGCTGCGCACGACACGTTGCTCGCGCCCGTCATCGATCCAGGATTGATGCGAGCGAGTCGACAGTCGACGACCGTCGACAGACCAGCGAGGTGTCCCATGACGACGCAAACGACGGGGCGAGGGTTGTCGCCCCGAACACGCAAGTGGCTCCTGTTCCTGACGGTCCCGGCGGCGCTGTTCGTGCTCGCGCTGCCCGCGGCGGCCACGCTCTTCTTCGTCATCCCGATCATCCCGATGATCGTGCCGTTCCTCATCTGGATGTTCGTGCGCAAGCCCGAGTGGCGCGCGCCCGGCACCCCGACGCGCGTCCAGAAACTTCGCCCGGCCCACGCGCTCGGGTGAAGCGCCGTGCAGGGGAACGAGGCCGCGCGGGCGCCCCCCGAAAAGGGCGCTCCGCCTCCGGTTTTGTTGCTAGATAGCCCGCGTGAAGCTGCGCACGCTCCTGCCCGCCGCGCTCCTCGGGGCCCTCGCCCTGGGCCGGGCGGGCGTCGCCCACGCGACGATCGTCGAGCGTGTGATCGCCGTCGTCGGCGAGCGTCCCGTGCTCTGGACCGAGCTGCTGCGCCGCGCGAAGGCGTCGCGGGTGCAGATCCGCCTGCAGACCAGCGATCCGAACATCATCAGCGTGCAGGAAACGGAGCTGTACAAGGAGCTGCTCGAGCACATGATCGACGATCGGCTCGAGGAGCAGCAGGCCGACCGGGCCCACCTCTCGGTCGCCCCCGAAGAGATCGACCGCGGCATCGCCAACATCGCGGCGCAGGCGCAGGCGCAGCAGGGGCGCCCCGTCACGGCGCAGGACGTGCTATCCGAGGTGCGCCGCCGCGGGATGAGCGAGCAGGACTTCCGCGACGAGATCCGCCGCCAGATCCTCGAGGGCAAGCTCATCGAGCTGCGCGTGCGACCACGCGTGCGCGTGACCGAGCAGGACGCTCGCGCGGCTTACCAGCGCTGGGCGCAGGAGATGAAGGCGCAGCAGCCCGTCGACGTGCGTATCCTCGCGCTGCGCGTCAACCCGCCGGCGCCGCCGGTGGTCGAGGCGAAGATGGCCGTCGCGCGCGACCTGGTCGCCAAGGCCCGAGGCGGGGCGGACTTCTGCAAGCTCGTCACGCAGTACTCCGACGACGTCTCGACGCGCGCCTCGTGCGGCTCGCACGGGCCGCAGCCCCTGGCGTCGCTCGTGCCGGCGATCCAGGCCGCCGTCAGGGAGCAGGCGCCCGGCACGGTATCGGACCCGATCTCCGTCCAGATCGGGCAGGACGTGGCCATCGTCATCCTCATGCCGCTCGGCACCGCGCAGGTGCCACCCTACGAGTCGGTGAAGAACGACATGATGCAGAAGGCGATGCTCGACGGCCTGGAGCGCGCCCGCAAGCAGTGGCTGCAGGAGCTGCGGCAGAAGGTCTACATCGACGTCCGGCTCTAGAGGGCTCGGCGTTCACGCGAGGTGCGCGTCGGCGCGTACCGAGCTCGGTGATGCCTCACCGGCCCGCCGGGCCGCCCGCGCCGGCGTCCCAGACCGTCTCGCCGCTCGCGGCGAAGGTCAGCAGCAGGCCGAGCGCCTCGAGGGCCGCTGCGCTGACCATGCCCACCACCCCGACGGTCTCCATCCCGGAGTTGCCCATCGCGGCGCCCTCCGCCGCGGTCGTGGCGAACGGCACGAACCCTGTCACGACGAGGAGGGTGCCCAGGCCGATCAGCAGCGAATTCGCGCGCCGCCGCTCGTGCACGCGCAGCAGGTTGTCCCGGGGCGTGCTCACCACGAAGGGCACGCCGATGCGGGCCCCAGCGCAGGTACCCTGCAGTGCGCTCGCGAACGAGGCCACGTCGCCCTCGTCCGTGGCCGTGTCGCTGAGCGTCGCGCAGAGCGGCGCGCGCAGCCCCCCCGCGAAGTCCGGCGACCCGACGTCCGCCAGATGAACCTCGTCGAGAG
>JAJYCT010000404.1 GCA_021778125.1 Myxococcales bacterium
TCTTGCGTAGCTGGACGAGACCGGTGGGCTTCGGGGTCTCGGGGGCGGCCGGGGGGGCCTCATAGGCGCGGATGCGGGCGCGCACCTCGTCGAGCTGCGCCTCGACGGCGAGATCGTGCCGGTGCATCGCGGCGAGCTGCTCGCGCTTGAGCGTGAGCAGCTCGAGGCGCTTGCGGTCGAGCGCGTGCTCGAGCTCCCCGCGGCGCTTGCGCGCGTCCTGGAGGCGCTCCTCGTGCAGCCGCAGCGCGTGGGCGTACGTCTTGACGCGGATCTTGATGCTGCCGCCAGGCTTGTTCGCGTCGATGTCGTGCAGCGCCGCGTACGGCGTCTTGCTCGTCTCGACGATCGCGTCGATGAGCCCGTACGTCGGCGCGTCGTGCCCGCACTTGAACGACGACAGGTCGAGCACGACCACGTTCGGGTGGCGCGCCGCGAAGCCCGCAGCCCACACCTTCTGCGCGCTGTTGACCGAGTAGTTCTCGGGCCAGACGTGGTTGAGCTCGAGCGGCGACTTGCACCGCCCCTTGTCGATGTCGTCCTCGTAGTAGCGCTCGAGGTACGCGGGGTCGCGCGGGATGCTGCGCACGCTGAGGACCGGGTAGCCAAGGACCTGGAACTCCTCGGGGATGCCGTGGTTCAGGCCCGGGTCGGAGTGGTACGGCCGGCCGATCATGAGGATCGCGACGCGGTCCTCGGCCTCGACCGTCTCGAGAATCGCCCGCCCCTTGTCGGTGAGGTCGCGGTCGAAGGCGTCGAGCGCCTTCCACCCCTCGCGGCAGGCGAAGTCGTTCTCGTCCTCGGTGATCCCGAGGCGCGACCCGAACGTCTCGAACAGGCGCCGGCGCGTCAGCGTCGGCTCGACGAACGACAGCGCCGGGTCGAGGTACTCGATCCCGCGCGTCGCGAAGAAGTCGACCTCCTTGGTGAAGGCCGCCTTCATCACGTCGGGGCACCCGGCCACGATGGGACAGCTCGCGTTGTCCATCGTGTCGACGATCCAGTTCTGGACGTGCGTGAGGATCGGAAAGAAGAGGTACTTGAGCGGCTTCTTCTCGGTGTGGTGCTCGAAGAGCAGGTTGTGGATGTGCGCCTGCGCGACCTTGCTCGGGAAGCAGGGGTCGACGCTGCCGTACTTTCCGCCCTTGACCCAGAGCTCCTCGGTGGTCTCGTCGCTCCACACGACGCCCGTCTTGGGGACGCCGAGCGCCTCGAAGTACGCGCGGAAGAACGGCCCTGTCGAGTACATGTTGAGCACGCGCGGCAGGCCGATGCGCACGCGGCGGCGGGCCTCCCAGGCCTCCTTGCTCGACCGCTGGAACGGTCGCCGGGTCGCGACGCGGCGCAGGCCGAAGAGGCCCTTCTTGATCTCCACGTCGTCGGTCGGCGCCCCGTGCTCGGGCATCGGCGCCGTGTCGTAGACGTGCATGAAGGCGCGCTTGGCCTCGTAGTCGACGAGGTTGGGGAACTCCTTGGCGATCTTCTTGCGCTCCTCGACGAGCGACAGCATCGCCTCCTTGCTCTCGACGGTGCCCTTCTCGCACGAGAAGCCGGCGATGTAGCGGCTGGTCGAGCCGTCGGGGCGCCGGGTGTCGATGAAGCTGCGCTTGCAGTTGTTCTCACAGAAGTGGCAGACCGTCTCCTCGTCGTTCTTCGTCGTGTACTCGAGGTCGATCGCCGCATCGATGCCGATGAAGGTCGAGCGCCCGCGGCGCTTGACGACGCGCAGCGTCTCCATCGCCGCGCCGATCGCGCCGGCCTCGCCCGTGTGCGGGTGCACGTACACCTCGGCGCCCGGCACGCGCTCCTTGATGTAGTCGACCTGCGCCTTGACGGCGGCCAGGTTGTACTGCGTGCCGCCCTGGAGGACGAACTTGCGCCCGAGCGACGCGAGGCGCGGGATCTGCACGACGTACTGCCACACGTTCTTGGGCAGCACCTGCGCGAGGCCCGCGAGCATCTCCTCCTTGGTAAAGCCCTCTTTCTGGAAGTTGACGCGGTCGGTGTCGAGGAACACCGCGCACCCGTAGGAGAACTTGGGCGCGAGCTCGGCCTGGAACGCGACGTCGGCGAACTGCGTGACGGGCACGCCGAACGAGTCGGCCGTCGCCTGCAGGAGCATGCCGTTTCCGGCCGAGCACGAGTTCGAGAGGCGGAAGTTGGCGATGTCGCCGTTCTTCATGAACAGGACCTTGATGTCCTGCCCGCCGATGTCGCAGATGACGTCGACGTCGCCGAAGAAGTGCACGGCGCTCATCATGTGCGCCACGGTCTCGACGATGTTCACGTCGCTGACGACGCACTGTTCGAGCACGTCGGCGGCGTAGCCCGTCGCGCCGAAGCCCATGACCTCGAGCTCCGCGCCCTGATCGGCCTCGATCGAGTCCCGGAGCTTCTTCAGCAGCTCCTTGGTGTCCTGGATCGGGTTGCCCTTGGAGAGCTGGTAGGCCTTCGCGAGGATCTGGCCGCTCTCGTAGTCGACGAGCACCGCCTTGCTCGACGTGGATCCGCCGTCGAGGCCGATGACCGCCCGCACGCGCTGCCCCGGCTCGAACTTCGTCGGCTCGAACCGGGGGATCGCGTACGTCTCGCGGAAGTCGTCGAGCTCGTCGGCCGTGCGCGACAGCGGCGGCCCCGCGCTCTCGCCGAGACGCGCCTTGCGCCCGTGCGTGATGTACCCGCGCAGCCCCTCGAGCGCCGCGAGGTTGCCGACCTCCTCGCCCTCGTGCAGCCCGTAGAGCACGGCGCCGAGCGCCGCGTAGTACTGGCTGTTCTCCGGGACGAAGATGAGCTCCTCGATGGGTACGTCCTTCGGGTACGCGTAGCCGCGCTCGTCCCACGTCTGCGGGATCCGCAGGCGCCAGCACTCCTGGAGGAACGGCAGGTACGTGTTGGGCCCCCCGAGCAAGAGCACGCGGTGCTTGAGGGTCCCGCCGCGCGTCAGCACGCTGAGGTTCTGCAGGACGATCGCGTCGGCGAGCGAGCAGAGGACCTCGTTGGCGGGGATGCCGCTCTTGATGAGGTTGACGATGTCGGTCTCGGCGAAGACGCCGCACTTGGCCGCGACGTGGTGCAGCTTGCTGTCGTCGAAGTGCAGCTGCGTCACGAGCTCGGGCGGCGCGTTGACCTTGAGGAAGCACTTGTCGATCGTCGCGCCCGTGCCGCTAGCGCACTTGTCGTTCATCGATGGGACGGCGGTCTTGCCGCCCGCGTCGCTGTCCTTGAAGATGATGATCTTGGCATCCTGGCCCCCGAGCTCGATGACGCTGCCCACGTCGGGGTGCAGGTGCTCGACCGCCAGCGAGACGGCGTTGACCTCCTGCACGAACTTGCCGCCCGTCGGCGCGCACAGGGGGCCGGAGCCCGAGCCGGTCAGGTACATCTTCCAGTCGCCCAGCGGCTGCGCCGGGAAGGCGGCCAGGATCGCCTCGAGCATCGAGAGGACGTACTCGGGCTGCTTGGTGTGGTGGCGCTGGTAGTCGCTCCAGAGGATCTGCTTCGTGGCGGGATCGAGGACGACCGCCTTGACGGTCGTGCTGCCCACATCCATGCCGATCGCGAGCTTTGCCATGCGCCATCTCCACTAGACTGACGTGTCAGTCATCGAACGGTCGTATCGTATGAACCGCGCCGTGGGAAGCCTCGAACGCGGATGAGTCCCGTCCCTTTACGAAACTGACACGAGCGTCATCGATGAGGGCGCCACGGCCCCCCCTCGAACCTGCTAACTAGAGGTCCGGAATGGGAAAGGCCGAGCGGCGCCAGCAGATCCTCACCGTCGCTCGGGACGTCTTCGCCAGGCGCGGCTACCACGCCGCCAAGATCGACGACATCGTGGCCGCCGCCGGCATCGCGCGCGGCACCTTCTACCTCTACTTCGAGGACAAGCGAGCCATCTTCGAGGAGATCGTCGACCGGACGATGGCGCGCCTCGGCATGGTGATCGAGCGCGTCGACGTCGCGAGCCCCAAGAGCGTGGCCGAGCAGGTGCGGGACCAGATCCGGCGCATCTTCCACATCCTGCTCGAGGACCGCGCGACGACGAAGATCCTGCTGAGCGACGCGCTCGGCGTCGATCCGGCGTTCGACCGCAAGCTGCAGTCGTTCTACGACGAGATGGCCAAGCAGCTCGAGCAGAGCCTGCGCGACGGGCAGGCGCTCGGCATCGTGCGCCAGGGCGACGCGCACCTCATGTCGTGGCTGACGATGGGCGCGCTCAAGGAGGCGCTCTCGCAGATCGTGCAGCGCGGCGCCGAGTACGACGAGGACACGCTCGTCGAGGGGACGTTCGCCTACTTCATGGGCGGGTACTTGCGCGTGGCGTGAGGCACCGCGTGCATCATCTGGCCTTCGCCGGACGCGCGCGAGGAAGGGCGGATGCGGGCGGAGCCGGCGCCGGCTGCGACGAAGCCGAGGCGGAGGCCCCCGCCGGCGCCACGGCCATGGACATCATCGCCTCTGCAGGCAGCGCGGGGGCCCCCTTCGAGGCGAGGACGGCGTCCGAGACGCCGGGCGGAGGCGCGCCCGCGGGCGACGAGATCGGGTCCCCCGCACCGAGCGACGCCCGGAGCAGGACCGTCGCGACCACCCCGACCGAGAGCCCGATCACGCCGGCCACGGCGCGCGCAGCGCGGCGCCGCGTGCGGTGCGCGCGGGGGCTGGCCGCCAGCGTCGTCACCACGCCGGCGACGTCGCCTCGCTCGCGCGCGACCGGGCGCGAGGGGTAACGCCCGAGGTACGGCTCGGCGCCCGCGACCCACTCCCCCGCCTCGCTCGTGCGTGTGAGCACCTCGGCGACCGTCGCGCG
>JAJYCT010000405.1 GCA_021778125.1 Myxococcales bacterium
CGAGGAGGTCCGAGGTCGCGCCGCGGAGCTCCGCCCTCGTCGCGGCGAAGCGCGCGTGGCGCGCGCGCAGAGCCGCGCTCCTCGCGCCGGGAGCCGCCCTCCGGCGCCGGCCCCCCGCCTCACCGCGGCGGAACCACGAGCCCGCGCACCCACGCGCGCCACGTCTCGCTCGCCTCGGCCGGCGTCGTCCCGACGACGCGCGCGAAGCTCGCCTCCCCCGCGGGATCGCTCGCCACCGCGTCGCGCCACTGCCGGTAGAACGGCCACAGGAGGCCCTGCTCGTCGAGCCACTGGCAGACGAACCTCGCCGTCGCCTGCCGCAGCAGCAGCCCCTCGGGCTGACCGAAGGCGGCGTCGCTCGTCGCGAAGAGCCTCTCGAGCCGGACCTCGCCCGTCCGGGCGCGCGAGGCGAGCGCCCGCTGCAGCTCCGGCAGCCTCCAGTTGGTCACGCCGTGGATCTCGCCGGGAGGCTCGAAGCTCGGGGTCTCGTAGAGCGAGCCCAGGCCCTCGACGAGCCATCTCCGCGCGAGGGGGAAGTCCCGCTGCGTCATCGGGTGCAGCATCTCGTGCAGGATCGTCGTGGTCCCGCGCGCGAGGTTCACCTCGATGACGCGGCCCGCCGGGCGGTACTGGCCGAAGGGCGTGTCGCACGGCTCGCCGAAGCGGGCGTCGCAGTCGTCGAGGTACCGGTCCTCGCGCGAGAACGCGTAGACGGTGACGGCGCGCTCGGGCGCGTGGTCGAGGCGGCCCCGGAGGTAGAGGGGGAAGGCGCGGGTCGCGTCGCGGACCGCCCGGGCGAAGAGCGGGCCGCCGTCGGCCGAGACGAAGACGAAGGTGGCGCCGACGACCTCCGTCTTCACGCCGGGGCCGAGCTCGTGGCGGACGGCGGCGAGCCGGTCGGCCACGTCGGAGTCCAGGGAGGACGGACGCGACGGCGGAGCGGCGCCGACCGGGACGGCGCCCGCGGCCGACGGGGCCGGGCTCGCGCGGCCGGGGCCTGCATCTGCGCGTCCCGACTGGGGTTTCGAGCAGGCGAGGAGCGCCGCGGCGAGGGCGAGGGCGATCCCTCTCCGCCGGCCGCTCGAACAAAACGCGAGGCGACGAAAGAAACCCATATCGCTTTCGCCCTCCCGAACCGATGGGGTTTGTATGAGCACGCGATCCGCCCTCCTCGACCCCTCGTCCACAGCGGTCCGTCTCCCCGCGCCGGCGCCCGCAGCGTTGACGAGCGGGGCTCCGGCGGACCATACCCGACCGGACGTGAGCGGGGACGGAGACGACGACGACAGGCGCCGCGCCATCCTGGCGGACCCCAGGGTCCACGCCCGGATGCGCAAGATCATCCGCAAGCGCGGCGCGTCCGCCGACGTCGCGGACGACGTGCTGCAGGAGAGCCTCGCGGCGGCGCTCGAGAACCTGTCGGCCCTCCCGCTCGATCCCGACGAGGCGGCGCTCTACCTGTGCGGCGTCGGCCGGTTCAAGGCGATCGACCACGCCAACGAGCGCGCCGGGGAGCTCGACCGCCGCGCCGTGGTCGACGCGACGACCGTCGATCCGCGCGCCGGCGGGCTCGACGACAAGGTGCGCGCGCACTCGCTGCTCGCGAAGGTGCAGCGGCGGTACCCGCAGGCCTTCTCGTGGTGGTTCCGCAACAAGATCGGCAGAGAGACGCACGCCGAGATCGCCAAGAGCGCGGGCAAGGCGGCGATCACCGTGCGGACGGCCGTGAAGGGCGTCGCGGTCGCGCTCGCGAGCGCCGAGGGCAAGCGCGGCCTGGTCACGCTGGCCGTGCTGCTCGCGGTCGTCTTCGGCGTCAACCAGTGGCGCGTCGACCGCGGCCGACCGTTCGACGATCCGGGCCAGCTCTCGAGCGCCGGGCCGAAGTCGAGGACGCCGGTCGCGAAGGTGCGCGGGTGGGGCGTCGAGCCCGACGGCGCCTGGAACGACGCGGTGGCGCTGCGCGAGCGCGCGCGGGGCGAGGCCTCGACCGGCGACTGGGACCTGGTCACGCGCGATCTGACGCGCGCCAACGCGCTCGATCTCGCCGGCGAGACCCCCGAGCTCGCGGCGCTGCTCGATCAGGCCTCCGACCGGCTCGGCAGCGCGATGGCCAAGCCCGGCGCGATGCCGCCGCGCCACCACCACGCGCCCGCCCGCCCGCTCCCGCAGAACTACTGATCCGCGCGGCCCGCGCCGCGCCCCCCCCGCCCCTTCTCGCGCCCGCGCGAGGGGGGGACGGGCACCGACTTGCCTCGCCGTCCCTCCGTCCGAGAACCGACAACCCCAGCACACGGTGATCTCTCCAATGCCCTCGAACCAAGACAACCAGGCCGTCATCGAGTCCTCCACCGCTCCTTCGCAGCCCGCCGCTCCGGCCGTGGCGTCGCCTTCCCCTCCGGCCCCTCCGGTCCCCGCTCCGGTCCCCCCTCCGGCCCCCGCTCCGGCCCCCCCGGTGCCGGTGACGGGCGTGGCCAACGGGAGCAACAAGGGCACGAAGGTCGAGCTTCAAACGTCGTACACGGCGCTCGTGGCGGGGCTGCTCGCGTACTACCAGCCGGGAGACGTCTTCCACCTGAAGGAGGGAGACCTGACGCGTGATGAGCTCATCGCGAAGTTCAGCGAGTTCATCGCGGCTGCCGAGGCGACCAAGGCCAGCAACCAGGTCTGGCGCGCCGACGTGCAGAACGAGCGAGTCGTCGAGATCGGGGTGCGCCCGCTGCGCGCGGGCGTGCACAAGATCGTGACGGCGAAGTTCGGCAACGACGGCGTGCAGCTCCTGGGCTTCGGGTTCACGCCCGAGGTCCCGCACAAGCGCACCGTCGAGGCGATGGCCGCGGGCCTCGAGAAGGCGCGCGCCACCCGCAAGGCGCGCGGCACCAAGGGCGCGGTGCAGCGCGCGGAGGTGCAGGGCAACGTCGCCGGCGTGGTCATCACGCCGGTGACGGCCACCCTGTCGACGGACGGAGCGGGGGCGCAGCCGGCCCCCGCGCCCGCCGCGCCGGCGGCGGCTCCGGCCGGCGCGGCGACGACCGCGGCGAAGAGCTAGCGGCGGCGGACCGGGAGGCGCGCGGCGATGGGCTCCTGGCCGCGCGCCGCCCCGGGCGGCGCGACGGACCGCGCGGCGTCACCAGACGCGTCGCGTCACCGGACGCGCGCTAAGGACGCGCGCAGGGCGTCGACGACGCCACGACGGAGGCCCGCGCGCGACCCGGGCAAGGATCATTCGCCGGCGGGCGGAGTCGAGCTTGTCCAGGCGCGTTGGCCTATACTCCGATCATGCCCGCGATCACCACCGAAGCGGACCGTGCGGGGGAGTTCATCTTCGACTGGAACGAGGTGAACCGCAAAGGCCGCCTCGTCCCCCAGAGCTTCACGCTCTTCGACGAGACGCTGCGCGACGGCCTGCAGAACCCGAGCGTGCTCGATCCGTCCATCGACGACAAGCTGCGCATCCTTCACCTGATGGAGGACCTCGGCGTCGACGAGGCCGACATCGGCCTGCCCGGCAGCAGCCCGCGCGCGTTCGAGGACGTGCTGCGCCTGTGCCGCGAGGTCGTCGACTGCCGGATGAAGATCAAGATCGCCGCCGCCGGGCGGACGGTCGTGAGCGACATCGCGCCCATGATCGAGATCAGCCAGCGCGCCGGCCTGCCCATCGAGGTCTACGCGTTCATCGGGTCGAGCCCCATCCGCCAGTACGTCGAGCAGTGGGACGTGGCGCTCATCGCCAGGCGCAGCGCCGAGGCGATCGACGTCGCGGTCAAGGCGGGCCTGCCCACCGCGTTCGTGACCGAGGACACGACGCGCTCGAGGCCCGACGTGCTCACGACGCTCTTCCGCGCCGCCATCGACCACGGCGCCACGCGCCTGTGCCTCTCGGACACCGTGGGCCACGCGACGCCCGACGGGGTGCGCAACCTCGTGCAGTTCACGCGCAGCGTGATCGCCGGCACGGGCGCCGAGGTCGGCATCGACTGGCACGGCCACAACGACCGCGGCTTCGCGCTCGAGAACGCGATCTGGGCGCTCGAGTTCGGGGCCGACCGCGTGCACGCCACGGCGCTCGGCATCGGCGAGCGCGTGGGCAACGCGGCCATGGAGCTTTTGCTCATGAACCTGCGCCTGCTCGGGCAGCTCGGCGAGCGCGACCTCACCCGGCTCGTGGAGTACTGCGAGACGGTGGCGCGCGCGGTCGCGTGGCAGATCCCGCCCAACTACCCGCTCGTCGGGCGCGACGCGTTCCGCACGGCGACGGGCGTGCACGCCGCCGCGATCATCAAGGCGCTGCAGAAGGGCGACGCGTGGCTCGCCGACCGCGTCTACAGCGGCGTGCCCGCGGGGATGTTCGGGCGGCACCAGGAGATCGGCATCGGCTTCATGAGCGGCGCCTCGAACGTCGGCTTCTGGCTGCGCCAGCGCGGCATCGAGCCGAGCGAGGATCTGGTGGCGGCGATCCTGCAGGCCGCCAAGGGCACGACGCACCTCCTGAGCGACGACGAGGTGCTCGCGGTCGTCCAGCGCGTGCGCGGCTAGCGGCGCGCGCGGCGTCGATGCCCCACCTGCTCGGGCTCGACCTCGGCACGACGGGCGTGCGCGGGGCGGTGATCGAGTCGGGGGACGGATCGATCGTCGGCGACGCGTCCGGGCCCTGTCCGTACGAGGCGCCGGCCGAGGGGTGGGCCGAGATCGACGCCGGGGCGTGGTGGCGCGCGGTCCTCGCGGTGTGCGGGAGGCTGCGGGACGCCGGCGCGCTCGCGCGGGTGGAGGCCGTGGGGGTGACGGGGCAGGCGCC
>JAJYCT010000406.1 GCA_021778125.1 Myxococcales bacterium
TCGACCACCTGCGCCGACGAGAGGGAGGGGCCGAGGCGCAGCGGGACGCCGGGGGCAACGCGCCCCGCGGCCTCGAGCAAGAGGAGCCCCGCGCTGCGACGCACGACCTCGCGGCCCTCCCAGGTCCGCGTCGACAGCGGCTCGACGACGGCGTCCGCGACGAGCGGCGTGTCGAGCGCCATCGGCTTGCGATCGACGAGCGCCGCCGTCACGAGCGCGCCGTCCTGGTCGGCCGGCAGCACGGCGGAGACGGAGGTGCCCATCGGGACCTGCCGCCTCGCCCCGCCGACCTGGACGTCGAGCGTCGTCCGGCGCGGCAGCGTGCGCCCCCGCAGCAGAACCCCGACGTTCTCCGTCATGCTGACGAGCTGGTGGCCCAGTCGGTCGACGACACGGCGCAGCAGCGCCAGCGCGACGACCGGGCTCTCCGCCGTCATGCGCGCCCACGCCTCGCTCGTCAGGCGCGCCAGCTGCACGGGCTCGAGGGCCACGACCGACGCCGATCGAGTCCGCTTCCCGAGCAGGGCGATCTCGCCGAAATGGTCGCCCGGCCCGAGCTCGTCGACGGCGACGCCCCCGCGGTACACCTTCACGCGCCCGGCCAGGATGAAGAACATCTCGCGCCCCGGCTCGCCCTGCCGGAGGATCTCGGACCCCGCCCCGGCCTCGACGATGTCGAGCCAGCGCTCGAGGGCCGGGACCTCGGTCGTCGCCAGCGCGGAAAGCAGAGGGTGCTCGGCCAGGGAGAGGGGCATCGCGAGGGGAGCGTAGCGCGGCTATCCTCCGCGCCGTGCACAACGCTCACGCCCACGTCCCCCCGCCCGTCAACGAGCCCGTCCTCTCCTACGCGCCCGGCACGCCCGAGCGGGCGACGCTCCGCACGCAGCTCGACGCGATGGCCCGCGAGGTCGTCGACGCCCCGCTCGTCATCGACGGGCGCCAGGTGCGCACGGGCAAGCTCGGCACCGCCGTGATGCCGCACGCGCACGAGCACGTCCTCGCGCGCTTCCACCTGGCCGGTCCGGCCGAGGTGCAGGCGGCCGTCGACGCGGCGCTCCGCGCGCAGCGCGACTGGGCGAGCTTGCCGCAGACGGCGCGCTCGGCCGTGTTCCTCCGGGCCGCCGAGCTGCTCGCCACCAGGTACCGCCCCATCCTCAACGGCGCCACGATGCTCGGCCAGAGCAAGACGCCGTTCCAGGCCGAGATCGACGCGGCGTGCGAGCTCATCGACTTCTACCGGTTCAACGTCCACTTCGCGGAGCGCATCCTCGCCGAGCAGCCGGTCAGCTCGCCGGGCACGTGGAACTTCGTCGACGCCCGCCCGCTCGAGGGCTTCGTCTTCGCCGTCTCGCCGTTCAACTTCACGTCGATCGCGGGCAACCTGCCCACGGCGCCGGCCATCCTCGGCAACACGGTCGTGTGGAAGCCGGCGTCGACGGCGGTGTACTCGGCGCACTTCCTCATGCAACTCCTGCTCGAGGCCGGGCTTCCGCCCGGCGTCATCAACCTCGTCTACGGCTCCGGGGCGCAGGTCGGCGACGCCGTGCTGGCGAGCCCGCACCTGGCCGGCATCCACTTCACCGGCTCGACGGGCGTCTTCCAGGGCATGTGGAAGACGGTCGGCGAGAACATCGCGCGCTACCGCACCTATCCGCGCCTCGTCGGCGAGACGGGTGGCAAGGACTTCATCTTCGCCCACGAGAGCGCCGACGTCGACGCGCTCGCCGTCGCCATCGTGCGCGGCGCCTTCGAGTTTCAGGGGCAGAAGTGCAGCGCGGCGTCGCGCGTGTACCTGCCGAGCACGATCGCTCCGGCCGTGCGCGAGCGGGTCGTCGCGATGATCCGCGAGATCAAGGTCGGCGACGTGCGCGACTTCTCGACGTTCATGGGCGCCGTCATCGACCGCGGCGCGTTCCGCGATCACGCGGGCTACATCGAGCACGCGCGCAAGGACGGCTCGACGATCCTCGCGGGCGGCACGTACGACGACAAGGTCGGCTACTTCGTCCAGCCGACGCTCGTCGAGACGCCCGACCCGCGCTCGCGCCTGATGAGCGAGGAGATCTTCGGGCCGGTCCTCACCTGGTACGTCTACGACGCCAGGGACATCGACGGCGCGCTGACGCTCTGCGACACCACGTCGCCGTACGCCCTGACGGGCGCGGTCTTCGCGCGCGATCGCACCTTCGTCGAGAAGGCGTCGAGCGCGCTGCGCCACGCGGCCGGCAACTTCTACGTCAACGACAAGCCGACCGGCGCCGTCGTGGGACAGCAGCCGTTCGGCGGCGCGCGCGCGTCCGGCACGAACGACAAGGCCGGCTCGCTGTGGAACCTCGTGCGGTGGGTCTCGCCGCGGTCCATCAAGGAGAACCTCGTCCCGCCGACGTCGTGGCGCTACCCGTACCTGGCGCCGGACGCGTGAGCCCCCGGCGCGGAGGCGCCTGACGCCTCGCGGCAGCGGCGAACCGAGACAGGTGCGGGACGCGGAGGACCGACCTGATCCTATAGTCTCGGCCGGCCATGACGAGACTCCTGCGTACGCCGCTCGTGTTCGCGAGCCTGATCCTCGCCGCCTCGATCGCCTCCTGCACCGCTCGCCCGGTCGCCCAGCACGACGAGGGCGTGCTCGCCGACACGGACGCGGCGGCGCCCGCCGTCGCCCCTGCGCTGGCCGCGGCCCGGGGCGCGCCGGAGGTGCAGGTCTCGCGCGCCGGGATCTCGCGCCCGCTGCGCGAGGCCCTCGCCGAGGCGCCCGCCGCGACGCTTCCCCACCCCGCGCTCAAGCTCGAGGGGGCCTCGTGGCCCGCGCTCTCGTTCGAGGATCCGGCCCTGCAGCCGGAGATGGGCCTCGTCACGATGCCGACGACCGGGGTGAACTTCCTCGGGCAGGGCACCACGCTCGAGAACTGCAACTTCAGCACGAGCCCGCCTACTCCCGCCGGCTGCACGACGACCGGGGCCCCGCCGGACACCAACGGCGCCGTCGGCCCCAACCACTTCGTGCAGACGGTCAACGGCGGCATCGGCATCTGGAGCAAGAGCGGCGGCACGGTGCAGGCCCCCAAGCTCCTCAACTCGCTGTGGGCCGGCTACACGTGCACCAACGCCGGCTGCGGGTGCGCCACGCAGAACGACGGGGATCCCGTCGTCGTCTACGACCAGCTCGCCGACCGCTGGTTCATCGCGCAGTTCTCGCTGCCCAACTACTCGTCGAACAAGGCGCCGTCCTTCCAGTGCGTCGCGGTCTCGCAAACGCCGGATCCGACGGGCGCCTACTACCTCTACGACTTCCAGTACAACTACGTCATCAACGACTACGGCAAGTTCGGCGTCTGGCCGGACGCCTACTACGCGACGTTCAACCTCTTCAACCGCAGCTTCGTCGCGGCCGACATCTGCGCCTACGACCGCGTGAGCATGCTCGCGGGCAAGCCGGCGACGCAGCAGTGCGTCCAGGAGTCGGCCGGCTTCGGCGTCCTGCCGGCGAGCCTGGAAGGGCCGATCCCGCCGCCCGCGGGCGAGACGGAGTTCTTCCTGCAGATGGGCCAGACCAAGGTGGGCTCGTACACCGGCAACACGCTGCAGATGTTCACGATGCACGTCGACTGGACCACGACGTCGAACACGGCGGTCACCGGGCCGACGTCGATCCCCGTCACGGCGTACACGGGCGTCTGCAACAACGGCGGCTCCGCCTGCATCCAGGAGCCCGCGCCGGGCAACCTCATCGACTCGCTCGGCGACCGGCTGATGTTCCGCCTCGGGTACCGCAACTTCGGCGACCACGAGTCGCTGCTCGTCAACCACTCGGTGAGCGCGAACGCCACGGGCGGCGTGCGCTGGTACGAGATCCGCTCGCCCGCGGGCACGCCGTCCGTCTTCCAGCAGGGCACCTACGCCCCGAACGACGGCAACTGGCGGTGGATGGGCAGCATCGCCCAGGACCAGGCCGAGGACTTCGCGCTCGGCTACAGCCTCTCGAGCACGACCCGCAAGCCGTCGATCGCGTGGACCGGCCGCCTCGGCACCGACGCGGCGGGCACGATGACGCAGACGGAGTCCGTGATCGACACCGGCGGTGGCGTCGAGACTGGAGCCCAGGCCAACCGCTGGGGCGACTACAGCAACATGACGGTCGACCCGACCGACGACTGCACGTTCTGGTACACGCAGGAGCTCTACCCGTCCAACGGGGAGTTCAACTGGGACACGTACGTCGCCTCGACGAAGTACCCGAGCTGCGCGGCGAACGACTTCACGATCTCGATCTCGCCGGCGTCGGCAGCGACCACGCCGGGCGGCGCGGTCAACTACACGGTCACCACGACCGCGAAGGCCGGCACGCCCGAGACGATCGGCCTGTACGTCCAGGACCTGCCGACGGGCGTCACCGCGGGCTTCAACCCGACCAGCGTCACCGCGGGCGGGACCTCGACGCTGACGCTCACCGCGTCGTCGACGGCGCCGGTCACCGGAACCCCGGCGCCGACGTTCACGGTGATCGGGCACGCGCCGTCGGCCGTGCACGACGCCACGGCGCAGATCTCCGTCGGCGCGTGCGGCGCGACGGGCGAGCCGTGCTGCCCCGGGACCTCTGCGTGCGCGGCCGGCAACACGTGCTCCAGCAGCACGTGCGTCGCCTGCGGCGCGGCGGGCCAGCCGTGCTGCGCCGGCAGCACCTGCGGCGCCGGCGACGTCTGCACCGGCGGCAACTGCGTCGCCTGCGGCTCGACGGGCCAGCCCTGCTGCGCCGGCAGCACCTGCGG
>JAJYCT010000407.1 GCA_021778125.1 Myxococcales bacterium
GCGGCGCTGCTCGACGCGCTCGACGCGCGCGGCCTGCTCGACGGCCACGCACCGGCTGCGGGGGCCCGCGCGCAGGAGGTGAGCGACGACGCGGGCGGGGTCGCGCCGCCCGAGGGCGCGCCGTACACGCTCGTCGCCGAGCTCACGCACCGCTGCCCGCTGGCGTGCCCGTACTGCTCGAACCCGCGCGAGCTGGTCCGCGGCCCCGACGAGCTGCCGACCGACGCGTGGCTGCGCGTCGTCGACGAGGCGGCCGAACTGGGCGTGATGCAGGTGCACCTGAGCGGCGGCGAGCCGCTCGCCCGCGCCGATCTCGAGGCCGTCGCGGCGCGCGCCCGCGCGCGCGACCTGTACGTAAGCCTCGTCACGAGCGGCGTCCCGCTCGACCGGGCGCGCCTCGAGCGCCTCGCGCCGTCGCTCGACCACGTGCAGCTCAGCCTCCAGGACGCCGACGCGGCGTCGTCCGACCGGCTCGCCGGCACGCCCTCGTACGACGCGAAGCTGCGCGCCGCCGCCTGGGTGCGCGAGCTCGGCCTGCCGCTCACGCTCAACGTCGTGCTCCACCGGCACAACCTCGACCACGTCGAGGCGATCGTGGCGCTCGCCGAGCGCCTCGGCGCGGCGCGCCTGGAGCTCGCGAACGTGCAGCTCGTGGCGTGGGCGCTCGAGAACGCCGCGGCGCTCCTTCCGACGCGGGCGCAGCTCGACCGCGCCCGGGTCGTCGCGGACGAGGCCCGCGCGCGCCTGCGCGGCCGCATGGCCGTCGTGGTCGTGATGCCCGACTGGCACGCCGACCGCCCGCGAGCGTGCATGGACGGGTGGGGCCGGCGCTTCGTCGTCGTGGCCCCCGACGGCGCCGTGCTGCCCTGCCACGCGGCGCGCTCGCTCCCGCTCGGGTTCGACCGGGTGACCGAGGTGCCCCTCGCGCGCGCCTTCCGGGAAGGGCCCGCGATGCAGGCGCTGCGGGGCGAGGCGTGGATGCCCGAGCCCTGCCGGGGCTGCGACCGGCGCGCCGTCGACTTCGGGGGGTGTCGCTGCCAGGCCTACGCGCTGACGGGCGATCTCTACGCCACCGATCCCGCGTGCGCGCTCGCGCCGGCGCACGATCTGGTCCTGCGCGCCCGCGCGCGGGCCGAGCAGGCGCACCGCCAGGCGCGTTTGCTCTACCGGGGACGCTGAACGCCGCCGCGGCGGTGTGCTATGGCCTCCGTCATCGAAGTCCAGGGCCACACCACCGGTCTCTCTCCGTCGGCGCTGCGCGCGCTCGAGCGCCTCTACCGGCGCCGCGTCCCGTCCGACGACATCTCGACCGCCGAGCTGACGCGATCGCTCGCCGCGGTCTCGTTCGAGACGGGCCGGCAGATCGGCGTGCTCGTGCACCGCTCGGGGCAGGTCGACTCGGTCATCGTCGGCGACGCCGGCAAGCTGGTGCTGCCCGACGTGGGCCGCCTGCGCGCCGCCGAGGGGCGCTTCCGCGGCCTGCGCCTCTTGCACACGCACCTGCGGGCCGAGGCCCTGACGCGCGACGATCTCGTGGACCTGGTGCGCCTGCGCCTCGACCTGGTCGCCGCGATCCAGCTGTCGCACCACGGCGAGCCGCGCGCGTTGGTCTACGCGTACAACGTGCCCGCCGACGAGGGCGCGCCGCCGTACCGCGAGGTCGGGCCCGTGCCGATCGGGCAGGCGCACGTCGACGTGGGCCAGCTCGTGGCCGATCTCGAGGCGGAGTTCGCCCGACGCGCCACGGCGCGGGCCGTCGAGGCCAAGGACGGCCGCGCGATCCTGGTCCACGTGGGCGACAAGTCCCGGGGCGGAGGCGCCGCGCGCGAGGCCGACGAGAGCATGCGCGAGCTGCGCGAGCTCGCCCGGACCGCCGGCACCGAGGTGGCCGACTGCGTCGTGCAGATGCGCGAGCACGTGGACCCGAAGTTCGTCCTGGGCAAGGGCAAGCTCGAAGAGGTCGTCGTGCGCGCGATGCAGCTCGACGCCAGCGTCCTCGTGTTCGATCGCGAGCTGACGCCCGCGCAGGCCAGCGCGATCGCGAAGCAGACCGACCTCAAGGTCCTCGACCGCACGCAGCTCATCCTCGACATCTTCGCGCAGCGCGCCGAGAGCCGGGACGGCAAGCTGCAGGTCGAGCTCGCGCAGCTCAAGTACGCGATGCCGCGCCTCGCGCAGAAGGACGACTCGCTCTCGCGCCTCACCGGCGGCATCGGCGGGCGTGGCCCCGGCGAGACCAAGCTCGAGATCGGCCGCCGCCGGGCCAAGGACCGCGTCGCGCACCTCGAGCACCAGCTCAAGCAGCTCGCCCGGCAGCGCGAGCAGCGCCGGCGCAAGCGCACGCGCGAGGGCGTCCCCACGGTGGCCATCGTCGGCTACACCAACGCCGGCAAGAGCACGCTGCTCAACTCGCTGACCGGGGCCGACGTCCTCGCCGAGGACAAGCTCTTCGCGACGCTCGACACGCGCTCGCGCACCCTGCGCTGCGGCTGGGCGGGGTGGGGCGAGCGCGAGGTCGTCATCACCGACACCGTCGGCTTCATCCGCAAGCTGCCCAAGGATCTCTTCGCCGCCTTCCGCGCGACGTTCGAGGAGGCCGCCGACGCCGACCTGCTCCTGCACGTCGTCGACGCCAGCGATCCCTCGAAGGATGAGCACGTGCGCACCGTGATGCAGGTGCTCGAGGACCTCGAGCTGCTCGAGATCCCGCGCCTGCTCGTCTTCAACAAGACCGACGTGCTCGAGCGGGGCGAGCTGCGCCTGCTCGAGCGCGCGCACCCCGACGCGGCCTTTGTCAGCGCCACGCACCGCGAGACGACGCGGCCGCTCATCGAGCGCATCGCCCGCGAGCTCGCCGAGAAGTGGGACCGCAGTGCCAGGGGGCCGAGCGTCGAGCCCGAGGGGGTCGTCGACGAGTCCGCGCGTGAGGCCGACGACGGGGAGATGACGACCGTCGACGAGATGCTGCGCGCCGCCGGCAAGCGCGTGCCCGCGCGCGCGCGCCGCGCCGGAGCGTGAGGGGCCGCCCCGATTTCGCGCAACCCGTCCTGCGCGCCGCCGATGGGGGTGGCGGAGGACGTCGACATGCACCGGTTCGTGGCGTGGGCTCTCCTCGCGGCAGGCTGCGGCGGCCCGCTGTCGGAGGGGCAGGGGGAGTTCGAGAAGGGACACTACGCGCAGGCGGCGCAGTCCCTGGCCGCGATCGAGGCCGGGTCGCGCGCGTGGGCGCCGGCGGAGCGGGCGGAGTACGCCCTGTACCGGGGGCTCGCGTGCGGCGCGCTCGGCGACGTCGCGCGCGCGCGCGCGTGGCTCGGACGGGCCAAGGCCCGCGAGGACGCCCACCCCGGCTCGCTCGCGCCGGACGACGCGCGTCGCCTGCGCCTGGCGATCGACACGTACGAGGTCCGCTGACGGCGGCTCCGGGGGAGCCGCCGTGGTGGCCGCCGTCGCCGAGGCCTGCGGCGACGGCCTGATGGAATACCCGCCTCCGCGGCGCTCGTCGCGTCGGCCCCGGCGATGGGATCGGTGAGGAAGGGGGGGGGGCGGGGCCGGTTCGGCCCGCCGGCTCGTCCCCCGCGGGCCTTCGCCGGTCGGATCGGCCTCGCCAGGCCCGCGCCGCGGTCGTAGGGTGGTCGCCTCGCCTCGTGCCGCCCCAAGCCCCCCGCCCCCCGCCTGTCGACGAGGAGCTGCTCGCGCACCTCGAGGCCGCCTTCGCGAAGCACGCGGGCGACGACGCGCGCATCGACGCCGAGGAGCTGCGCAAGGCGCTGGGGCTCCGCAGCCCGTACCTCGCGGGGCGCGTGCTCGCGGCGTTTGACACCAACCGCGACGGCTTCATCGACCGGGCCGAGTTCCTCGCCGGCGTGCGCGCCCTGGTCTTCGGCACCGACCGCGAGAAGCTCGCGTTCGCGTTCCGCATCCACGACCACGACGGCGACGGGGCCCTGGGCCAGCAGGATCTGCTGCGCATGATCACGATGGCGCTCGGCGAGAGCGGGGTCGTCGAGCGCGCGACGCAGCCCCCGGAGGTGCTCACGCGCATCCTCTTCGGCATCGCCGACCGCAACCGCGACGGGCGGATCAGCTTCGAGGAGCTCGAGGCGGTCGTCCGCCGCCGCCCGGAGCTGCTGCGCCGCATGACGCAGAGCGAGGCCACGTGGATCCTGCCCAACGAGGATCTGCTCGCCTGGGTGGAGCGAGGGGGGCGCGCCCGGCGCGGCGATCGGCTGGCCGCGCTGCGCGAGCGCGGCTGTGCGCCCTGGGTGTTTCTCCTCGCGTGGATCGGCGCCCAGGCGGCGATCCTCGTCACCGCGCTTCTGGCGGCGCCCGCCGGCCCTCCGCAGGAGCCGCTGGTCCAGGCGGGGCGCGCGCTCGGCCGGTGCATCGATCTCGACGGCGCGCTCATCCTGGTCTCGATGATGCGCCGCCTGCTCACGCGCGTGCGCGCGTCGTGGCTCGGGCGCCTCGTGCCGGTCGACGAGTCGATCGAGCTGCACAAGATCGTCGGGCACACGATGTTCGCCCTGGCGCTCGCGCACACGGCGGCCTTCACGCTGGCGTTCGCCGTGGGGCACGCCGCCGCGCCGGCGTGGGGCGTCGTGCTCGGCCGCCGCGGGGCGACCGGGGCCGCGCTGCTGCTCGTCTTCGCCGTCATGTGGATCTTCGCGCTCGGCTTCATCCGGCGCACCAGCCGCTTCGAGCTCTTCTACGTCTCGCACCTCCTGTACGTGGCCTGGTTCGTCCTCGCCCTAGATCGG
>JAJYCT010000408.1 GCA_021778125.1 Myxococcales bacterium
GCGGAAGATCGCCGCGCTGCTGGCCGCGTGGCGCACGTCGGGCCGCACGCCGCGGCCCGCGAGCACCGCCGTCGCCTCGTCGAACCGCCGCACCTGCTCGTCGATCTCGGCCTCGGTCGGCGCGTCGGCGTAGGCCAGGTGCGTCATCAGGCCGCGCACGCGCACCTCCGGCAGCTCGCCGAGCTGCTCGGCCACCGAGGGCAGCGCCGCCATCGGCACTCCGAGGCGCGCCATGCCGGTGTCGATCTTCAGGTGCACGTCGATGGGCCCCGGGGCCGCGCCCGAGCGCACGAGGCGCGCGAAGGCCTCGACCTGCCCGAGATCGTGGACGACGGGCACGAGGTCGCGCGCGACGACCTCCTCGTACGCGGTGGTGTAGTGGCCGCCCATCACCAGGATCGGCGCGGTGATGCCGGCCTCGCGCAGCTCGACGGCCTCCTCGACGAGCGCGACGCAGAATCCGTCGACGTGCGCGCGCTCGAGCGTCCGCGCCACCGCGGGCGCGCCGTGGCCGTAGGCGTCGGCCTTGAGCACCGCCCACACGCGCGCGCCGCCGGCGTGGCGCTTGACCACGCGGAGGTTGTGCCGCAGCGCCTCGAGGTTGACCTCGGCGCGGGTGGGCCGGAGCGCGTCGGCGGGGGCGGCGCGACGGGGCCGGAGGACGCGAGGGACGAGCGGCTGGGTCATCGCGGGGACAACGCTCGCGCGCGGGCGCGCGATTCCGTCCCCAGTTAGCACCCGGCGGCAGACGCGGCCAAGTCCCCGCGGTCGGAGGCTGTCCTACCCGGCGACCTGCCGCGTCTCGTGCGCGCGGCGCTCGGCGGCCAGCGCCCGTTCGTGTGCGAACTGCATCCGATACAGGCGCGAGTAGACGCCCTCGCGCGCCATCAGCTCGTCGTGCGTGCCCGTCTCGACGACGCGCCCCTTGTGGAAGACGACGATGCGGTCCGCGGCGCGGATCGTCGACAGGCGGTGCGCGATGACGAGCGCCGTGCGCCCCCGGATGACCTCCTCGAGCGCGCGCTGCAGGCGCGCCTCGGTGTCGGAGTCGACGCTCGCCGTGGCCTCGTCGAGCACGATGAGCGGCGCGTCGCGGTAGATCGCGCGCGCGAAGGCGATGAGCTGCCGCTCGCCCGCGCTGAAGTTCTGGCCGCGCTCGTCGACGCGGGCGTCGAGCCCACCCTCGCGCCGCTCGAAGAGCTCGAGCGCCCCGATGCGCCCGAGGGCCTCGGCGGCGCGCGCGCGGTCGGGCGCGGCGTCGGCGACGGCGACGTTGGACAGCACCGTCCCGGGGAAGAGGAACACGTCCTGCGGCACCACGGAGAACTGGCGCCGCAGCACGGGCGGGTCCCACCCGCGCACGTCTCTGCCGAGCACGCGCACGGCGCCCTGCTGCGGCTCGTAGAGGCGCAAGAGCAGGCTCGCCACCGTGCTCTTGCCGGCCCCGGTCGCCCCCACGAGCGCGATCCGCTCGCCGCGCCGCGCCTGCAGCGTGACGTCGCGCAGGACGGGCGTGCCCGGCTTGTACTCGAAGTCGACGCGCTCGAGCGCGATCGTCTCGCCCTCGGGCCCGGGGGGCGCGCACCGCTCGGGAGGCAGCGCGGGCAGCGTGACGTCGGTCTCGTCGAGCAGCTCGAAGATGCGCTCGGCGCCCGCCATCGCGCTCTGCAGGAGCGTGTAGCGCTGCGAGAGCATGCTCACGGGCTCGAAGAACTGGCGAATGTACTGCGTGAAGGTCACGAGCAGCGCGAACGTGATGGCGTGGTCGCCCACGCGCCGGAGCCCCGTGAACCAGAGGATGCTCGCGATGCAGAGCGTGCTCACCATCTCGATGGCGGCGTCGAGCAGCGCCTCGTAGTAGATCGCGGCCTTGTTCGCGTCGCGGTACTCGGCGTTGATGCCGTCGAACTCGACCGCCATCGCCCGCTCGCGCACGAACGCCTGCACGACCGCGATGCCGTTGACCTGCTCGTTCAGGAACGCGTTGAGCCGCGCGGTGCGCGCGCGCACGTCGCGGTACGCCTTGCGCGACCGCCGGCGCACGAAGTTCACGATGAGGCCCACGAGCGGCAGCGCGAGGAACGACACGACCGACAGGCGCCAGTCGAGCGTGAGCATCATCGCGACCACGCCGAGCAGCGAGATCACGTCGCCCATCGCGTTGAGCGCGCCGGACGCGAAGAGCTCGGCGAGCGCGTCGACGTCGTTGGTCGCGCGCGTGACCAGCCGCCCCACCGGCGTCCGGTCGTAGTAGCGCAGGCGCAGGCGCTGGAAGAACCGGAAGACCGCGCTGCGCAGGTCGGCCATCGCGCGCGCGCCCGCGATCTGCATCGCGTACATCTGCACGAACGTCAGCGCCTGCGAGACGACCAGCAGCGCCGAGAGGGCCAGGCCGTCGCGCAGGAGGCGGCTCGCGTCGCGCGCGTCCGCCTGGTGCACGACGTCGCCCATGACGAGCGGGCGCACGAGGTTGACGGCGGCGATGACCACGAGCGTACCGAGCGACAGCCACAGGAAGACCGCGTGCGGGCGCACGAACGGCCAGAGGCGGCGCAGCAGGCGCGTGTCGTACGCCTTGCCGATCGTCCCCTCCTCGTGGAACTTCTCGAGGGCTCTCTGGGCGCGCGTGGCGGGGGCGGCGGGGGCGGCCTTGGTCGTCACGACGCCACGACCTCCGGGGCGGCGTCGAGCTCCTCGAGCTCGCTCGCCATCTTCTGCTCCTCGGCGAACGCGGCGTAGATCCCGCCCGCCTCCACCAGCTCGTCGTGCGTGCCCTGCTCGACGACCTTGCCCTCGTCGAGCACGACGATGCGGTCGCAGCGCGCGGCCGCGGCGACCCTGTGGGTCACGAGGAGCACCGTGCGGCGCGCCGCCTGGCGCTCGATCGCGTCGAGGATCGCGCCCTCGGTCTTGGCGTCGACCGCCGAGAGCGGGTCGTCCAGGATGAGGATCGTCGGCTCCCACACGAGCGCGCGCGCGAGCGCGATGCGCTGCTTCTGGCCGCCCGAGAGCTGCACGCCGCGCTCGCCGACGACCGTGTCGAAGCCCTCGGGCAGCAGCGCCGCCTCCTCGAGGACCTGCGCCTCGCGCGCCGCCTCGCGCACGCGCGCCTGGGCGGGACCGGACTCGGCGTCGTCGAGCGCGAAGCCGATGTTGCGGCTCACCGTCGTCGAGAAGAGGAAGGCGTCCTGCTGCGCGTAGCCGAGGACCGCGCGCACGGCCTGCAGCGGCAGCTCGCAGACGTCGACGCCGTCGATGCGCACGGCGCCCGGGGGCGTCGGCAGCAGGCGCGCGAGGAGCATCGCCAGCGTCGACTTGCCCGAGCCGGTGCGGCCGACGATGGCCAGCGACTGGCCTGGCGCGACGCGGAAGGTGACGTCGTCGAGCACCGCCCGGGCCCCGTAGCGGAAGCTCAGGTGCTCGACCGACAGCTCCCCCTCCACGCGCGCCGGCGCCGGCCGGGGGCCGTCGACGACCTCGGGCTCGGCGTCGAACACGTCGCGCAGGCGCGCGAACCCCGCGCGGCCGCGCTGCACGACCGAGAGCGCGAAGCCCACGGCGATCATCGGCCACGTCATGCGGGCGAACGCGCTCCAGAACGCGAAGAAGGCGCCCTGCGAGATGCCGCCGTGCTCCGGCCCGCGGAGCAGGAGCGTGGAGCCGTACCAGAAGAAGACGAGGATACCGATCGACGCGACCGCGCCGATGGTGGGCGCCAGCGAGCCGCGCAGCCGCGCGAGCGCCAGGCTCGCGTCGAGGTACGCGCGGTTCTCCGCCTCGAAGCGCTCGCGCTCCCGGTCCTCGAGGGCGAAGCTGCGCACGACGCGCACGCCGGCGAGGTTGGCCTGGAGCACGTCGCTCATGCGCCCCAGCGCGGCCTGGTTGTCGCGCATGCGCAGGTAGAGCCCCCGCGACACGCTGCGCGAGATGACCGTCACGAGGGGCAGGTTGAGCAGGCACGCCAGGGCGAGCCCCGGGTGCACGCGCAGCATGACCTGCAGGGCGCTGGCGAACGCGAAGAGCACGTTGGCGAGGTTGAGCACGCCGAAGCCGAGCAGCATGCGGACCTGCTGCAGGTCGCTCGTCGAGCGGCTCATGATCTCGCCGGCCGGCATCTTGCGGTAGAACGCCGAGCCGAGCTGGTGGAGCTTGCGCAGCAGCTCGTGGCGCAGCTCGTACTCCGCGTCGCGCCCGGCGTTGAACATGAACCACCGGCTCGCGACGCGCGCGAGGAACGCGCCGAGCGCCAGGGCGAGCATGACCGCGGCGGGCTTCCACGCCGTCGCCGGATCGGGCCCGAAGACGCGGTCGATGGCGGCCTTGGACTGCCAGTCGATGCGGTTCATCGCGAGCTGGAAGACCGCCAGCGTCAGCGTCCCGACGAGGTACTGCGGGAGGTGACGCCGGAACTGCGCGCGCAGCGTCGTGGGGTACGCCGTCTCCTTCACCTCGGTCCGATCCATGGATGCCGGACCCGCGTCCGCCGTTGTCACGACCTTACCGGGAGTGGCTTGCGGTGCGACGAGGACAGCAGCGGGCGCGCGCGGCCCTCGGCCACGCGGGCCAGGTCCTTGACGTCGATGCGCACGGCCAGCAGCCCCAGAAGGACGCGGGCGCCGCCCTCCCCGTCGACCTCCTGCACGAGGCCGGCCTTGCCCATGAAGGCGCCCGACAGCACGCGCACGCGCGTGCCCTTCTCGATGGGCCCGGCGACGATCCCGCCGCGCCCGCCCGCGCGACGC
>JAJYCT010000409.1 GCA_021778125.1 Myxococcales bacterium
ATCTCCTTCGTCGACGATGACGACCTCCAAGAGCACCTGGGCTACGTCGAGGACGCTGACCGACACTTCGGTGCCTGGAAGCGGGCCGAGGAAGCAGTAGAGGAAATCCCCGAGCCACCGCCCCAGGCTGGTGGGGCCGGAGCGGGCGGCGGCTGACGGAGCGACCCTACTCCGCAGACCACCTCGGCGCGAACGCCGTGGCCGGAGCGGTCATCAGATCGATCAGGGCCTTTCCATTGGGGAACCCCGGCAACATCGTCGCCGACGTGCCCGCTGCCAGGCTCTCGGCCTGCACGCTGGGAACAGACTTCAACCAGTTCTGGGCGTTGAAGACCTTCCCGCCCGCCTGCATGGCTACGACGTTCTGGAAGGCGTTGTCGAGGCAGTTGGCTGCGAGCGCCAGTACATCATTCGGCTGCTGGGCGGCCTTGAGGGTTGCGGAGGGCTCGACGACGAGCTGCTGCTTGTTCACTCGCGCGATGATGGCCGAGACAACGAAGAGGACGTGGTACTTGACGTAGCCTTTGCCCGCCTTGAGCGCGTCGTCGAACGTGAGGTTCGACCACGATTCCTCGATGGCGTTCAGCCACGTCTGAAGCGCGAGCATCGACACGGGATTGTAGCCGGTGCGGAAGAGCGTCTTGTAGTGCTCGTCGAAGAGGCGCTTCTCATTGTACGAGGTGTTCGGCCTCTGGCAGTGCCAGGCCATCAGCATCTTGGCGAGAACGGCGGCGTCGATGGTCTTGTTGACGTCCTTGCTGGCCGGGCGCTCCTCACCTCGCTTCGTGAGGAAGTAGCCGTCAGGGTACTGGATCTCGAACGCCCTCTTGAGCCCGACCATGACCTTGTCGTTGCTCCGTAGGTCACGCGGTTTCACCTGGGTCTGCGAGTTCGTGTTGATGCTGATGCGGTCGCCAAGCGCCCGGTCAGGAATCTCGTACAGGCGGAAGAGGATGCGGGCGTCGGATGCCTCGGGCGAGCGAACCCGCTCCGACACCGAGTTGATGGTCGTGAGCGACTGGCATCCGTTCACGATGCTCAGGCCCTTCACCTTCAACGTCTTCTTGTCCTCGCTCACGCTCACGGAGTCGCAGAGGGCCGTGACGCCGTTGTGGTAGAAGAAAAAGTCGCGTACTCGGTCGCCGTTGTTGATGGTGTCCTTGAGGGCGCGATTGACCTTGTTCATCCCGAGCGATTGACGGACGTTCTTGCGGAAGAGGCGCCCGTCCTTGATGCCGGGCAGCCGGAGGCACTCCCGCAGCGGGAGCACGGTTAGGATGGTCTGGGCGCTGCCCAGCTTCGTGAACAAGGTGCCGCCTGGTTCGACCGTCATCGTGTGGTCTAGCGAGGGCAGTTCCTGGGCCTCCGCTTCCGCGAGCCGCAAGCTGAGCATGTCCGTGTCGATGACATGGAGTCCGGCCTCGAAGTCATCGGACTTTTCAAGACTTTCGGCGAACGCTTTGAGGTCGCCTCGTGCAGCGTCGGTCAGCGTGCCTGTCGTGATCAGCTCGAAGTCCACTCGGTACTCGTCTTCGAGTCCGCGCCGAACTGCTTCGAGTTTCGGCTTGAGTCGGTCGTTCGCGTCCTTCTGGAGGGCAGGGAGATCCTGAAGCCGCATCCAGGCGCTGAGCACCTCCCGCAGCGGCTCTCCGTCGACCGAGCTGCCGTCGATGAACTTCCCCTGGATGATGAGCACGCGGCGTTCTTCGTCATCGACGATGATCGCATCGATCTGCTTGTCGTTCGCCCCATCGGTGATGTCGTCTCGGGCCGCGATGGCGTCTCGCAAGAGAACCCGCCGCAAGTACCAGGCGACGAACCGCTCTCCGTCGTTGGAGAAGTTCTGCTGGTAGTAGCTGTTGTCCGCGATCTCGCGCTTGATCTGTTCGAGCATGGAGCCCCCGATGGAGCGCTGAGGCTACGCCCGTCGAGGCCGGAGCAGAAGGGGGCCGGAGGGTTCCGACTCAGCGGGCGTACAGCTCGCGGTCCCGCGCCATGTGCTTGACGAAGCTGTCCACGATGGCCCCGTCGTCGAGGAGCTTGCCGTACGCCCCGTTGAACCGCCCCTCGCTCTCGTCCGTCCACTCCTCGTCACATGCCGCCTCCAGAAGGTCGGCGACCTCGGCGAACCCGAAGTACCCGAAGCCCGCGCACGAGGCTCGAAGCTCGGCTTCAGAGACGACCTCCAGGGCGTGGAACACGCCGCCGTTCATGACGAGCCCGTGGACCCGCAGGACGGCGCTGAGCGCTCGGTCTCCCTCTCGAGGGGAGGACCCGCCCGAGTGCATGGCAGCCCGGTTCCAGACGGCGATCTCGTCGGCGTTCACGTCACGGCCTCCGCCCCTAGTGGTGGGGCAGGTGGTGGGGCGAGCCCGAGAGCGTGGGGCCCGGCTTCTCGACGATGCCTGGAACCCCTACTTTTCTAGAGGTTCCTTGTAGGCGCGAGAGGTTTCGAACCTCCGACCCCTACCGTGTCAAGGTAGTGCTCTACCACTGAGCTACGCGCCTAGGGGGCCGATACAGGTACCGTCCGGCGGCTCGGCTGTCAACCATGTCGGCGCTGCTCACTGCGGCGGCGTGCAGTACACGTCGGCGACCAGGCCCTTGTCGTTGGCCGGGTCGCACTCGGGCACGCCGCTGCCGTCGTCGACGACGACCGTCACGTTCACCGCCCCGCTCTGCGCGGGCGGCGGCGTGGCCCACGTGCACGAGACGGTCTCGCACTGCCCGACGCCGAGCGGGGTCTGGGTCTTGGCCGAGCCGATCTTCGTCGTACCCAGGTAGAAGCCGACGCTGACGCCGGCGGCGACGGGCGCGGTGCCGCGGTTGCACACGGGCTCGTCGAACGTCACGGTGCCGCCGCTGCACGTGAAGAACGTGCCCGCCTGCGCGGTGAGGTCGCCGACGGGGTTGCCGTCGGCCTCGCCGGGAACGTTCTGGCGGAAGTTGTCCAGGCCCGTGGTCGACCAGTTGGCCGCCCAGGCGCTCGTCTTGGGGAGCGTCCCGTCCTCGTTGACGTGGGTGACCGCGTACGCGTGCTGGCTCCAGATCTGGCGCGACTGCACCCAGCGGTCCTTGGCGTCGCCGTAGACGCGGATGCCCTGCAGACCGTGCGGGTGCGGCGCGCGGCAGGTGTTGCCGGTGCCCGGCGTGCCGGCGGGCGGCGGCGCGCACTGCGTGCCGGCCTCGAGGCACTTGGCGTCGTCGTTGAGCGCGCAGCACTGGGCGGTCGCCGTGCAGCGGCAGTAGCCGTGATCGCACGCCCCCGAGATGCAGTCGGCGTTGGTCTGGCACCCCGCCCCCACGAACGTCGCGTCGACGCCGCTGCCGTCGAGCTGTCCGCACGCGATGCCGGCCGAGCCGCTGCCGCAGGCGAGGTTGCTGCCGACGACGATCTCGGAGTGGAAGTCGCCGGTGACGTCGGCGACGACGGGGTTCTCGATCCACGTGCACGACGAGTGGTACTGCGAGAAGAGCACGGTGCCGTCGAAGCCCGAGAAGACGCGCGCGAAGCACTCGTCGCCGTAGACGACCTCCGGCGTGCCGGCGCCGGGGAAGTCGAAGACCGAGCTGCCGGTGATGTTCGACGAGTGATCCTGCGTCTTGCGCGACCAGAGCACGTAGTCGGTGCACGCGCCGCCGGTGCCGAAGTCGCAGTGCGTGCGGTCGGCGCACTTGCCGCCCGGCCGGGGCGTCGCCTGGCAGTCCGGATCGAACACCGTGTAGTAGTCCTGGCCCGCGAGGCCGATCTCGGGCAGGCCGTCGTGGTCGTAGTCGGCGATCGTGGGCGGTCCGCCGCCGCCGCCGGGGACGGCGAGCGACAGGCCCATGAAGACCGAGTGATCGAGCGCGTAGATCGACACGGTGCTCGTCTCGGCGACGACGATCTCGGGGGCCTTCTTGCCGTCGTACGGGTCGAAGTCGGCGACGCCGACCCAGCCGGGGGACGTCGGCGTGGACGGCTCGTAGCTCGCGACCTCCGACCACGTGCTGCTCGATCCGAGGAACTTCCAGATGTGCGCGCCCGTCGTCAGGTACGCGTTGCCGTCGTTGTAGAGGTCCGCGACCACGGGCGGGATGCCGACGCTGTAGCTCGCGTAGCCCGTCGGCGCCGTGGCGCGCAGGACGCCGGTCTGCCCGTCGATGACGTAGCCCTCGCGCACGACCTCGGGCTTGCCGTCGTCGTCGAGGTCGTGGATCGACGGGCCGGACCACACGTCGGTGCTGCCGGGGCTCGCGCTCGGCGGCGTGCCGTACGTGCCGTCGAGCGCCGAGACGAAAACCGCTCCGCCCGAGGTGGTCGCCTTCGCCTTCGGCCAGAGGGGCTTCCACGCCCCGGTGCTGGAGCGCTTGAACGCCACGGTGGTGAAGTCGCCCATGTACGCGACGATCTCGGCGACGCCGTCGCCGTCGAGATCGCCCACGGCCACGGCGCTCGGGGAGTTCATCCAGTCGACGACGCCGTCGCCGTCGAGGTCCGTGCCCCCGAGGTCGGCGACGAGCGAGCAGTCGCTTCCCTTGAGGATGCGCAGGATGCCGCGGTTCTCGGTGTAGCTGCCGGGGACGGTCGCGGTGAACGCCACGACGATGCTGGGGACGGCGGCGTTGCCCTGCGCCTTCTTGTCGAAGTTGACGACGATGGGCGTGGCCTGCACGTCGAGGAACGCGGGGAACGGATCGCCCGCCGGGGCCTGCGCGAACTCGCAGAGCACCGACGGCGCG
>JAJYCT010000410.1 GCA_021778125.1 Myxococcales bacterium
CCTGACCGACAAGGCGATTCGCCGTGGCGTCTTCGCCAGCGTCGACGAGTTGATCGACGCCATCACCGCCTACGTCGAGGCGTGGAACTGCCGGCCGACCGCGTACGCGTGGCGCAAGACCGCGCAGCAGATTCTCGACAAGGTCGCCAGGGGGCGCGCCATGTTGGGCGCACTACACTAGGGGAGGTCCCCAGCGTCGCCGAGCCCGGGGAGACGATGGCCGCGGCCGACGAGCCGACGAAGAGGACTCGCCCACCGAACAAACTAGCCCGTCTCCCCGGCCAGCTCGCGAGGGTGCCCGACGAAAGTGAGTCGCTTTCTGGACGAGTGTTCAGTGTATGGGTAGGCTCCTCGCATGCACACTGACGCGATGGTTCTTCGGGCAATGCTGAGGATTTCGCGCCGCCGCGACGCGGCCGACGAGGAGTCGCTTGCAATCCGTTCAGGAGGTACCCAGGCCGCGGTTCGGGCCTCCCTGCGGCGTCTCGAGGCTCAGGGGCTGGTCGAGCGGAGGGTGGATCGCGCCCCCCGGCTAACCCTCCAGGGGCTTGCCGTCGCGGTCGCCCTCCTTCCGCGGCCAGCGTCGGGGCGGGTCCGCAGCGCGAAGCGCGCGTCGCGCGCCGCGTGAGAGTGGTAACAAGGCCGCGTGGAGGCGGCGGCGACGTACACGCGGGGGCGCGACGAGCACGCGCGACAGGTCGCCGTTCTCGAGGCCAAGGCAAGGGCAGTCGGCACGGGCCGCTTGCTCCTGGTCGTGACGGCCGTCGGGCTCGTGGTCGGCATCGCCTGGGGGCACCTGGGGTCCTGGGCGTGGGTGGTCTTCGTGGCATCTCTGGTCGGCTTCGGCGGCCTCGTGATGGTGCACGCTCGAGTGCACGAGGCGCGGGACAGGGCGGGCGCCGCGTTGCGGTTTCACGAGCGCGGTCTGGCGCGCCTGGAGCACGCGTGGGATCGCCTCCCCGAGACGAGCGCGCGCTTCCGCACGGCGGGTCATTCCTTCGCAGGCGATCTCGATGTCTTCGGGCACGGGTCGCTCATGCAGCTCGTCGACGCAACGGAGACACGCTTTGGCGAGGAAAGGCTCGCGCAGCTGCTGTCGCTCGAGGACGCGAGAGCCTGGCCCGGCGACGCGGCGGAGCGCCAGGCGGCGGTTCGCGACCTCGCGCCGCGCCTGGCGTTTCGCGAGGCGCTCGCCGCCGTCGGCGGGGTCGTTGCCGACGAGCGGCCCGACGCGGCGCCGCTGCTCGCGTGGGCCGAGGCTCGCGAGGCCCTTCCGTCGGGGCTCCGTCTCCTCGGGTGGGCGGCGCCCCTGGCCCTCGGCGGCGTCCTGGCCTGGGTCTCGTTCGCGGGCGCCGCGCCCCGTCTCGGAGGTCTGGCCGCCCTCGTCTTGCTTGGCGTCGGCGCGTGGGTCGGGACGCGCCTCTCGCCCGTGCTCTCGGTGGCGTCGGCGCGCGAGCAGACGATCGGGCGCTGGAGGGCGATGCTGGCGCTGCTCGAGGCGGAGCGCTTCGAGGCCCCGCTGCTCGTCCGCCTGCGCGAGCGGCTTTCGGCAGGGGGGCGGACGGCGAGCGCCGAGATCGCGTCGCTCGAGCGCGTCGTGGGCTTCGCTGACGCGCGTCGCAACGAGGTGTTCCGCCTGCTGCTCGGGCCTCTTCTCATGTGGGACATCCACTGCGCAGCGGCCCTGCTCCGGTGGCGCGCGCGTGCCGGGGCGCACGTCCGCGGCTGGCTGGAGGCGCTCGGAGAGATCGAGGCCCTCGCCAGTCTCGGGAGCTTCGCGTTCGAGCACCCCGATTTCGCGTGGCCGGAGCTCGCGGCGGACCCGGTGTTCGAGGTGACCGCCCTGGGGCACCCTCTCATCGGCCCGGAGCGCGTGGGCAACGACGTAACGATCCCCGGCGCCGGCCGCGCGCTCGTGGTCACGGGCTCGAACATGTCCGGCAAGAGCACGCTGCTCCGGGCCATCGGCGTCAACGTCGTCCTGGCGAGCGCAGGCGGGCCGGTCTGCGCCCGCGCCGCCCGCATCGGTCCCTCGCGCGTCTCCACGAGCATGCGCATCGAGGACTCGCTCGAGCAGGGCGTGTCGCACTTCTACGCGGAGCTGCGGCGCCTGAAGACGATCGTCGACCGCGCGCACGGGAGCGGTGCTCCCGTGCTGTTCCTGCTCGACGAGATCCTGCACGGCACCAATTCGCGCGAACGGGTCCTCGGGGCCTGTGCCGTCGTGCGCGGGCTGCTCGCAGCCGGGGCCCTCGGCGCCGTGTCCACCCACGACCTGGGCATCACCGCGCTCGAGCGTGAGCTCGGAGGCAGCGTGCACAACATCCACTTCGAGGAGCAGGTCGAGGGGGACGCGATGACGTTCGACTACGTCCTGCGGCCGGGGATCGTGCAGAGCTCGAATGCGTTGCGACTGATGCGCGCCGTGGGCATCGACGTCCCGGACGGGCATGACTAGAATCCCGGCCGCATGAACGAAGAGCAGAGCGTTGCCCCGCGGATCCTCGTCGGGGCCGTCACCCACGCCAAGAGCCCCACCCTCGAAGCGATCACCCAGGCCGTATGCGAGGACGTGAAGGCCGCCGGCTTCACGCTCGTGCGCAGCGTCACGGTCAACTGCGAGGAGGAGGTCGTCCAGCAGCTCGTGTCCCGGGTGTCGAACGACAACGAGGCGGACGCCATCATCCTGGTCGGGGGAACGGGCTTCGGCCCGAGGGATCACGTCTGCGAGGCCATCGACAAGTACGTCGAGCGCCGCATCGAGGGCTTCGGCGAGGCGTACCGGCACCTTCTGCGCCGGGACGAGGGGGGCGGCGACGCGCTCCTCGGAGGTCACGCGTGGCTCGTTCGCGCCACGGCGGGCGTCTACAACCAGTGCCTGGTGTTCGCGCTGACCGGGCGCAAGCAGGACGTGCAGCACGCGATGCGCGAGATCCTCGTACCGACCTTGAGCGAGGCCGTGCAGCTCGCCACCGGCAAGCTGCGCGCGGTCAAGCTGCGCGCTTGAAGGTCCGGGTCGCGGCGGTTCGCGCGACGGCGCGGTGACGCCGCTCACGTGTGATCGGAGCGGTCCTTGGCTGGCAGTGTGCCGACCATCGGCTGCAGGTCGGGGCCGACCCACGGCCACGGGCTCGACGCCGGCCACCACCCCGGCTTGCTTCGCAGATAGAACGACGCCGGCAGCGTGTGGTCGGCCTTGGCCGGAGCCCATTTCGTCGCGTTGTTGACGGTATCGAAGTTCCCGTGGCGAAACAGCGTGGTTGCCGACACGTCCATCGAACCCGAGCCGCCGGCTCCCAGCTCGTAGACCGCGCCGGCGCTCGGGCTGTACGCGTCGTAGACGACGCTCTGGCCGGAGGCCCCGAGCACGTTGCCGATCACGGTCATCCCGAGGTCCGGCGAGTCGAACTGAAGGGCCGCGACGTTTCCGGTCTGGCGCGCCGTCGAACCCCACACCGGATTGGGCAGGGCGAACTGGCTGGATGCGTAGTTGCGGAAGTACGTGAGGTATCCTGCGTTGCCGTGCGTGATCGAGGCGCCCATGTGCGGCGCGTAGTTGCCCTCCATGAGCTCCATGTGAGGGAACGCGCAGTGACAGTCGATGTTGAGCTCCTGCCACGCCGGTGGGGTTGCCCACGAGTTGTCCGCGTAGTTGTACCCGACGACGTTGCCGCCGCCGGACACGTTGAACAGGATCGGCTTGTTCATGTACCGGGCGATGTTGTTCTCGACGAGCGTCTCCGCCGTCCCGCACCGGAGCACGACGCCGTAGCAGTCGGCGCCAAAGCCGTAGTTGGCCGAGTTGTGGAAGTAGCTATCGCGGATCACCACCCGGTAGCTGGCCGTGACGGACACGTGTATGCCCCCGATGGTCCCGTCGGTCTGCACGTCCTTTACCCAGCTGTACGCCGCGTTCGAGATGTCGACCCCGCCCGCCATCTGGCCGCTGTAGCCGGGGTTCGTGCCGCCCTGCAGGAGCAGGTGCTCGACACCGGCCCAGTCGATCGTCACCGCGCCCACGGGCGTGATCTGCGCGAGGTAGGGGCTCGCCGACCTGAAGGCCCAGTGCAGCGGCGAGCCGAGCGTCAGCGTCCCGCTCGCCGTGTCCACCGCCGTGACCTCCACGCGCTGCGAGACCGACCGGTGGTCCACGCGCTTGAAGTACGCGCAGTCCCGCTCGTTGATTGCCGGGTCGTCGACGACGTCAACGATCGCCAGCTGCCCCGCCTTGAAGTGGGCGGCGGCGCCGCCCACCGACACGGTTGTCGACTCCTTCGCGCCGTCCTGCACGAGCGGGAACGCCGCGCCCCCGTAGCAGGCCTGGTCCTGAGCCGTGCCGATCGAGAGGACGGAGCCCGCGCCCGTCCGCACGATCGTCGTGCCCGCCGGAGCGCCCTTCGAGCCCGCGCCGCGCAGGACGACGCCCGACTTGAGGTGGATCGTCGCCGGCACCGTGAACGCGCCGGCCCCCAGGAGCACGACCTGTCCGGAGGGGCAGGCGTCAATCGCCGCCTGGATGTCACCGCCCGGTGCGAGCGTGGCGCACGTCGTGGTGCGCTGCGGCAGCCCGTCGGCGCCCAGCGGTTGCCCCGTCGGCGTGTCGGCCAGGATCCCCGGGTTCCAGGCCGTGACGCGGGCCGGGTCGACGAGCAAGGGCGATAGCATGCACATGGCCCCGCACCCGCTGCTCCCGTCGCCGCCGCTCCAGGCGGTGCTCGCGG
>JAJYCT010000056.1 GCA_021778125.1 Myxococcales bacterium
TCGCCGCGGTGCACCGGCACGATCTCGCCGTCGAGGCGCAGCTCGACGAGGTGCGCGCCCGCATCCGCGCCTATGAGGCCCCCCCGGCCGCCCCCGAGACCCCGAAGCCCACCGGTCTCGTCCAGCTACGCAAGAAGACCCCCGAGGGGATTGTCCCCGTCCAGCAGACCTTCGCCGCGGAGTGAGAGCCATGAACATCGACTCGATCAAGGACAAGAAGTCGCTTCCCGTCGTCGATCTCGAGGCCGAGCTGCGGGCCTTCGAGGACCAGGAGCGCAAGCGCCTGGGCCTCGACGGCAAGGCCGAGCAGTGGATCGAGGACATGGCGGACATGACGTTCACCAGGACCGAGCGGGACCACATCACGATCCTGGTGAGCGGCCTGACGATGGCGCACGACTACTTCGTCGAGGCCGGCCTCACGGGCGTCGGATACAACGTCCAGGCCCTCGACTGCCCCGACGTGGCGGCGCTGCAGTTCGGCAAGGAGTTCGGCAACCGCGGCCAGTGCAACCCGACGTACTTCACGGTGGGCAACCTCGTGAAGTTCCTCTGCACGCTGCGCGATCAGCACGGCCTCTCCACCGCGGAGATCATCCGCAAGTACGTCTTCCTCACGGCGGGGGCGTGCGGCCCGTGCCGCTTCGGCATGTACGTGACCGAGTACCGCAAGGCGCTGCGCGACGCCGGCTTCGACGGCTTCCGCGTCGTGCTCTTCCAGCAGACCGGCGGCCTCTCGCAGGCCACGGGCGACGAGAGCGGCCTCGAGATGACGCCTCGGTTCTTCTGGGCGATCGTCAAGGCGCTGGTCGCCGGCGACGTCATCAACGCGCTCGGCTACCGCATCCGTCCCTACGAGGTCACCGCGGGCGACACCGACCGCGCGATCGAGGCCTGCAAGAAGATCATCCACGAGGCGCTGCAGAAGCAGACGAACATCCTCGTCGCGCTCGCGCGCTGCAAGCCGCTGCTCGCGGCGGTGAAGGTCGACCGGACGGTGGCCAAGCCCAAGGTCAGCATCATCGGCGAGTTCTGGGCGATGACGACCGAGGGCGACGGCAACTACCAGCTCCAGCGCTTCCTCGAGGGTGAGGGCGCCGAGGTCGACATCCAGCTGGTGACGGCGTGGCTGCTCTACATGCTCTGGGAGGCCAAGCGCGACACGCAGGAGCGCAAGGATCTGCGCGGCGCCGACAAGGCCATGTACGGCCTCGGCGCCGCGGGGCCCTTCGACGTCGCCAAGAAGCTGGGCGGCGTCACCGCGGCCGAGCAGGTGGTGCGCGCGCTCTTCCAGACGTTCGCCCACGCGGCGGGCCTGTACGGCTACCACCTGCCGGACATGTTCGAGATCGCCCAGATCAGCCACGAGTATTACAACAACGACCTGCGCGGCGGCGAAGGCCACATGGAGGTCGGGAAGCTCATCATGAACGTCGTGCAGGCCAAGGCGCACATGACGCTCAGCGTGAAGCCGTTCGGCTGCATGCCCAGCGCCGGCGTGTCCGACGGCGTGCAGTCGGCCATCACCGAGAAGTTCCCTGGCACGATCTTCTGCCCCGTCGAGACGAGCGGCGACGGCCGGGTCAACTTTTACTCTCGCGTGCAGATGTACCTGTTCAAGGCCAAGCAGGCGGCCGGCGCCGAGCTCGAGCGCGCGTACCAGGAGCACGGTGTGACGGCCGACGAGGTGCGCGCCTTCCTGCGCAAGAGCCGCTTCGGAGGCGCGCTGCACAAGGCGCCGCACGCGTACGCGGGCACCGCGGCGGATCTCGTCGCCCAGGTCGCGCCCTACCTCACGCAGTCGCGCGCCGCGCGCTGGGGAGCGAAGCTGTCGGCGCTCGCCAGGCGCTCGTCGGAGACGGCGCGCAAGTCGCCGCACATGGTCGTCTCGCTGGTCAAGAACGCCGCCGCCGCCGCGCCGGAGCTCGCGTCGCGCGTCAAGGAGGACGTGGCGCTCTACCGCGAGCAGCGTCGTGCCAAGAAGGCCGAGGCCCCGCGGGCGATGGACGCCGCGGCGGAGTAGCGGCCGGCGCGGCCCGGCGCACCCACCGAAGACGAGGTCACAGGTACGGCTTGTGGTGCACCTCGCCGCCGTGGGCGGCGGCGGCTTCGTCGGCCTGGTCGCGGCACTCGAGGTTGGGGGCCTCGACGACGAGCAGGACCTTGCCCCCGCCCAGCTGCTTCGAGAGCTTCTCGAGGCGCCGGTCGGGCGCGCCAGAGCCTCCGAGCGCTCCGGCGAGGCCGCCGTAGAGGGCCCCCATCGCCGCCGTGGCGCCGATGGCCACCAGCCCTGCCGGACCGAAGAGCAGCCCCGCCAGCAGGGCGCCTCCCAGGGAGCCAATCGCTGCGCCCTCGCGCATTCCCTCCGCGGCGTTCGTCTCGAGGATGCCGAGCTGCCCCGGGTCGAGCCGGCCCCGCTGTAGCACCGCGCCGCAGTGGCGCCTCGGCGTCCCGCTGGTCTCGATGGCGTCGAGCGCGGCGCGCGCGTGGTCCTCGTCGGGGAACAGGGCGTACGTGACGTGGTCCATGCCCCCTCGGAGGGCAAGTTGGGTGCCGTTGCCGGACGGTTGAGGCGTTCCCCGTCGCTGTTCAGCAGCCCTGCGTGCACTCGCAGCAGGGCTCGTCGCAGTCCTCGGGGAAGTCGTCGCAGTCGGCGCTGACCTGGCCGTTGCACGACGCCGGGAGCGGGTTGCACGTGTAGCCGCTGCACCCGGAGCTCCCGGCGCAGACGCCCTCGCCGCAGCAGTTGAAGTCCGTGCAGTCGCTCGCGGTGCACGGGCAGCACTCGTCGGTCCCGGGCAGGCCGCCCTTGTGCACGTAGTGATCGCCCTGCGGGCACGTGGCCGTGTCGCCCGAGCCGGACATGCACACGCACCCGGGATCGAGCCCCCCGCCCGCGTCGCACGACGACTGGCAGCACGCCGCCGTGACGCACTGGAAGAGGTTGAAGCAGCCGATGATGCCGGTGCACTCGTGGTCCACCGCGTCGCAGCAGAAGCTCGCGTCCCACGGCGCGGGATCGACCTCGCCCGTGCACGCGCCCCACGTCCCGCCGCTGCACGTCTGCGTGCCGTCCTTGCAGATGCCGACGTTCTCGGTGCCGGTGGGGCCCGTGTAGCAGGGGCGCGTCTGCCCGTCGGTGCAGCCCGTGTTGCAGTAGGGCGTGCTGGTGCACGTCGGATCGTTGCACCCGGTCTTCCCGTTGCAGTTCGCGTCGACGGTGGCGTTGCAGACCTCGGGCGCCGGCAGGACCGAGCCGGTGCACGCACCCCACAGGGGCGCCTCGATGGCGCCCGAGCACGTCTGCGTCCCGTCCTTGCAGTCGCCGACCTTGCGCGTGCTGGCCGGGCCCGTGTAGCAGGCGCGCATCGTGCCGACGGTCGGGCACGGGCACGACTCGAGATCGGCGCTCGTCGGGTTGCACGAGTGCCCCGTGGGCCCGCCGTCGGCCCCCAGCCGCGCCGCGTCGGCGCCGGCGTCCGGAGCGACCAGCGTCGTGCCGTCCGGGAGGCTGCCGTCCTGCGCGCCGCCGCCGTCGGCGGTATTGAAGCCCGCGCGCTCCGAGCTCCCACAGCCGAGCAGCATCGAGAGGCCGAGGAGCATTGCCGCGCGGGTCATGGCGGGGCCCATTGTGGAACCGGACGGCACCGCGTGGGGGGCGTTCGTCCCCGCGAGAGCCGGAAGAGACAATCGTCATGTCCTGCCGGGCAGCGCGCTTGCCGGGGGCCAGGTCGCGTGCCACGGCTCGGAAGGGACCCCCGGGGGGCGACCGGGGGGCGAAGGTGAGGCCATGCAGTTCGAGAAGCGAGAGGTCAACCCGCGCGCGGTGGCCGTCAACCGCGGGGTCGAGCGCGCCGCGAACCGAGCCATCCGGGCCTACGACCGCGTCAAGGCGCGCCTGGGCCTGCGCGGGCGCGCGGCCGCGTACGACGACGGCGCGTACGAGTTCGTCGGCGGCGCGCGCGACGCCCTGCGCAAGAAGCACTACGACAAGAGCCTGCGCCTGCTCTGGAAGGCCGAGCAGGTGGCCCCGTGGTCGTCGTTCCGCGACGCGACCGACGCCGAGCGCACGCTCCTGTCGATGGCCGAGCGCAGCATGACGTCGGCCGAGAAGGCCGAGCGCGCGCGCATCACGGGCGCCGAGTTCCGCGCGCTGCTCGACCGCGAGTACACGCCCGCTCAGAAGAGGGCCCTCGTCGCGATCCTCTCGGCCATCGGGCACGGCGAGGCGTACGCGTGGCTCGTCTCGGCGTCGCTCCTCGGCGAGGTCAAGAGCACCGGCGCGAAGGCCGCCGTGACGATGCAGATCGTCGAGGAGGCCAAGCACTTCGTCGTGCTGCGCGAGCTGATCCAGGCCTTCGACGTGCCCGTCCCGCGCCTGTCCGCGTGGGAGTACGTGCTGCTCGAGGGCTCGCTCAAGGCGCGTGGCCTCGAGAAGTTCTACGCGATGAACGTCGTCATCGAGACGATCGCGCTCAGCATCTTCGGCCTGCTCGCTGACAAGCCGGGGCTCGAGGTGCTGCGCATGTTCCACCTCGACGAGTCGCGCCACACCGCGCTGCCGGACAACTACTTCAAGGAGTTCCCGATGACCGCGTGGGAGCGCCACAACCCGCGCGCCCGGATTTCGCGGCTCACCAAGGCGCTGCCCGCGCTGCCGCTCGTGCTGCTGCTCGAGGAGGAGCTCGGCGAGCTGGGCGTGGACGCGTTCGACTTCGCCGGCGCGATCCTGCGCAAGGTGGCGACGCTGTCGGTGCGCGCCGGCTTCATGACGCGCGAGCTGGCCGACCGGCAGAGCGTGTTCTTCAACGCCATGTTCAACCGCTACTGCCGGCTCACGCGCGCGGGGCACGCGTGGCGCAACTACATGGAGGCCGAGACGACGCGCGGCGCCGCCGAGGCGGCGGTGGAGCGCGAGATCTTCGGAGGGGGGACGTCGGACGCGGCCTGAGCGGCGTCCGCGCCGCCTGCGCCGGCTCGGGCGCGCCAAGCACCGACTGCGATCACTGCTGCCCGTGATCAGTGCGCCCCGGCCGGCATGCCCGCGCGCGGGCGCTGCGCGAGCCACGCGAGCGGCACCATCAGCGCCGTCATCACGCCGAGGATGAAGAGCGCGTCGAGGTAGGCGAGCTGCGTCGCCTGCACGATGAGCTGCCGGTAGAGCACCGCCGTCGCGCGATGGGCCGCGTCGGCCGCGCTCGCGCCGGCGTGCTGAAGGTTGGCCGCGGCCCCGGCCAGCGCCGCCCGGAACTGCGGGTCGTAGCCGGTCGTGTGGCTCGCGAGCGCCGACTGGTGCGACTGCGCCCGCCGCGCGATGAGCGTCGTGACGAAGGCGATGCCCAGATCGGCGCCCATGTTGCGCGACAGGTTCATGATGCCGCTCACCTGGTTGTTCTTCTGCGGCGGGACGCCCGAGTACGAGATCGTCTGGATGGGCACGAAGAGAAACGCCATGCCCACCGACTGGATGCACCGAAGCTCCATCGCCGTGGTGAAGTCCATCTGCAGATCGATGCGCCGCGCCATGAAGAAGAGCGACGCGCTCAGCATGAAGAACCCGAAGGTGACGAGCGCGCGCGCGTCGGCCCTGGTCACCAGCCGCCCGACCAGTGGCAAGAGCGCGATGACCACGAGCCCGCCGGGTGACAGCGCCATGCCCGCCTGCTGGGCGCTGTAGCCCATGAGCACCTGCAGGTACTGCGGCAGCAAGACCGTCGAGCCGAAGAGGGCCACGCCGAGTGTCAGCATCAGGAGGTTGGCCACCGCGAAGCTGCGCCGCTGGAACATGCGCAGATCGACGATGGGGTTGTCCTGCTCGAGCTCCCAGACGACGAACGACACGATCGACACGGCCGAGACCACGGCGAACCCGATGATGAACGAGGAGTGGAACCAGTCCTCCTCCTGACCCTTGTCGAGCACGACCTCGAGGCACCCGAGGCCCGAGGCCACCAGCCCGAGCCCCACCCAGTCGACGGCCCCGGCGCGCTCCTTGGCCGCCACGAGGTGCGGCGGATCGGTGACGACGCGGTTGGACAGGTAGAGCGAGAGCATCCCCACCGGCACGTTGATGAAGAACACCCAGCGCCAGTCGAAGTTGTCGGTGATGAAGCCGCCGAGCGTCGGCCCGATGGCGGGCGCGAGCACCACGGCCATCCCGTAGACGGCCATCGCCATGCCCCGCTTGGCGGGCGCGAACGTGTCGACCAGGATGGCCTGCTCGCTCGGGCCCAGCCCCCCGCCGCCCACCCCCTGCAGCACGCGGAAGAAGATCAGCCACCCGAGCGACGGCGCCATCCCGCACAGGAACGACGACGCCGTGAACACGGCGACGCACGTCATGTAGAACCGCTTGCGGCCGAAGCGGCTCGAGAACCACCCGCTGATGGGCAGCACGACGGCGTTGGACACGAGGTAGCTCGTGAGCACCCACGTGCTCTCGTCCTGGCTGACCGACATGTTGCCCGCGATGTGCGGCAGGGACACGTTCGCGATGCTCGTGTCCAGGATCTCCATGAACGTCGCCATCGTGACGACGAGCGCCACGACCCAGGGGTTGTGTCCGCCCGTCCACCCGGTCGCGAAGTAGCTGGGCGGGGCCTGCGCGGAGGTGGGGCGCGCCGCGGCCGCGGCGCTCATCGCACCGTCACCTGCGGTTCGACGCTCATCCCGATGCGCAGCCTCTCGAGGCCCGCCTGGCCGGCGTCGAGCTTGATGCGCACGGGGATGCGCTGCACGACCTTGACGTAGTTGCCCGAAGCGTTCTCCGGGGGGAGCACGCTCAGGCGCGAGCCGGTCGCCCCCCCCACGCTCTCGACCGAGCCGTGCAGGTCGAGGTCGAGCGCGTCGACGTGGACGGACGCCGGCTGCCCCGGGCGGAGGCGCTCGAGCTGCGTCTCTCGGTAGTTCGCCGTCACGTAGAGCTGATCGATCTGCGAGATCGCGACGACGAGCTGCCCCGGGGCGACGTGGTCGCCGACGGCGATCGACTTCTTGGCGACGATGCCCGAGATGGGGGCGAGGATCCTGGTGTACCCGAGGTTATTCTGCGCCTGCGCCAGCTGCGCCTTCGCGAGATCGAGCGCGGCCTGCCGCATGATGACCGAGGCCTGCCGGCTCGCGACCTGGCGCGGCGCGTTCGACTGCACCTCGGTGAGCCGGCTCTGGATCGCGGCGAGCTGGGCCTGCTGCTGGACCACGCGATCCTGCGCCGCCGCCAGCGACTGCTCGAGGGCGTCGACCGAGGCCGACGAGGCCGTGGCCGAGTTGATGTGCGTGTCGTAGTCGGACTGCGAGATCGCGCCCTGCGCCAGGAGCTTCTCCGAGCGCGCCTTCTCGAGCTGCGCCGTGCGATCGTTGGCCCGGGCCTGCGCGAGCTGCGCGCTGAGCTGCTGCACGTCCTTGCGCGCGGCGCCGAGCGCCGCGGTCGCCCCCTGCAGATCCGACCGGGCCGTCGCCACGGCGCTCTTGTTGGACGTCTCGAGGATCGGCACCGACGGATCCTCGGCGTCGAGCTGCGCCTGGGCCTGCGCCACGGCGGCCTTCGCCTGCGCGACGGCGATGACGAGGTCCGCGGGATCGATCTCCGCGAGGACGTCGCCCTCCTTCACGACCTGGTTCTCGTCGACGTGCACCGCCAGCACGTTGCCGCTGACGCGAGGGCTGACGTTGCTGATGTCGCCGTCGATCTGCGCGTCGTCGGTGTCCTCGAAGTGGCGCGCGTGGGCCCAGTAGACCGCTCCCCCCAGGGCCAGGGCGCCGAGGACGCTCGCGAGGACGAGCCGCCTCCGGGACCCGGCAGCCTTGCGGGGAGTGGGGGTGGCAGACGAGCCCGCGGGGCTCTCCGGTGCGGCTTCCTTGGCCATGGTGGGGGTGGTGGCAGTGGTCATCGCAGAGGGGCAAGGGGGCAGTCCAGCACCTTGGATGCCGGGGACCGGTGGGGCGTCGCGCCGCGAGCGCGCGGCGCCGCGCGTCTCGTGGTAAGCCACGCTCGGTGGAACCGGACGGCCGCGTCGATCTCGCCGGGGTGCCCGGCGACGTCCTCGCCCTCTGCGAGCGCCTCCGCTCGCAGGGCAAGCGCGCGTGGATCGTGGGCGGCTGCGTGCGCGACATGCTGCTCGGCCGCGCGGCCAGCGACTGGGACGTCGCCACCGACGCCCGGCCCCCCGAGCTGCTGAAGATCTTCCCCCGCGCCATCCCCACCGGCATCGACCACGGCACCGTCACGGTGGTCAAAGGGGGGGCCCACTACGAGGTGACCACGCTGCGCGGCGAGGGCACCTACACCGACGGCCGGCGCCCCGACTGGGTGGCGTTCGTCGACGACATCACGGCCGATCTGGCGCGGCGCGACTTCACGGTCAACGCCGTCGCCGTCGACCCGCTCGACGGCAAGGTCATTGACCCCTTCGACGGCCGGGGGGACCTGGCGCGCGGCCTGCTGCGCGCGGTGGGCGACCCCCTCCAGCGCTTCTCGGAGGACGGGCTCCGCGTCCTGCGCGCCGCGCGCTTCGTCGCGACGCTCGAGCTGACCCTCGATCCGTCCACCGAGGCGGCCATCGCCCCGACGATCGGGACATACAGGAAGGTCGCCCACGAGCGCGTGCGAGACGAGTGGCTCAAGACGATGAAGGCTCGCACGCCGTCGCGCGCGTTCGAGGTCATGCGCCGCACCGGGATTCTCGAGGTCACGTGCCCGGAGCTGCTCGAGGGCGCGGGGATGGAGCAGAACAAGTGGCACGCCTACGACGTGTGGCGCCACGGCATGGAGTGCATGGACGCGTGCGCCCCCGACCCCGTCCTGCGCGTGGCCGCGCTCCTGCACGACGTGGGCAAGCCGCGCACGCGCGCGTGGTCCGACAAGACGCAGGACTGGACGTTCTACGAGCACGAGCGCGTCGGCGCGGAGATCGCGGCGCCCATCGCGGCGCGCCTGCGGTTCTCCAACGAGGAGCGCGAGCGCATCGTGGCGCTCGTGCGCTTCCACCTCGTTCACTACTCGGACGGGTGGACCGACGCGGCGGTGCGGCGCTGGATCCGGCGCGTGGGCAAGGAGCGCCTCGAGGATCTCTACCTCCTCAACGCCGCGGACGTCACCGCCAAGGGGCGCGACTTCCAGCCCGACCTCGACACCCTCGCGCTGCTCAAGGCGCACGTGGCGCGCGTGCTCGCCGAAGGGGCCGCGCTCTCCACGCGCGACCTCAAGATCAACGGGCGCGACCTGATGAAGGAGCTGGCGCTCGAGCCGGGGCGCATCCTCGGCGAGATCCTCGAGGCGCTGCTCGACGCGGTGGTCGGCGACCCCGCCCTCAACGAACGCGAGGCGCTGCTCGCGCGAGCGCGAGAGTACGTGGCGAAATCCCGGTGACGCGGCCTTGTGTTAAGGTCGCGCCCGTGAGGCGCGTCGCGGTCGGTCTGGTCGTGCTCGCGTGGGCCGGGCAGGCGCGCGCGCAGGTCGCGGCCCCGGCGCCGGAGAGGCTCGCCGTGGGGGACTGGACGCTCGCGCCGGTCGCCGAGGCGCGCGTCCGCGGCGAGTACCGGCACGATCTGGACGGCGAGGACACGGGGACGCTCACCGAGCGCGTCCGCCTCGGCGTCGACGCCGAGCGGGGGCCGGTCGAGGTCCGCGTGGTCCTGCAGGACGCGCGCCTCTGGGCCCTGGGCGACGGGGCGTCGTCGATCGGGCAGCCGGCGCCGCTGGCCGCCACGGGCGCCTACGAGGGGTGGATCGGCGCGCACACGAGCGGCGCGGCGCCGAGCTTCGTGCGCATCGGCCGGCAGGCCGTGACGTGGGGCGAGGGGCGCCTGCTCGGCGCGAGCGACTGGTCGGCCACCGGGCGCTCGCTCGACGCCGCGCGGGGCCGCTGGGTGGTGTCGGACTGGGCGTTCGAGCTCCTGGTCGCGAGCCTCTCGGATCCTGGCGTCGCGGGCGTGGCGGGCGTGGGCCCCGCGTGGGGCGAGCTCGCCGGCGCTCGCGCGGAGTGGGCCCTCGATCCCTTGCTCGCGTTCGAGCTGTACGGGCTGGCTCGCTTCGCCCAGGCGCAGCCGGTCAACGATCTCGAGGGGAGCGTCGAGGGCCAGACGTACACCGCGGCGCTGCGCCTGCACGGCGACGCCCTGGGCTGGGCGTGGGGCGCCGAGGGGGCGGGGCAGCTCGGACGTGCCACCGCGCTCGTCGCCGACCGCCGCGCGTGGGCCGCGGCGGGGCACGTCGCCTACACGTTCGACCGCGTGCTGCTCCGGCCGACCGTGGGCGTCGGGGGCTCGTACGCGACCGGCGACAGTGGCGGCTCGACGTACGGGGCCTTCGATCCGCTGCTGCCCGACGCGCACACCTGGTACGGCGCCATGGACCTCTTCGCGTGGTCCAACGAGGCGGAGGCGAGCGCGCGCGTCGCCGTGACGCCCTGGACCGACGGGCTCGCGGCGATCGAGTACCGCTACGCGCGCCTCGCGCAGCCGGGCGGCTCGTGGCGGTCGGACAACCTCGTGACGATCGCGGGGCCCTCGATCGGCCGGGACGCGGACCTGGGTCACGAGATCGACGCGTCGCTGCGCTGGCGCCCGTGGGAGCCGGTCGAGCTCTCCGCGGGGTACTCGGCGCTGCTCGTCGGCGCCGGTGCGAAGGAGGCCCTGTCGGCGTTCCGCTCGGTGCCGGACGTGGCGCACTTCGCGTTCGGGCAGGTGTCGGTCCGCACACCCTGAGGCTCGACCCCATGCCCGATCGCGTTCGCGCGCGAGGTCGTGCCGAGGCCGCGCGAGGAGCCGGATCGTTGCAACGCCGCGCGCGACGCGCGCGAGCAGGGCGCCGCCTCCGCGAAGCCGAAGACCGACAGAACGAACAACTGCAACGCGTCCTACGTGCGGCTCGATGGGCTGCACGGGGTGTGTCTCCAATCTGGTCGGGCCTTTGTAACACACCGGTCGGTACGGTTACTGCGATCGGGCCTCCGATGCGGCTTGACCCGCGAAAGCCGCCACGACCGGTCGGGAGCGCGACCCCGACCTCTTCCGCGGGGGAGTACACTCGACGCATGGCGCAGCTCCGGGCCCTTGCTCGCGTGCCGGTTCTCCTCGCGTTCGTCCTCGGCTGCGGCAGCGGCCCCTCGGGGGCCTCCCCGCCCGATGCGGGCGATCCGCAGGAGTTCGTCGACGGGCTGCGCCTGAACAAGTCGTGCGCGCTCGAGTGCGATCCCGCGTGCACCGAGGCGTCGCAGCCGTGGGCCTGCCCGGCGCTCGCGGCGTGGGGGAGCTTGCCGCACGACCCGGCGGCCTGCGGTGGCTTCGACGGCGCGACCTCCCCGGCGCCGGTGCACGGCAAGTGCGTGGCGACGGCGCCCACCGGCGAGGCCCTCGAGAAGACCAGCGCGTCGGGCAACCCCCCGGTGCTGCCCGACGGGCGACGCGTCGAGCCCGCGGGCAACGAGTGGGTGTTCGACGACTTCCCCGGCGGGCTACCGACGGGCGTGCTGCTCGCGCCGCAGTCGCCGTGGCTCTTCGTCGTCGACACGGGGTACACGACGCACTCGGTCCGCGCCGTGAGCACGGTCACGCTCAAGGGCTCGCCGGGCGCCAACCCCGTCGTGTCGAGCGTCCGGTACGATCCGCCCGCAGCGCTCAACTGGGGCATGGCGTACGCGCCCGCGGCCAAGGTGCTCTACGTCGCCAGCGGCTACGAGGCGACGACGGACCCGGACTCCAGGGTCTTCGCGTACGACGTCGACGCGACGACCGGGGCGCTCGCGGCCGACGCGGCCAGGACCGTTGCGCTCCCGCCCGGGACCTTCCCGCAGGGGATCGCCGTCTCGCCCGACGGAGGCACGCTGCTCGTGGGGCAGGTCCAGGACAGCCACGTCCTCTCCGTGAGCCTCGTCGCGACCACGTACGGCAAGGTCACGGGGCAGATCGACGTGGGGGGGCCCGACGTCTTCGCGATCCGCTTCGACCCGAACGACGCGACGGGCAAGACGGCGTACGCGACGCTCTGGATGCAGCCCGCCGTCGCGTCCGATGGGGCGCGCATGACGCTCGCGCAGATCGACCTCTCGAAGATGGCGTCGACGCCCATCGCCGTGGGCAAGGAGCCCGAGGACATGGCGTTCCTCGGCCCGCGCTACATGGTCGTCGCCAACGGGTTCTCCGACTCGCTCTCGGTGATCGACCGACCCGCCGCGACGGTCGCGTCGACCGTGGCCCTCGGCACCACGGGCCTCGAGCCCACGAGCCTCGCCTGGGACGCGACGCGCTCGCGCCTGTACGCGACGCTCGCGTCGCAGAACGCGGTCCAGGTCTTCGACGTCGACACGACGCAGTCTCCGCCGACCGTGGCGCCGGCGGGGCGCATCCCGACCTCGTGGTGGCCGACGGCCGTCACGGTCGACGAGACCGACGGGACGATCTACGTGGCCAACGGCCGCTCGCACGGCACGCCCGGCATCAACCAGAGCGACAACGGCGACTACCTGCGCGGCAGCGTGCAGGCCGTGCCGTACATGGACGCGGCGGCGCTCGCGGCCGCCACGACGACGGCGACCGGCGACGCGAACGTGCAGGGCTTCGCGGGGCAGTCGCAGGTGCAGTGCGGCGGCGCGCCCTACGACTTCCCGGTCCCGGCGAAGACGACCGACGGGCCGAGCACGAAGATCAAGCACGTGGTCTTCATCGAGCGCGAGAACAAGACGTTCGACTGCCTCTTCGGCGACCTGCCGGGCGTCGACGGCGACAAGAGCATGCTGCTGTCGCCCAGGTACCAGAGCAGCATCTGGGCGAACGCGCGCAAGTGGGCCACGGAGTTCGCGCACATGGACAACTACTATTCGGACGCCGAGCAGTCGATCCAGGGGCACTACTGGGACGTGTTCGGGCGGTCGTCGGACATCGACGAGCGGCGCTGGGTGGTGACCTGGGGGCGCGGCGAGTTCGGCACGGTGGATTCCCCGGGCGTCGTCGACAGCAGCGCGCCGCTCGAGGGGAGCATCTTCTCGACACTGGCGGCGCAGGGCGTGACGCTCGACAACGACGGGGAGCTCGTCGGCGGCCTCGCCTACCGCAACACGCACTGGCCCGGCGGCACGAGCAGCTCGACGACGCCCGACACGATCGGCGGCTGCTACCTCGCCGCGCGGGCCCGCGCGACGTGCGACATGAAGCAGTTCACGTACGCGTGGCTCGGCAACGACCACACCTTCGGGCTGTCGCCCCACTACCCTAACCCCGCGATCATGATGGCGACCAACGACGAGGCGACGGGCATGGCGCTCGACGGCATCAGCCACTCGCCCGAGTGGGCGTCGACGCTCGTCGTGGTCATCGAGGACGATCCGTCGACGGGCCAGGACCACGTCGACATGCACCGCTCGATCGCGCTCTTCGCGTCGCCGTGGATCAAGCGCGGCTACGTGAGCCACGGCCACTACGACGTGTCGAGCCTGCACAAGCTCTGGAGCCACCTCTTCGGCAAGCCGTACCCCAACGTCGAGGTCGCGAACGCGCCGCTTCCGCTCGATCTGTTCACGTCGACGCCGGACTACACGCCGTTCTCGTACGTGCCGCGGACGTACACGGATCTCTCGTGCAACCCGGCGGGGACGCAGCAGGCGCACGTGGCGGAGCGGTGGGACTTCACCCACCCGGACGAGCAGCCGGGGCTGGGGGGGCAGATCGAGGAGTACATGAAGGGGCTGCGGTAGCGGTCGGGGTCGAGGTCGATCAGTTCACCCACCGTCGCTCCCTCCCCACGTCCGCGTGGACGAACCAGTCCTGCGCCGTCGGATACACCCCGACGCCGCCCTTCCACCCGAGCTCGCGGATCTCCCGCTCGACGACCCTCGGATCGAGCGCCAGGCTCGCCCCCGGCGGCACGATCCGGAAGTCGCACGCGTGGCCCAGCGAGTGCTGCGAGTGCGACGCGACGTGGTGGCCCTTCTTGCGCAGCATCTCGTTGAGCTTCCAGCTCCGGTAGCCGCTCACCAGCTCGATGCGCGCGCCCGCGTGCTGCGCCGCGAGCTTGCGGAGCAGGCCAAGGAGCTCGGGATCGAGCGCGTGCGACTCGCCGGTCGCCCGGTCCGACAGCAGGGCGTCGAAGCGGGCCTGCGTCGGCGTCGCGTCGTCGAGCGGGACGCGCTCGGGCGAGTGCACCTGCACGAGCGTCGCGAGCAGCGGCGGATCGTCGGGCGCGTCGACGGCGGGCCCCTTGCGCGACGCGAGCCCCGCGCCGTGAGCCACGCGCGCCTCCTGCGTCGCGGGCGTCGACGCGACGGTCGACGCCGCGGCGGACGCGAGCACGGCCGCGACGAGCTTGGCGCGCAGGGTCACGGGACAGAGCATACCGTCGGCGCCCCCCTGCGCAGAGACTCCTCGGCCTCCCGAGCCGGACGCGGCGGGACGCTCGAGGATCGCGCGGGCGGGAGGCCCCCTCGCGACGTATCCTTCCTCGCATGGTGCGTCGTGACGCGAGCCTCTGGAGGCGGCGTGCTGCAGCCTTCGCGGTGGCCCTCGGCCTCGCCGGCGCCGGCTCACGCACGGCGGGCGCCGCGCCTCCGGATCCCGAGCTCCTCGCGCGCCTCTCCGTGGACGAGCAGGAGCTCGAGCGCCTGGCGCGCCGCCTGAGCTTCCGCGGCCAGCAGGTGATCCAGACGATCGACGGCGACGGGAAGGTGTCGAGCACGCGCACGACGCGCTACCACGTCGAGTCCGACGGCAAGACGCCGCACGAGGTCGTCGAGAAGTCCGTCGAGGACGGCAAGGACGTGACGGCCGACGAGCAGGAGACGGCGCGGCGCCAGGAGGTCAAGCGCGCGAGCCACAAGCCCGACGACGAGCCCGTGTGGCCGTTCGCGCCCGGCTCGCAGGCGCGGTACACGTACGATCAGGTCGCCGTGGACCCCGCCCATCCCACGTGCGTCGAGATCGCCTTCACCCCCAGGGACCCGAGCAGCCGCACGTTCGAGGGCAAGGCGTGGGTCGACACCGCCGACGCCCGCATCCTCACGGCCAGCGTCAGGCTGAGCAAGCCGCCGATGCTGGTGGACTGGGTGCACCTGACCGCGGAGTTTGCGTCGACCCCGGCCGGCCCCGCGCTCCGGCGCATGACCTTCGACGCCGCCGGCGGGCTCCTCTTCCTCCACAAGCACTTCCGCGGCGAGGTCACGATGAGCGACTGGCGCGTCGGGCCGTAGAGGGCGCGGGCGCCTCGGGCGGTGGTAGCCTGATCCCATGGTGCGACCCGGTCGGGCGGCGGGCGTGCTCGGCGTCGCGGCGTTCGTCGCGTTCGTCGCGTGCGGAGGCGGGGGAGGCGGCGCGGGCGACGGCGGCAGCACCGTGCTGCCCGACGGGAGCCTGGCGCCGACGGCCGCGTGCAAGGCCGGGAGCAGCAAGGGCCCGGTGCAGGCGCCGACCTTCCTCTTCAACATCGCCGCAGGCGAGACCGGGTGGTTCAGCTCCCCGGCGATCGTCGACCTGGCCGGCGACGGCAAGAGGGAGATCGTCGCGCCGCTCTACAGCACCTTCGTCTTCGACGCGCACGGCAAGCAGCTCGCCAGGGGCACGGCCACGCAGGGGCGCGTCTACGCCCCGGGCGTCGTCGCCGACCTCGATCACGACGGCGTCACCGAGGTCGTCGTGGGCGGCGGCTCGGGGACCGTCGCCGCCTACGAGTTCAAGGGCGGCGGCCTCTCGGTCAAGGGCGGCTGGCCCGCGAGCACGTGCAGCGGCGGTCAGTGCCCCGAGGCGCGAGGCATGGCCGCGGCCGACCTCGACGGCAACGGCACGATCGAGGTCGCGGTGACGACCACGAACACCGCGACGGGCGGGTCGCAGGTCTTCGTCTTCGAGCCCGACGGTCGCGTCTACCAGCCCGCCGGAACGTCCTTTCCCGCGTGGCCGCGCTACAACACGGCGACGGGGGCGGGCGGCGACGCCGACTTCAACGGCCAGGGCAACCAGGGCTACGGCTGCTACGGCGAGAACGTGGGCATCGGCAACCTCGACGACGACCCCGAGCTCGAGATCGTCACCACGTACGACAACCACCAGATCAACGTGTTCAACCACGACGGGACGTCCATCGACGCGTCGTCCTGGTTCACCAACCCGGCCAGCAAGTACCTGGGCCAGCCCATGGGCTGGGGACAGTTCATCCGCTGGGCGGATCCTTTGGTCGAGCTCGACCACTACCACCTGCACACCGGCGCGTGGCCCAGCGTGGACTCCACGATGTGGCTGCAGTGGACGGCCTCGCCCCCGAACGTCGTCGACCTCGACGGCGACGGAAAGAACGACGTCGTGGGGATCCCCAACGCCGAGGAGCACACGCCCTACGTCACGCAGGCCTTCGCCTTCATGGCGCTGCACGGCGCGCAGAGCGGCGGCGCCCGCTCGGCCGAGCGCCTGTCGGCGTTCCAGACCCTGCCCATGTCCGACCAGCCTCCGGTGCGCGCCTCGGGCGACGACTACCCGCCCGACGGCATCCCCGCCCCGACCACGGTCGACCTCGTGGGCGACGCGCGGCCGGAGATCGTCGCGGCCCTCAACGACGGCTACGTGTACGCCATCGGCCCCGACGGCACGCGCCTCTGGCGCTACGACTACGCCAAGGGGGCGCCCAGGACGTTCGCGTCGGAGGTGGTGGCGGCCGACCTGAACCAGGACGGCTCGCCGGAGCTGGTGTTCGGGACGTATTCGCTGCAGCCCAACGCCGGGCGCATCGTCGTGCTGGCGGCGACGGGCGCGGAGCTCTTCGACATCACGCTGCCCAACCAGGGCACCGACGGAAACGGGATCGGCGTCCCGGCGGCTCCGAGCATCGGGGACCTGGACGGCAACGGCACGCTCGAGATCGTCGTCACCACCTTCGACCACGGGCTCGACGTCTACACGGTGCCCGGGTCGGCGGCCGGGTGCCTGCTCTGGCCCACCGGACGCGGTGGCCTGCTGCGGAGCGGCGCGGGGCCCAGCACCGTGCCGTGAGGAGAGCTGCTATGCACTCCGCCTCCGATGCAGTCCGCCCTCGAAGCCATCCGCAAGGCGTGCCTGCCCGGCGTGTGGTCGCAGGGCGTCAAGCTCGCGCGCGAGGGCGCCGTGTCGGCCGGCACCTCCGCCCCGGGCGAGCGGACCTTCCGCGTGCGCGCTCCGGGGCACGCGATCGCCCTGACCGTCACGCTCTACCTCGAGGGCCCCGAGTGGACGTGCGACTGCGACGGCAAGACCGATCCGTGCGCGCACGTCGCCGCGGCGACGATCGCGGCGGCGCAGGCCGCCGAGCGCGGCGAGTCGCTCACCGCCGCCCCGGCGACCAGGCCTCCGCGCCTGACCTATCGCCTCGCCGCGAAGGATCGCCTGCTCACGATGATCCGCGTCCTCGTGCACGGCGACGGGCGCGAGGAGCGCCTCGCCGAGACGCTGGCCTCCAGCCTGGCGCGGGGCCGCGCGCCCGAGGGATGGACGCCGACGCACGAGGACCTGAAGGTCGAGCGCATCCTGGGCTCGCCGCCCCGCGAGATCGTGCAGCCGGGGCGCGTGCGCGACCTGTTCACGGCCTTCGGCGCCGACGCGGAGATCACGCTCGGCGGCGCGCCCGTCCGCGTCTCGGGCGATCCTGTCGCGCCGCACGCGCGCGTCGAGGACGCGCCCGGAGGCGGGTTCCGGCTGCGCCTCGATCGCGACGCGGCGATCACGGGCGTGGTGGCCAAGGGCGTCGTGCGGTGCGGCGACGTGCTCCATCCGCTCGGAGAGGCGAGCACGACGGGCGAGCTCCTCGAGCGCCTCCCGCTCGAGCGCATCTTCACGGCCGCGCAGGCGGGCGAGCTGGTCACGAGCGTCCTGCCGGAGCTCGAGCGCAAGATCGACGTGGTCGTCGCCACGACGCGGCTGCCCCGCCGGGCCGCCGAGGCCCGGCCGCGCATCGCGATGGACCTCTCGCACCAGGGCCACACCCTGTCGGTCCTGCCGACGCTCGTGTACGGGGATCCGCCCGTGGCCCGCGTCGACGGCGACACCGTCGTCGCGCTCGGCGACCAGGTGCCGACGCGGCGGCCCGCCGAGGAGCGAGAGGTCCTGCGCCGCCTGCGCGACGAGCTGAACCTCGTGCCCGGGCGACGCGTCGACCTGAACGGGTCCGAGGCGATCCGCTTCGCGGCGAAGCTGCGCGACTGGCAGAAGCGCGGCGGCGACGGCGACCACGCGGACGCCTTCACGGGCCGCCCGCTGCGCCCCCGCCTGGCCGTCGACGGCGACGCGTACGACGTCCTGTTCGAGTGCGAGACCGACGAGGCGGCCGGGGGCGAGACCTCTCCGAAGCGGGCCGAGGCCGCGGCCGTCATCCGCGCCTGGCAGGACGGGCTGGACCTCGTGCCCCTCGAGGGCGGCGGATGGGCGCCGCTCCCGGCCGACTGGCTCGCGCGGCACGGGCACCTCGTGGCCGATCTGCTCGCCGCGCGCGGCCCCGACAAGAAGGTCGGCCCCACGGCGCTCGTGACCCTCGGGCCTCTGTGCGACGCCCTCGACACCCCGCGCCCCGCGGCGCTCGCCCGCCTCGCCCCGCTCTTCGGGCAGTTCGAGGGCATCCCGCGAGCGCCGCTGCCCGAGGGCCTCCAGGCGTCGCTTCGCCCCTACCAGCAGCAGGGCGTCGACTGGCTCGCGTTCCTGCGCGACGCGGAGCTCGGGGCCGTCCTGGCCGACGACATGGGCCTCGGCAAGACCCTGCAGACGATCTGCGTCCTGCGCGGGCGCGTGCTCGTCGTGTGCCCCAAGAGCGTCGTCTACAACTGGGTCGACGAGATCGAGCGCTTCCGCCCGGGCCTGCGCACGGCGCTCTACGAGGGGCCGAGGCGCAAGCTCGATCGCACGGCCGACGTGACGCTGATGACCTACGCCGTGCTCCGCCTCGACGCCGACCTGCTCGCGCAGGAGGCATGGGACGTCGTGGTCCTCGACGAGGGGCAGGCCATCAAGAACCTGGGGAGCCAGACGGCGCGGGCGGCGTTCTCCCTCCAGGGGCAGTTCCGCCTGCTGCTGAGCGGCACGCCCGTCGAGAACCGCCTCGAGGAGCTGTGGAGCGCGATGCACTTCGCGAACCCCGGGCTGCTCGGCGGCGTGAGCGACTTCCAGGAGCGCTACGCGAGCCCCATCGCGAGCGGCAGCCCCCAGGCCGCGGCGCGCCTGCGCGCGAAGATCCGCCCGTTCGTCCTGCGGCGCACCAAGCGCGAGGTCCTGCCCGAGCTGCCGTCGCGCACCGACACGGTGCTCCACGTCGAGCTCGACGAGGCCGAGCGCAGCGTCTACGACGCCGTCCGCGTCGCGACGCGCAAGAGCGTGGCCGAGAAGCTCGCGCAGGGGGGCGGGGTGCTGGCGGCGCTCGAGGCGCTGCTGCGCCTGAGGCAGGCCGCCTGCCACGCGGGGCTCGTCCCGGGGCAGCAGGCCGAGACGTCGTCGAAGGTCGAGCGCCTCGTCGAGTCGCTCGAGGACGCGGTCTCCGAGGGGCACAAGGCGCTCGTGTTCTCCCAGTGGACGTCGCTGCTCGACCGCATCGAGCCGCACCTCGCGGCGGCGCAGATCCGCTACACGCGCCTGGACGGCTCGACGCGCGATCGGGCCGCGGTCGTCCACGAGTTCCAGGACGAGGCCGGGCCGCCCGTGCTCCTCGTCTCGCTCAAGGCGGGCGGCACGGGCCTCAACCTCACCGCGGCCGACCACGTGTTCCTGCTCGACCCGTGGTGGAACCCGGCGGTCGAGGAGCAGGCGGCCGACCGGGCGCACCGCTTCGGGCAGGAGCGGCCCGTGATGGTGTACCGGATGGTGACCAGGGACACGGTCGAGGAGCGGATCCTGGCGCTGCAGGAGCGCAAGCGGCAGATCGCGGAGGTCGCGCTGGGCGAGGCGGGGCAGGCGGGGGCCATCACGCGCGAGGAGCTGCTGGCGCTGCTCGAGTAGGGAGCTGGGGAACTAGTACGGGCCGCCCGAGCTCGCGCCTTGCATGTTGGTGACCCCCGAGGGCAGGTCCTCCGCGAGGTGCTGGAAGGACATCCGGTCCTCGACGAGACCCGTGCGCTCGCGCGCGAGCTCTGCCTTGATCTCGGGGCTCTTCACGGCCACGGCCATCCGGTCGAACAGCTGGATCGTGTCGTTCAGCGCGCGGATCTGCCAGTCCACGTAGTCGCGATCGAACATCCGTCCCTGCTCGCCTCGGAGCGCCTCGAGCGCGCTCCGCGTGTCCTGGTCGACCTGCCAGCTGGTCGGGCTCACCGTCGCCGTGAGCGACAGACGCTGGAGCAGGGCGTCGTCGCTGCCCATCTCGTCCGTGTGGTGCACGAGGGAGTCGTTCGCGACGCGGATGACGTCCGCGTCGAGCGCGTTGCGACCGGCGAGCCGGGCCACCTGGGCGAGGCGGCGATGGACCGCGAGCCACACGCCGGCGATGGCCGCGTCGTCCAGCGAGAGGTCGGCGGGCCCGGCCGTCTGCGGGGGGAGCCCGCCGGCCGGTGACTCCAGCCCCGCGGCGGGTCCGGGGCCCTGCGGGACCTCAGGCGCGGGCGCGCGGTCGATGGACGAAGTGGGGCCGCCGCCGCTCGAGCGGTCGCACGCGCAGAGGCAGAGCAGCGTCGCGGCCGAGAGAGCGATCCGTGGAATTGTCGAGTGCCTCATGGAGGACACCTCCGTGGACGGAGACTTGCAACGCCGGGGCCGCGCGGGGGCGCTCGGCCCGGGCGCCGGCGCGCCCTCGGCGCGTGACAGTTCGTCCCCGATGTGACATCCCGCCCCTGTGCAGCCACGCACGAGCCGGCGAAGGCCGATCACCCGCGTCCGCGAGGCGCTCGAGCTCCGCCCCGACGGCGGGCTGCGTCTGGTCGTGGTCGCCGACACGCACAGCCGGCCCGATCCGCGGAGCGCCGCGCTCGTCGCGGCTCAGCGGCCCGACCACATCTTGCACGCCGGCGACATCGGCGCCCCATCCGTGCTCGACGCGCTCGCGCTGCACGCGGCGGTCACGGCCGTGCGCGGCAACATCGACGCGCAGATGCCAGGCGTCCCGGACGTCGTCGCGCTCGACGTGCGCGACGGCGACCGCACGCTGCTCACGCTGCTGCTGATGCACGTCGCCGTCTTCGGGCCTCGCCTGCGCGCCGACGCCGTCCGCCTCGCCCGCGCCGCCGGCGCGTCGATCGTCGTCTGCGGGCACTCGCACGTGCCGTTCCTCGGCCGCGACCAGGGCTTCGCCGTCATGAACGCGGGGTCCATCGGGCCCCGCCGGTTCCGGCTGCCGATCGTGTTCGGCGTCATCGACATCCGGCGCGACGGCGTCGCGATGCACCACGTGAGCTGCGAGACGGGCGAGGTCTGGAGGCCCCCGCCCGCCCCGGGCCGCGGGTGATCGCGGAGCGGCCGCTCAGGTGAAGAGGATCTGCGCGCCGACGCTCAGGTCGTAGAAGTCGCCGGCGGTGATGACGTCCTTGACCTGCGGGAGCAGGTCCTCCTTGGTGCGCTTGAACATCTTCATCGCGAGCTCGCAGGCGTAGAGGTCAGCCCCCGACTCCTGGAGGATGCCCATCATCTCGCGCACGCTCGGCAGGTCGAGCTCCCTCATCTGCCGGGACATCATCGAGGCCGCGAGCGACTCCATCCCGGGCAGCCCGGCGAGGACCGTCGGCATCCCGTTGGCGGGGTTGCCGGCCAGGTTCACGTGCAGGCGATCGACCTTGGACTCCGTGATGGCGTCGAGCCCCCAGAACGTGAAGAAGATCATCGCCTCGATGTCCGACTGGCGAGCGGCGTTGGCGAGGATGAGCGAGGGGTACACCTCGTCGAGCCCGGCGTGCGAGCAGATGAGGGCGACCTTTCGGGGAGAGGTCTGGGCGATGGGACTCGTGGCGGTCATGGCAGCTTCCTCCTCGTCACAGGCAGCCGACGGGCTTGGGGATCCCTGCGACCTTGGCGACGGTGCGGGCGGGGGCCTTGGGGAACAGCGCGTAGAGGTCGCGCGTGCTCATCCCGAGCGCCTGCGTGATGCGGCGGATGTTCGGGGACGCCTTCGTCTCCAGGAACTCCTGGCGGGCGAACTCGACGACCTTCCAGTGCGCCTCGCCGAGCTGGAGGCCCTGCAGCCCGGCGATGTTCTCGCCGAGCTCGCGGCTCCACGCGCCCGGATCGACGAGGTGACCGTCGGCGGTGAACGCGACGCCGTCGATGACGGCCGCCGCGACCGCGGGCTCGGTGCGCGGCGTGGCGCAGGACGCGGCGGGTCGCGGCGCCGCGGGCGCGCGA
>JAJYCT010000411.1 GCA_021778125.1 Myxococcales bacterium
CGACCGGATCGGCGCCGCACACGCACGTGCCGCCGCTGCCTGGCCCGCACGCGAGCGGCAGGGCGGAGAACGCCGCCGCCGCGAGGACGGACCGCGGCTCGGGCGCCGTCATCGGCTCACGTCGGTGTCGGAGAAGGTCTGGCGCACGGTGATGATGCCCGCGTGGCTCCTGGGGAATGGCAGCCCGTGCAGCGTGTCCCACAGGCACTGCTTGAGGGTCGGGTCGAGGTCGCCCTGCTTGGTGCTCGCAGCCTTGACGCCGAGCAGGTTGCCCTCCTGGTCGATGCCCACGTCGACGACGACCGACTTGTGCGGCTCGCCCCGCGCCTTGCGGTAGGCGTCGACGCACTTCCAGAGCGTGGTCATCTTCCCGTCGACCTGATCCTGGATCATCGTCTGCGCCTCGAGGACCGTCCTGGCGAACGGCCGCTCGGCCGGCGCCGGCGCGGAGGACGCGGCGCCCGGCGCGAAGCCCGACGCCGAAGGGGACGGCGCGGCCGGAGCGGGTGCGGTGGAAGCGCCACAGGCCACGGCGACGCCCAGGGGAAGGATCGAGAGGCCAAGAATCATCCTGGAAGCCATCGGGCGCGCAGGATACTCCCTCGGCCGCGCCTACGCGCGGAGCAACCGGCCGAGGTGGCGCCTCTCCCACGCGAGCGCGCGCTCGAAGTGGCGGTACTCGCGCTCGCGCTCCTTGAACTCCGGCGGGTGCATGTTCACCCGACCGAGCCCACGGCTGCCCGGCACCACGTGGTGAAGCATCTCGTGGAAGACGATGTACTCGACGAAGTAGCGGGGCACCCAGGCCCGGTCGAGCGCGGGGTGCACACGGATGAGGCGGTCGACCGCGCTGTAGCTGCCGAGCTTGATCGTCCTGCGCACGCCCGCGGCGGCCGTGGGGCGCTTGCCCCAGGTGATGAGGACGTTGACCGCCCCGTGGAAGTAGCGCTCGTTGAGGCGCGCATGCATCGCCAGCAGGTCGTGGTGCTTGCCCTTGGTGGCGAGCGGCGCGCTGCGCTTGCGGCGGGCCACGCGGAAGCCGTTGTCGTCGATGTACGCCCCGAGGATGGCGCTGGCCTCTCGGTCGTCATCGAGGACGTACCGGACGAGGGCGTCGGTCACGTCGGGGGGGGAGTCGAGGAACATGTGGTGGACGCGGGCGAAGAGCAGGCCGCGCTGCACCCGGTGCGTGATGATCGAGTGCCGGTTGTCGGTAATCGACAGGACGACGGGGCCGCCGAAGGCCGCCCGCAGCCTGCGCTCGAGCGCCTGCCGCGCTCCCTCGTGCACGAAGAGCCGGGGGGAGGCCGCGGGCAGCACCAGCCGCAGCTGGGCCCCGACGCGGTCCGGGATCCGGATCGCGGCGGCCCCTCGCCCACGGGCCATCCTTGCCGCGACCATGCGCCCGAACGGGACCAGGGGAGAACCCACGCTGCGACCTCAAAGGAGCGGTAGAAGACGGTCAGGGGGGTGTCAAGGAACGGCCCTTTATCTCGTACGATCGAGCGCTTGCGCACGAGGTCCCCTGCCCCCAGGAGCCTCTCCTCGTGCGGTCCGGATCGTGCATCGGAGTGCCCGCAAGCCAGAGCTTGACGGACGCCGGCAGCTGGCTCAGGCGCGGTGGTCGGGGTGGAGTGCCAGGGTCCTGGGATCGAGCACGAAGCGGAGCTTGGAGCGACCTCGGTCGGTCGCCACTTGGAGGCTGACGACCATGGCCTTGTCGAACGGCTGCCCAAAGGCCCCGAGCAGCGACCCCACCAGCCCGGAGAGGTCGGGCTCGTGCCCGACGAACATGACGCGCTTGCGCCCCTCGGCGGCAAGGTGACGCGCGAGGCCCACGGCGTGACCGCCCGGCGCGAGCTCGCGCCGCACCTCGACGGTACCGTCCCGATCGCCGATCTTGGTGACGAGCGCGACGATCTCGGCGGTCTGCACCGCGCGCGCGAGGGGACTGGTGAAGACGAGGACGGGCGTCTCGTCGGCCTGCTCGAGCGCCCGCGCGACGGCCCGGACGCGCTCGCGTCCGGAAGCGGTGAGCGCGCGATCGGCGTCGACGCCGCTCTCGGCGTGGTCCTCTGCCGGACCGTGACGCAGGACGTAGAGCTTCATGGGACTCCTCCGGTCGCCCCGGTGTCCCCCCCCGTGTCCCAGTGTATCAGTTGGCGGGCTTGCCCGTCGCCGCAGGCTTCTTGGCCGCGGCCTTGTCGTCGTGGACCGCGCCGTTGCTCGGAGTGGCCGCGACGGACGCCCCCGTGCGCTTGATCCCGTGCTTGGCCAGGACCATCGCCTCGACCTTGTCCATCACGTCGGGGTGCTGCTCGAGGTACGTTTTGGCGTTCTCGCGGCCCTGGCCGATGCGCTCGCTGCCGAACGAGAACCAGGCCCCGCTCTTCTCGATGATCCCCAGGTCCGAGGCGAGATCGACGACGTCGCCCGAGCGCGAGATGCCCTGCCCGTAGAGGATGTCGAACTCGATCTCGCGGAACGGCGGCGCGAGCTTGTTCTTGACCACCTTGACGCGGGTGCGGTTGCCGACGACCGCCGGGTCCTTGCCGCCGACGGCCGCGGCCTCCTTGATGGCGCCGATGCGGCGAATATCGAGCCGGATGCTCGAGTAGAACTTGAGCGCGTTGCCGCCCGTGGTCGTCTCCGGGCTGCCGAACATCACGCCGATCTTCATGCGGATCTGGTTGATGAAGACGAGCAGGCAGTTGCTGCGCGCCACGGTCGACGTCAGCTTGCGCAGCGCCTGGCTCATCAGGCGCGCCTGCAGGCCGACGTGGCTGTCGCCCATGTCGCCCTCGATCTCGGCCTTGGGCACGAGCGCCGCGACCGAGTCGATGACGATGAGGTCGACGGCGCCGCTGCGCACGAGCATGTCGGCGATCTCGAGCGCCTGCTCGCCGTAGTCTGGCTGACTCACGAGCAGCTCGTCGGTCTTCACGCCGAGCTTGCGGGCGTAGGTGGGGTCGAGCGCGTGCTCGGCGTCGATGAACGCCGCGACGCCGCCCACCTTCTGTACCTGCGCGATGGCGTGCAGCGTGAGCGTCGTCTTGCCGCTCGACTCCGGACCGTAGATCTCGATGATGCGGCCGCGCGGGTAGCCGCCAATCCCGAGCGCGATGTCGAGCCCGAGGCTGCCGCTGGAGACGACCTGGATGCCCTCGGCGAGGCTCGCGCCCTCCTTGAGCCGCATGATGGCGCCCTTGCCGTACTCCTTCTCGATGCTGGCGACGGCGAGCTCGATGGCCTTGCTCTTGTTCTTGGGGTCATCCATGGCGGTCATTCTCGTATACTGTCTATGCGTTCAGATGGCAAGGTGAACGCGACCGTTGCCTTTTCGACCGTTCGATCGAGGGGACGCCGCTGCGCGAGCCCGCCCGGATCAGCGCGCGGAGGCGACGGTGGCCTTGATCCGGACGCGCACGATGCGGCCGCACGGCACGTCGCGCACGCTGCCGTAGCAGCGGTCCTCGACGGTGAAATCGGTGGCGCCGTGGCGAAGCCGCGCGAGGATCTCGCCGGTCAGATCGTGGCCGCCGTCACGGCAGTCACCGTCGCCACACGGGAGCACGAAAAGGGCGGGCGCGTGATCGACCACGACGATGCGCACGTGCTTGGTCTCGGCCACGGTCGACGAGGCGCGCTGCTCCTCCACCTCGAGGCGCAGGGTGCGCAGGCCAGGCACCTCGTCGTGCAGACGTGGTGCCTCGTCCTCGCGCTTGCGGCGCTCCGCGAACCGTTCGGACGCCTCGCGCGCCTTGCCATAGATCGACATGGGCGGCTCAAGGTACCGACGAAGCGGATTTCCGCAAGCGGCGGCGGCGCGCGCGGGAGCTAGAGTCGCGACCGTGCAGACGGCTCGAGCTCTGGTCCTCGCGACGACGATCGGGGCCGCAGCGGCGGCGTGCGATCGGGGCGGGTCCGGACGCTCGCAGCCCGCGCCGCCGGCGCCCATCGAGAGCGTGGCGAGAGCGCTCGACGTCGACGCCGCCGCCCTCGCGTCGCCGGTCGATCCGCCGGCGGCCGCGGGCGATCTCGAGGCCGAGATCGACGCGTTCTCCACGGTGGACGCGTGCGTCGCGCAGCGCGCGCACCTCGACGCGCTGCTCGGCGACGCGCTCGAGGCGATCGGCTACGACACGTTCGTGCGCGACGCGTGCCGCGTGCTCGACGCCGCGAAGGCGCACGACGCGAAGCGATGCGAGGGGATCGACGCGTCGTCGCTGCGGCGCCAGTGCGCGTCCACCGTGGCCGCGATCACCGGCGACGCCGACGCGTGCCCGTGGGTGACCGAGGCGAAGCCGGCGCTCGGCCGGGACGGGACGTGCCTCGCGCTCGCCGCGCGGGACCCACGCCTGTGCGCCACGGCCGAGACGAACGCGGCGCGCGCGACGTGCGAGGCCATGGTGAGGCACGACGTCGCCCCGTGCGCAGCGCTGCCCGATCGCACCGACGCGGCCAGGTGCCGGCGCGACGCGGAGCGATGGACGGCCGCGACCCCGTCGCCCGACGCGACCCTCGCGGCGCTTCCCGCGGCGGCGGGCACGCTGCGCGTCGAGGCGGGCGCCGGAGCGCCGCAGGAGGCGGACCTCGGTCCCGACGCCTCGCGCGGCGTGGTGCTGGTCGAGCAGCGCGA
>JAJYCT010000412.1 GCA_021778125.1 Myxococcales bacterium
GCTCCGAGACGCGCGCGGCGTCCTCGAGCGAGCAGCCGAGCACCACCCTCACGACGCCGCCCGGCCCCGCCGCGTGCCGCGCGGCCCCGCCCCGCGACGGGCGGACCGCCCTGCGTGTGGCACCAGGCAGCGCGGCCCCCCGCCGATGAGATCCGTGCGGCCTGCCTTGCGCAGCGCCTCGCGCACCCGATCGTGCTGCTCGGGGTCCCACCAGTACAGCAGGGCCTTCATGAGCTTCTTGTCGCGCAGATCGCGCACGACCGGGACGGGCTCCATCGTGAGGGGGTCGATGCCCGTCACGAACATGGTCGTCGCGATCGCCATCGGCGTCGGGATGAAGTCCTGCACCTGCCGGGGCCTCAGGTTGCGCGCCTTGAGCCACAGCGCGAGCTCCACGGTCTCCTTGAGCGTCGAGCCCGGGTGCCCGGTGATGAAGTAGGGGACGAGGAACTGCTCCTTGCCCGCCTCCTCGCTCGCGCGGCAGAACGCCTGCGCGAAGCGCTCGTAGTGCTCGACCGGCGGCTTCTTCATCTTGGCGAGGACGTCGGGGTTCGAGTGCTCGGGCGCGACGCTGAGCTGACCGCCCGTGTGGTGCCGCGCCAGCTCCTCGACGAACGCGGGGCTGCGCGCGGCGAGGTCGTAGCGCACGCCGCTGGCGAGGTAGACGTGCTCGACGCCCGGCGCCTCGCGCACCTTGCGGAGCAGGTCGATGAGCGGCTGGTGATCGGTCACCAGGTTCTCGCAGATGCGCGGCGTCGCGGCGTCGCCGCCGTCGGTGACGTGGACGCACGACAGGCGCCGGCAAGCGCGCTCGGTGCGCTCGTCCTTGCAGCGCATCTTGTACATGTTGGCCGTCGGGCCGCCGACGTCGGTGATCGTGCCGCGGAAGCCTTCCATGCGCGACAGCGCGCGCACCTCGCGCAGGACGCTGCCCTCGCTGCGGCTCTGGATGACGCGCCCCTCGTGCTCGGTGATGCTGCAGAACGTGCACCCGCCGAAGCAGCCGCGCATGGTGACGATCGAGCTCTTGACGGTCTCGAAGGCCGGGATGCGCTCGCCGCGATAGCCCGGGTGCGGCCGGCGCGCGAACGGCAGATCGTAGAGCGCGTCCATCTCGCCCTCGGCGAGCGGCAGCGCGGGCGGGTTGAGGTAGACCGCCTCGTCGCCGTGCGGCTGCAGCAGCGGCCGGCCGTTGTGCGCGCTCGTCTCGTACTGGAGCAGGCGCGACATCCGGGCGAACGCATCCGGGTCGCGGCAGACCTCCTCGTACGAGGGCAGCACCACGACCTTGCCGTCGGAGACGTGGCGGCTCGCATCGGCGGCGTCGGCCTCCCACCGCCGGCGGTTCCTGCGGGCGTGGGCGGTGCCGCGTACGTCGGTGAGCTCGGTCACGGGCTCGCCGGCGTCGAGGCGCCGGGCGATGTCCCACGCCGCCCGCTCGCCCATGCCGAAGACGAGCAGATCGGCCTTGGCGTCGAGCAGGATCGAGCGGCGGGTCGAGTCGCTCCAGTAGTCGTAGTGCGCGATGCGCCGCAGCGACGCCTCGATGCCGCCGAGCACGACCGGGACGCCCGGGAAGGCCTGCCGGCAGAGGTTCGCGTAGACGATGCTCGCGCGGTTCGGCCGCGCGTCGATGCGCCCGCCCGGGGAGTACGGGTCCTCCGACCGCACCTTCTTCTGCGCGGTGAGCTTGTTGAGCATCGAGTCGAGGTTGCCGGCGCTCACGCCGACGAACAGGCGCGGCGCGCCCATGCGCGCGATGTCGTCGGGGGTCTTCCAGGAGGGCTGCGCGACGAGGCCGACGCGGTAGCCGCGCCCCTCGAGGAAGCGCGCCACGAGCACGGGCCCGAACGCCGGGTGGTCGACGTAGGCGTCGCCGGTGACGATCAGGACGTCGAGCTGGTCCCAGCCGCGCGCGCGCATGTCCGCGCGCGTGGTGGGCAGAAACAGGGGCTCGCGATCCGGGCGCGACACGGGCAGCTGACGCGAGGGGGAGGCGGTCATACGGCAGATCTCGGCTCCCCCCCGGAGCGTGGTATCACACGCGGAGCCCATGGGCCGCCTCCACGCCCTGATCATCCTGGCCTGGGCGCTCGTGCGGACGGTCGTCACCAACCTCCTGGGGGGCCGCCGGGGGCTGGCGGCGTTCCAGCGGAGCTACGCGGCCGACCGCGTGCCCCCGGTCTCGCTCGAGGAGCGCGCGCTGCTGCCCTTGCTCGGCGGGTGCGTGGCCTGCGGCCTCTGCGACGTCGGCGAGGGGGCGGCGAGGGTCCGGTCCGGGGGCGCCTACGCGGGCGTCATGGACCTCATGCTCGCGAGCTCCCGGAGCATGCCGGACTTCGACGCGGCGGCGCGCTCGTTCGCCGCCGTGGGCGACGCGCGGCTGGCCGAGCTCGAGACCCGGTGCCCGGCGCGGGTGCCGATGCGACAGGTGGCGGGGTTCGTGCGGGGAAAGGCGGCGGAGCTGACGCAGCTCGAGCCGGCGCGCGCCGGGCACGGGCGCAGCGCGGCGTGAGCGGTCCGAGGCTCGCTTCCGTGCCATAGATGGCCGCGTCGCTGCGCGCCGTGGGCATTCCGGCGCGGCTCGGCTTCTGCGACGTCACCAACCACCTCGCGACGCCGCGCCTCCTCGAGCTGCTGCGGACGAGCGTCTTCGCGTTCCACGCTGCAGGCCTTCGACGGCAGCGGGCAGGTGTTCATGGAGTATCTGGCCCCGCGCGGCACGTTCGACGACGTTCCGCACGACGAGATGATGCGCGTGTGGCGAGAGCTCGACCCGCACCTCTTCGCCGACAGGCCGTAGCCGACCGGTGACCTCCGCCGCGCGTGACGGGGTGTAACGCTCGGCCCGGGGACGGCCCCTGTTACGCCTTCCGTTACGCTGTTACGGCGGCGGCGAGGGGAACCTTCCCCGGCGATCGCTCGGAAAAGACGCGGAACCGTGCGGGCGGCCACCGACCGCCTGCCTGGCACGCCGGGTGCTCAAGGGCCCGGCGCCGGCACGCAGAGCGCGGGAGCCCGGCGCCTTCCGAGGACAGCCCCATGGTGCATTCGACGCAGCAGCAGAACGACAGGGCCAGCGGCGTGTTCCGCATCGCCCCCCCCGCCTTCGAGGGCGCCGACGACGTCACGCTGGTCGGCGCGCTCGTCGCGAACGACGCGCGGGCATGGCGCGAGTTCCAGCGCCGCTACGACCGCCTGATCCTGCGGTGCATCGGCAAGGTGACCAGGACCTTCGCGTCGGTCTCGCTCGACGACGTGCGCGAGATCTACGGGCAGCTTTGCCTCTCGCTCTGCGCGAACGACCGCGCCAAGCTGCGCGCCTTCGACCCCAGCCGCGGCAGCGCGCTCTCGAGCTACCTCGGGATGCTCGCCATCCACTGCGCCTACGACTACCTGCGGGCGCTGCGCCGCGAGCCGCAGCGCGAGGGCCTGGCGGTCGCCGAGCAGCTCTCGAGCGAGCTGCCGGACCCGTACGAGGCGGCGGCGACGCAGGAGCGCGCCGTGCTGGCCGCCCGCGTCCTCGAGGGCTTCAGCGAGCGCGACCGCGTCTTCGCGGCCCTCTACTTCGGTGAGGGGATGGAGCCCGACGAGATCGCGCGGTCGATGAACATCAGCGTCAAGACGGTGTACTCGAAGAGGCACAAGATCCAGAGCAAGCTGGAGGCGGTCGTCGCGGGGCTGCGGAGCGAGTACGCGGCCGCCTGATCGGTGCGCGGTGGCCCCTCGCCGCCTCTTGTAGTAAGGCGGTGGCGATCGCCCGATGCGCCTCGTCCTTCCCGCCCTGCTCTCGCTCTGCGCGGCCGCCTGCACGCTGCAGGGAGACCCGCCCACGCCGCCCATCGCGAACCCGCTCGGCAACGGCCTGCGCATCGCCCAGGTCCAGGACCCCAGGTCGCCCGACTACCACCCGAACCAGAACTCCGCGATCACCAGCGCGGTCGTCACCTGGCACGATACGTTCGACGAGACGATGGACGGCAAGAGCGTCGGCACGCTCTACGTCCAGGATCTCACGTCCAGCGCACCGTATGCGGGCATCGGGCTCTTCGAGACGAATTTCATCCCGGCGAGCCTCGACCCGCTCCCGGGCGACGTCCTCGACCTCTCGGGGCCCTACCAGGAGTCGACGGGCATCGGCACGGCCGTGTTCAACCCGGGGACGTTCCTGCCGCAGCTCTCCAAGCCGGTCGGGACGTACCGGTACGAGTACGTGCTGCCCGCTCCGGCGCAGCTGTCGGCCGACGATCTCGACGAGGGCTACCCCAAGGCGGACAGCAACTTCGCCAAGGGCCGGCAGTGGCTCGGCATGCTCGCGACCATCAAGGACGTCGTGGTCGCCGCGGGCTCCAGCTCGAAAAACCGCGTGACGTACCAGATCGAGAACGCGAGCGGGGGCGTGACCCCCAACGGCCCCGCGATCTCGAACGAGCTCTACGATCTTCGCGACAGCGACTTCCCGGCGGGGACGCACTTCAAGTCGGTGACGGGGATCGTGACGTGGTTTTACTCGTTCCACATCGCGCCACGCTACCCGGCCGACCTCGTCCAGTGAGCCTCGCGGCCCGCGCCGCCGCCTGCGCGGCGGCACTCGCGGTCGCAGCGTGCGGGGGACGGAGCG
>JAJYCT010000057.1 GCA_021778125.1 Myxococcales bacterium
CAGCGCGCGCTCGGGCGTCGCGGCGCCCCACCCGGCGGCCTGCAGCGCCGCCGCGAGCACGACGCCACAGGCGACGTAGAGCGCGTCGCCCCGCGCCAGACGCCGCCTCGGGACCAGGCCGTCGTCCTCGGTGACCCGCCCCGGCTCGCGCGCCCCCTGCAGGGCCGGGGCCGCCGACGCGAGCGCGAACAGGGCCCAGCCGAGCATCCCGGCGAGCCCGCGCGGGGCGTCGACGCGGAGCGGGGCGAGGGCCGACGGCGCCGACGACCAGGCGAGCGCCGACGACAAAACGAAGCCCCAGAGCGACACCACGCGGGCGCGCCCCCCTAGCCGCCGCGGGTCCACGAACACCAGCCCGAGCGACAGCAGGGCCGCCACGGCCGCCCCCCTGGACACCGCCGAGGCGCCTCGCGCCCACGCCGCGGGCGCCACCGTGACGCCCCACGCATACGCCCCGGGCACGCTCGCCTGCGCCGCCGCCCCCAGGGCGCTCACGCGCTCGACGATTCGCCCCGCCCGCATGGCCCCGGCAGCCTACCCCCGCCCTGGGGAGCGCACGAGGCGGTGCTCGGCCAGCGGGGGCGGCTCCGCGGGCGCCTCGTCGTCGGGCGCCGCATGCACGCCCAGCGCACGCCAGAGGTCGCGGTCGAGCAGGTGGCTCGGCCGGACGTTCTGCAGCGCCGCCAGCATGATGGCCTTGGTGCCCGGCCGCTCGCGCTCCAGGTCGTCGATCATCCGCCCGACGACCTTGCGCTGGAGCTGGTCCTGCGAGCCGCAGAGATCGCACGGCAGGATGGGGAAGCCCTCGGCGGCGGCGAACGCGCGGATGTCCTCCTCGGCGCAGTAGACGAGCGGCCGGATGACCACGCGCCGGCCCTCGTCGGCCAGGAGCTTGGGTGGCATCGCGGCCAGCTGCCCCGCGAAGAGCAGGTTGAGCAGCAGCGTCTGCAGCACGTCGTCGCGGTGGTGGCCGAGGGCGATCTTCGTGCAGCCAAGCTCCCCGGCGAGGCGGTAGAGGACCCCGCGCCGCAGGCGCGAGCACAGCGAGCAGAACGTCTTACCGGCGGGGATCTTCTCGGTGACGATCGAGTACGTGTCCTCCTCGACGATCGTGAAGTCATAGCCTTCGCGGGCCATGTACCCGCGCAGCAGGTGCCCTGGGTAGCCGGGGTGCCCCTGGTCGATGTTGACGACCTTGAGGTCGAAGCGCACCGGAGCCCTGCGCGCGAGATCGCGCAGCAGGTGCAGCATCGTGTAGCTGTCCTTGCCGCCACTGACGGCGACCAGGATGCGATCGCCGTCCTCGATCATCCCGAAGTCGGCGATCGCGCGCGAGACGGCGCGACCGAGGCGCCGACGGACTGCGTCCATGGCGCTAGCGCGCCGCGCCCTCGACGAGCGCGAGGAACGTCAGCACGCCGTGGCCCGTGGCGCCCTTGCTCTGCATCCAGCCCGTCGGCCGCTCGAGCGAGGCGGGGCCCGCGATGTCGCAGTGCACCCACTTCGTGTCGCCCGTGAACTCGCGCAGGAAGAGCGCCGCGGTGATCGAGCCGCCCCAGCGCTCGCCCATCTGCTTCACGTCGGCGACGTCGCTCTTGATCCCGTCGCGCAGATCCTCGAGGAGCGGCATGCGCCACATCGCCTCGCCCGACGCCTTGAGCGCGGCCGAGAAGGCCCGCGCCGTGCCCTCGTCGTTGGCGTACCAGCCCGAGCACGTGTTGCCGAGCGCCACCACGCAGGCGCCCGTCAACGTCGCGTTGTCGACGAGCACGTCGGGCTCGAGCGAGCGCGCGTACGCGAGCGCGTCCGCCAGCACGAGGCGGCCCTCGGCGTCGGTGTTGACGATCTCGACGGTCTTGCCATCGAGCGAGCCCCAGATGTCGCCCGGGCGGTAGGCGTTGCCGTCGGGCATGTTCTCGGCGAGCGCGGCGATCGCGTGGACCTCGACCTTCGGCCTTACGGCCGCGATCGCCGCCATGAGGCCGACGACGTTCGCCGCGCCGCTCATGTCGTGCTTCATCTCGCCCATGCCAGCGGCCGGCTTGATGCTCAGACCTCCGCTGTCGAACGTGATGCCCTTGCCGACGAAGACGAGCCGCTTCTTGGCGCCCTTGGGCGTGTACGCGATGTGCACGAGGCGCGGCTCGTGCGCGCTGCCGCGGCCCACGGCGTCGATGAGCTTCATGCCGCGCTTGCGGATCTCCTTGAAGTCGAAGACCTGCACGTGCAGGCCCCCGTCCTTGGCGACCTTCTCGGCGTGGTGGGCGAACGTCTCGGGGAAGACCACGTTGCTCGGCTCGTTGCTGAGATCGCGCGCCACGTTGACGGCGAGGCCGATGCGCTGGCCGAGCGCCACGGCCGCCTTCGCGGTCGGCTTGAGCTTCGCGCCCGCGCCGATGACGACGCTCGCGAGCTCCGCCTTGGGCTTGCGGTCGCCCGTCAGGTACCTGGTGAAGCGGTAGGCGCCGAGCTCGAGCCCCTCGCCGATCGCGCGCAGCTCGGTCTCGAAGCCCGCCGGCAGCGACAGCGCGAGCGACCGCGCCTTGTCGCCGTTGGCGGCGCGCGCGGCCTTGGCCGCAAAGGTGCGCACCTCGGGGGCGCCGAGCGACCGGCGCTCGCCCAGGCCGAGCAGGATCACCTTCTCGAACGGCAGGCGGCCGAGCGTCGAGACGGTGAGCGACTGATCGCGCTTGGCCGTGAACTCCTCCTTCGCCGCGGCCCTGGAGAGCGCGCCCCCGAGCGCCTCGTCGATCGGCTTGAGCGTGGGAGGAAGCGCCGCGGACTTGCCGGCCGGCAGGACGCCGACCACCAGGAGGTCGGCCGAGAGATCGTGGGGCGCCGCGGCGCGGATCTGGATGTCGAGGGGCATGGTGGGGCCCGCGACTATGCCAGAGAACCGCTCAGCCGACGAGACGCACCTGCCGCCCCATCGCGGCCAGCGAGGCGACCGCCTTGCCCACGCCGGCGTCGCCGGCCACGGCGAGCTCCGCGCGCGCGGGGATGCCGTCGACGACGAGCGCCATGGCGTCGGGCCGGCCGGAATGCGCCCACGCGACGGTGCACGGCAGCGTGTACTCGACGCCGCTCACGGCGTCGGCGGTGCGCAGGATGACGCGCTCGCCCGAAGGCATCGAGCGGGCGCCGGTCACGACGAGCGCCGCGGCCGACACGTGCACGATCTCGACGGGGAGCATCCCGCCCTGCCCGATGAGCTGCGCAGGGAGCGCGTCGTCCGGGCGCGCGCGCGTGCCGGGCGCGGGCACCTTGAGCTCGCTCGTGACGAGCTGCATCAAGGACAGCAGCTCGAGCTGCTCGCCGCTGGCGAGCGGCTGGCCGAGCGTCGCGTGCCGTGCCCGCAGCCCCCAGAACCGGACGAGGAAACCGAGCTTCTCGATCACCATGTTCTTCTCCCCGAGACGAATGCAGCAGGCGTGCCATCCGCCCCCTGCCGGGAGATACGCGCGAGCGCGCCGGCCGGTCTGCGGCGCGCGCGCGCCTCGCGCAGCGCGAGGGGTGTGGCGCGGGTGCCATGGGGCGTGCGCCTTCCAGACAGCACCTTTCGGCGGTCATGTGGGTGGACCTGTCGGCGTCGAGCTCGGGCACGTGTGGGCGAGCGGCGGGGTTGTCCACGCTGGGACCGGCGTCGACTACACTGCGGGCCAGTACGGTGCTCGAGATCTCGGACTACTCGCCCGCGCTGTCAGACGAGTGCGTCGCGCTCGAGCGCGTCTGCCCGCAAGGCGAGCGTTTTCGCCTCTCGTTCCGCCGGCCGACGTTCCACGCGCGCGCGGCGACGTACGAGCGCTGGGGCCTCGTGGTCGGACGTGAGGGCGGCCGGCTCGTCGCCACGTGCGCGTACGCGCTGCGCCCGGCGATCCTGCACGGCGAGACGCGCACGACGGCCTTCGGCTTCGACCTGCGCGTGCACCCCGATCTCCGCCAGCGGGGGATCGCCGGGCGCATGACACGCGCGGTCATCGAGCGCGCGACACCCCAGGGGGCCGACCTCTTCTACACACAGGTCGTCGGCGACAACCGCGCGATGTTCGGAGTGTGCCGCTCGCTCCGGATGACCCTCGCCGGCGGCTACCGCACCCTCGTGTGGCCCGTGTTCCGCCGGCGCGGCGCCCGCGCCGCGCCCGAGACGACGCCGGCGCAGATCCACGACGCGTACGTGCGGGCGGAGGGGCCGTTCGATTTCCACCCGATCCCCGGCCCGGCGCCGGCGGGGCACGTCGTGAGCCTCACCACCGGCGCGGCCGGCTGCTCGCTCTGGTCGAACGAGGCGCTGCTCGCGGAGGTCGTCGAGCGCGTGCCCCCGGCCTACCGGGCCGCCCGCCTCGCGCTCGCCGCGCCCCCCTTGCGCTGGCTTCCCCTGCCCCGCGTGCCGGCGCCCGGCGAGGCGCTGCGGAGCTGGTTCGTCTACGACCTCCACGCCGCGGATGGGCACGCCGCCCGAGCGCTGCTCGAGCACGTCAACGACCGCGCCCTCGCGAGCGGGATCGGGTACTGCTACGTCGTCGTGAGCGGCGAGCCCTCCTGGTGGCCGGAGCTGCGGGCGGCGGCCCCCCCCCTCCTGTCGCCGATCATTCCGTACTCGCTGCTGATGACCGACCTGCGCGGCCCACTGCGCGTGCCGGCGCGCATGTGCGTGGACGCCCGGGATCTCTGATGCTCGGCTACCTCGTCTTCGGCGTGAGCGTCGCGTGGTTCCTGGTCGAGGGACGGCTGCTCGGCGTCCGTCGGACGTCGGCCCGCCCGCGCTTCTTGCAGAACCGTCGCCCGGCGCTCTGGGGCGCGCTCATGCTCGCGGCGGCCAGCGTCGGGCCCGTCGATCGTCTCCTGGGACGCTCTCCCCCTCCTCCTTCTCTCGCCCTCGCGGGGGCGGCCCTGGTCGTCGCGGGCGTCGCGCTGCGGACCGTGGCCATCTGCGCGCTCGGATCGGCGTTTTCGTTCACCGTAGGCGTCGACGCGGGGCAGAGGCTCGTGCGCACCGGCGTCTACCGGCGCCTGCGTCATCCGTCGTACGCAGCGGCGGTGCTCGCCTTCACGGGCTGCGAGCTCGCGACGGGCTCCTGGCTCGGTCTGGGCGCCGTGATGGCGTTCTGCGCGCTCTACTACCCGCCCCGCATCGCGTTCGAGGAGCGCGAGCTGTCGCGCGCGTTCCCGGAGTACGCCGCCTACCAGCGCGAGAGCTGGCGCCTGCTTCCGTTCCTCTACTGACGCTGTAGCTCCGCGAGTAGCGCCGCGAGGTAGTGGCGGGCGTCGCGCCCGAGGTCTTCTGCGAGCGATCGCAGCCGCCCGCCGTCGAGCGTGCGCACGCGCGGCGCGGTGAAGCGCAGCACGGGCTCGTCCACCACGCGGCCGATGCGCGCGAGCTCCACCCCCGCGTCGCGCGACGCCGCCTCGAGCGCGGCGGTGCGCCCGGCGGGCACGGTCAGCGCCAGCTCGAACTCTCCGTGCGGTTGCGCGAGGAAGGCGAGCGGGTCGACCGACAGGGCGTCGGCGACGGCCCGCGCCCGCGGCTCGAGCAGAGCCGACGGGGCGAGATCGACCTCGAAGCCGACGTCGTTGAGGCGCCCGAGCTGGTCGAGCGCCGCGACCAGGCCGTCGCTCGTGTCGATGCATGCGCTCGCGAACGGCGCGCAGAGTCGCCCCTCCGCGAGACGCGCGCGAGGCCGGTAGTCTCGCTCTGCGTAGAGGGCGTCGGGCAGCGACAGCACCGCGCGCGCCGCGCATGCCCCGCCGGCCCCGAGCCCTCCGGTGACGTAGAGCGCGTCGCCCGCCCGCGCCCCCGTGCGCGTCATCGCGGCCCCCGCCGGCACCCGCCCCACGGCGGTCGCCGTCACGGCCGTCGCGTCGCCCGTGTTCGTGTCGCCCCCCAGCACGTACGTGCCGCACGCCCGGCAGGCCGCCTCGACGCCCGCCGCGAGCGCCTCTCGCGTGCTCTCGTCGGTGCCGCGCGGAAGGGTCACCGCCAGCACGACGCCCACGGGCTCGGCGCCCACCGCGGCCAGGTCCGACAGGCTCACCGTCGCGGCCATCCAGCCGATCGTGCGGGGCTCGCGGTAGAAGCCCAGGGCGATCTCCTCGGCGATCGTGTCGGTCGTGACGGCCAGCAGGTCGCTCGTGCCCGGCCAGGGCACGAGCTCGGCATCGGCTTCGTGCACCCCGTGCGCCTGCTGCGGGTGGCGCGAGAGCACCCGCCACCACGCGTCGACGGCGCGGTTCTCGGCGACGGCGTCGAGCGCGCGGCTCATCCGAGCACGCCGATCTGCTCGCCCAGGATGTCGAAGCGCGCGCGCGTGACCACCTGCACCTCCCCGTCACACTCGAGCACGGCCGGGCGCTCGGGGGCGACCTCCAGCCGCTGCGCCCGGGTGTGCACGCGGCCGGGCTTGCCCAGGAAGAGCCCCTTCTCCAGATCGAGCAGCGCGCCCAGCGCCGCGGCGGTGCCCATCCCCTCGCACGTGTTGACGGCGAAGGCGCCGTCGTCCGGGGCCACCGGCGTGTCGTAGCGCAGGGTGCCGCTCAGGAAGGGCGTCTTCTGGACGCTCAGGTTGGTCAGGGCCACCCTGCGCGCGGCGCCGTCGACCGTGAGGTCGGCGGCGAGGTTGCGGTGCGCGAGCAAGGTACGGACCGCCGCGTACGTGATGGCCCCTCCCGTCCAGCGTCGCTTCAGCCATCCGAGCAGGCCGCCGCCCTCGTTGAAGAAGGCGTTGGCGTCGGCGACGAGCCCCAGGCTCGCGCTCACGAGGAACACGCGCTCGGCCTCGGTCCCGTCCTCGCGCGCGAAGCGCACGCGCGCGACGTCGCGCGCGGTGCGCCGGTCCACGCGCACGCGCAGCGGCACGTCCCCCTCCACGACGTCGAACGGCTTGTGGAAGTCGTTGCTCGAGCCCAGGCCCACGGCGCCGAGGGCCAGCTCCGACGGGCGCGCATGGAGCTCGGCCAGGGCGTTGACGAGCGCGTTGACCGTGCCGTCGCCGCCGGCCGCGACGAAGACCCGGACGCCCGCACCGAGGGCGTCCTGCACTCGCGAGCGCCACGCGCCGGCCGGATCCGACTCGACGACGTGAGCCCGGACCTGCGCGTCGAGCGCGGCGCGCACGCGCGCGAACAGATCGCGCCCGCGCCCCCCGCGCGCCGCGGGGTTGAGCAGCACGAGCGCGGCGGGCAGGCTCATACCTGGGTCCTCTCCGGCCGCGCCGCGAGCGCCCACTCGAAGAGCGCGTAGTACGCGAGCGACGGCACCACGAGCTCGACGCGCGCCGCGGCCGCCTCGGCGAGGTGCAGCGCGACGTAGCCGCGAAGGCCGATGCCGATCGGGCCGTGAGCGCGCGTCTCGTCGCGCGTTCGCAGCATCGCGAGGTGACCTCCCACGAGCAGCACCGCGCCGGTTCCCCACAGCACCCCGACGCCTGCACCCTGCGGCGTGCGCCACGAGAACGGCAGCGCGCCGAGGAGCCACGCGCTCGCGGCCAGGCCCAGGGTGGCGCAGGCGAGAGAGAGAGCCACCGACGCGACCCATCCGAAGCGGACCGGCATCGTGTCGTACCCGGTCTGCCGGTCAGCCGAGATGTCCTTGAGGTAACCGAGCAGCACGAAGGTGGCGTAGGTGAAGAAGACGCTCGCCATCGCGGCCGCCAGGGGGCCGCTCCCCAGCGCCTCGCGCGGCGACGCGCCACAGACGAAGCCGATCGCCGGAAGCAGCGCGACGATCCACGAGTTCCAGAAGGGCCCGCCCCACCAGCGGCGCTTGAGCGGCGTGTACGTCGCCAGCCCTGCGACGCCGAGCGCGCTCAGCGCGAGCGTCCAGGGGCTGAGGACGACGAAGACGACCGCGCAGAGCAGCAGGCCCGCCAGGCTGACGAGGAGCACCTGTCGCCCGGTGATGACCCCCTGCGTCAGCGGCCGGTAGGGCGACGAGATCGAGTCGGTGTCGATCTGGCTGACGTCGGTGAGCGCCTGGCCCAGGCCGTACGAGAGGAAGAAGGCCGCGACTCCGGCCCCGAGGGCGCCCCACGACAGGCGCGGCGCGAGCGCCAGCCCGACCAGGCCCGAGGCGCCCGAGACGAAGAGCAGGTACGGGCGGAGCGTGATCGCGTACGCGCGCCAGAACGCAGCGCTGCTCACGGCGTACGGCCTCACGCGGGCCGCCCCTCGTCGGCCAGGTCCGCCGCGATCCGGTCGCCGATCGCCAGGAGCTCCTCGCGCGGCTTGCCGAGCACCCCGTACCTGGCGCCGAGCTGCGTGAAGATCTCCACGGCGCGCTCCAGGTCGTCGTCGGTGTGCCGCGCATTGACCGCGATGCGCAGGATGGCCTCCCCCACGGGCACCGCCGGGTACGCGACGCTGCCGCACTTGATGCCGTGCATGAACAGATCGCGCGAGAAGACGAACATGAGGGCGCTCGACCCCAGGAGCACCGTCAGGATGGGGCTCTGGATCTCCTCCGGGAGCAGGAAGCCCGCGCTCCGAAGGCCCTCCGCCAGCACCTCCGTGTTGCGCCAGAGCCGCTCGCGGTGCTGCGGCTCCTCGTCGATCAGCCGGTACGCCTCGAGGACGCCCGCGCACTGGGCGGCGGGCAGCGACGCGGTGAACATGCCGGGGTTGGCGTAGAAGCGCAGGTACTCGATCATCTTTCGGCTGCCGCAGACGTAGCCGCCGGTGGTGCCCGGCACCTTGCTGAAGGTGCCGACCAGGACGTCGATCGTCCCCGGCATGCCGTAGTGCTCCTCGAGCCCGCGCCCGGTCTTGCCGAGGACGCCGGTCGCGTGCGCCTCGTCGACGAGCAGCTTGGCGCCGTGGTGGCGGGCGATCGCGACGAGCGCCGGCAGGTTCGCGCGCAGGCCGTGCATGCTGAAGACGCCGTCGGTCGCCACGAGCTTGCCCTTGACCGACTCGTTCGCCGCCCCCTTCGTCAGCGCGACGTCGAGCGCCTCCATGTCGTCGTGCGCGACGACGCGCTGGAACCTCGAGCCGCTCGCTCGCACCGCGTCGTGGATGCTCGCGTGCGAGAATCGATCGCGCACGACCAGGTCGTTGGCGCGCACCAGGGCGGTGATCGCGCCCAGGTTGGCCGCGTACCCGCTCGGGAAGATCATCGTGTCCTGGCGGCCGTGGAACCGGCTGAGCGCGTCCTCGAGCTCGCGCAGGTAGCGGTTGGTCCCGCTGAGCACCTGCGCGCTCGGCGTGCCGTAGCCGACCTTGTCGAGCGCCGCGTGCACGGCCTCGACGACGCGCGGGTGCCGGTGCAGCCCGAGGTAGCTGTTCGAGTCGAAGCAGAGGAACTGCTCCTCGGTGCGGCGGATCGGGTTGAAGACCGAGATGCGGTGATCCAGGCCGCTCGTCACGGTCACGCGGTAGAGGCACTGGTACATCTTGCGCCGCTGCATGTCCTTGACCATCTCGTAGAAGGCGTTGCACTTCTCGAAGAGGTCGCGGGAGTCCTTGCGATAGAAGTCGAATAGCGTGTGTTCCAGCGCGTTGACCTGCGGGAAGCCGTCGGTTGCGGTGCGCGTCAAGAGCTCGCCGGTCACGTAGGCGCTGTGCGCGAGGAACGGCTTGAGCTCCGCCGGCAGCAGCTCCGCGGCCTCGTCGAACGCGAACGACGCGACGACCAGCCCCGTGGGCAGGCCGCCGACGTTGATCGGCTCGAGCCGGCGCACGACGGCGCCGCGGATCTCGAGCTCGACCAGCTCGACGTGGAAGTCGAGCCGGTCGACGCGGGCGCCCACCTCCAGGCCGCCCGCCCCCTCGGTGACGACGCACTGCGCGCCCGACCGCGAGACCTCGATCGCGCGGCCGCTCGCGACGGCGCCGCCCTCGAGCTGGACCTCGATCTCGATCGTCACCCCCTCGCGGACGTGGAAGCGCTCGGCGCGCGTCTTGAAGCGGACGGACGTGGGCTTCCGGATCATGCCGCGGCTCCCCGGGTCTCGGACGGTCGAACGGTGCCGACGAGGAAGCGGTACGCGAACGCGCGATCGTCGGCCCGGAGCTCCTCCTCGAGCGCCGGCTCGCGCACGAACGTCCCCTGCAGGCGCTCGGGGATCTCGTGGCTCGTGAGGAACAGCCGGATGCAGAAGCGCGCCCCCGGCGCCGCCGCGCGCGCGACAGCGGCGAGCAGCCTCTCGAACGTCGACGCGTCGAGGTACGACGGCACGTCGGAGAGCGACAGGCGGGTGAAGCTCGCCGGCGGGACCTGCTCGAGGAACGTCACCAGGTCCGCGGTCACGCGCGCGATGCGCGAGGCGCGCGCCCGGATCGTCGCCGCGTGCTCGCGCACCAGGTAGGGCGGCAGGTCCTCCGCCGCGAGCCGACCGAGCAGCACCAGCGACAGCATGAAGTTCTCGCGCGCCAGGTGGCGCCCGAGCGACGCGCGCATGCCCTCGTAGACGTAGGCGCCGATGTCGAAGTCCGGATCGACGTGAGCGTAGAAGGCCGGATCACGGAGGACCATCCGCGACAGCGTCCGGCTGCACATCGCGTCGAAGACGAGCCGCCACCACCCGCGGTCCCAGACCTCGTGCACCCACGCGCGCTGGGCGTCCAGGTCGTCGAACGCGAACAGCCGCCGGATGCTCGCGCCGCGCAGCGCCCTCCCGACACGGGCGACCCGCGCGTAGTGGCGCTCCCACCGCCCCGCGTAGAGCACGCCGCGCGCCACGGCGGCGCGCTCGCGGTCGAAGAAGCCCGCCGCGTCGTCGGGGAGCCCCGGGCGAAGCGCCTCCAGGCGTGCGACGCGATCAGTGGCCGGCTCGAGGCCCAGGAACGCGGCGTACTCGTCGAACGGCAGCGCTTGCAGCGCGGCGAGCTTGAGCGCGAGCAGCGCGCTCTGCGCGGGGTTCGCGTCCACGGCCGTGACGGAGGCCGGGTCGTCCAGCAGCAGGTGCATCGGGCGGTCACCGCCGCCCGTGATCGCCAGCGCCCGGTCGCCAGGTCCCACGCGAAGGGCCCGCCGCTCGGTGCGCCAGTCCTCGTTGCAGGAGCTGTAGCTGAGGGTCGAAAAGAACGGCACGGACTGCCCGAACCGTAACGCGCCGCGCGTTCGCGCCCTATGACGGGCGCCAGTCCGGGCGGCGACGCGCCGCGCACGGCGCGAGCGTTGCTACTACCGCGCCTGCCGAGCCCCCGGATCCTGCGCGCGGCCGTCGCCGCGGAGCGCATCGCCCATGACGGAACCACAACCATCGTCCGAACCGCCCGAGCTCTCGCCGCATCGTCTGGCGACCCTGAGCGACGGCATCTTCGCGATCGCGATGACGCTGCTCGTCCTGGCGATCGAGGTGCCGTCGTCGGCCATCGTGGGGTCCGCCGACATTCCGCACCTGCTCCTCCAGCTGTGGCCCAAGCTCCTCAGCTACGTCGTCAGCTTCGTCGTGCTGGGCGTCTTCTGGGAGGGGCATCACGGCCAGTTTCACTTCATCCATCGGGCCGACCAGATCCTCATCTGGCTCAACATGATCTTCCTCATGCTGATCTCGGCCGTGCCGTTCTCGGCGACGCTCCTCGCGCGCCACGGGCTCCAGCGCACCGTCGTGGTCTTCTACGGCGCCCACCTCGTCGCGGTTGGCCTGGTGCAGCTCGCGATGTGGACCTACGCCACGCGAGCGGGGCGCCTCGTGCGTGCGGATCTCGCGCCCGACGCGATCCGCCGGGAGACATGGCACATGCTGACCGCGGCGGCGGTCTACATCGGCGCCATGCTGCTCTCGCTCGTGAGCACGGTCCTGAGCATCGCCCTCTTCGCGAGCGCGCCGCTGCTCTACATCGTGCCGAGCCTCGCGCGTCGAAGGGCCGGGCGGGCGACGGCTGACGACGGCTGAGCGGTGGACACGGGGAACGCTGGGCTGCTGCGCGGCGCGGTGGCGCCAGGCTTGCAATTGAGCCGGAGCGGGCGCTCCGAAAGGGGGGGCCGTCATGACCCACCGAACCGACCTCGACGCAGGGCGAGGAAGAACCGACACCAACCTGGCCGAGGAGCGCGACCAGACGGACGTGCGGCTCGAGCGGGCGGCCCCCGAGGCGGAGAGGCCGGCCAGCGCGGCGGTAAACGAGGCGGTCGCCGCCGAGCGGGCCGGGACCGACGACAGCCTGCTCACCGAGCGGCACGAGGCCGATGCGGTGGTCGACCGGACCATGCGGCTCCTCGCCGACGAGCGGCGGGAGCTCGGCGCATCGAAGGCCGCTCTCGCCGGCCGGGACGAGTTCCTCGCCATGGTCACCCACGATCTTCGCAATCCGCTCACCGTCATCGCCATGGACGCGGAGATGATCGCGCGCTCGACGCCCGACGAGCCGAGCGCGGCGAGGATCAAGGCGTGGGCAGCCGAGATCGGCGGGTCGTGCAAGGAGCTGCGCCGGATGGTCGGCGATCTCCTGGACTTCGCCGCCATGGAAGCGGGCGCGATCCGGGTGAGCACCGTGCGCGCCGACCTCAGGCGGGTGATCGAGAAGGTGGTGGCATCGTTCGCCTCCAGGTCGACGGCGACCGCGCCGTCGCTGGTCGCCGAGATCCCTGGCGAGCCGCTCCTCGCACGCTTCGACCCTGATCGCATCCGGCAGGTCCTGACGAACCTCGTCGAGAACGCGATGAAGTTCACGGCGCCGACCGGCTCGGTCAAGGTGCGCGCCGCGCCGCAGGGAGGTGAGGTCCTCGTCTCCGTGCGCGACACGGGCACGGGCATCCGCGCCGCAGACCTGCCGCACGTGTTCGAGCGCTTCTGGCGGCTCGGCGAGGAGGGCGGGTGGGGGCTGGGCCTCTACATCTGCAAGGCGATCGTGCAGGCGCACGGGGGGAAGATCGAGGTGTGGAGCGAGGTCGGTCGCGGCAGCGCCTTCTCGTTCACGCTGCCTCTCGAGTAACGCCCCCATCCGGTCGTGGATGAATCCGCCGAGGCCGCCGCGGCTGCGGCGCTAGGGAAGAAACCCGCCCACGAGGACGAGCGATCGCCGCTGATCCGGCGCCTCGCTCGTGCACGTGCAGCGCTGTACGAACACGCCGCGGAAGCGCGCGAGGGTCCCGGGGACGGGGTAGGCCACGAACGGCGTGACGAAGTGGACGGGCTCGGCGTCGGTCGTCAGCGTGCCGACCGCGTACGTCCTCTCGCGCCGGATCGCGGAGAGGCTGCCGGTGACGGCGATCACCTTGCCCCGCGCGATTCCGGAGTCGCTCGCGGCGGCGACGCGGGTCACGGACGGAAGGTCGTCGAGCGTCGACTCGCCTCCCCGCCTCAAGGCCTCCGCCACGCTGCCCACGATGACCGGGTCGATCGTCGAGCCGTCCCTGCCCCATCGGGCCGCGGCGGCGACGATCGGCGCGTGCGCGATGCCGCTCAGGACACCGCGCTCGCCGGGATCGGCCGTCGCCCGGAGCAGGTTCTCGATGGACGCGCCGTCGCACGAGCGGGCATCGTGCGCGCAGCGCGCGGCGAGCGTCCGCGCCTCCTCCTTGCGCCGCGGCGCAGTCATTGCGGCGTAGCGCTCGAGCTGCTCGGCCGCCTCGGCCGTTGCCCTGGCGGCGGCCGTCGCATCGCGCAGGACGGCCGTCTTGCGCGCGAACCACGCCTGAGGGCCGACCAGCACCAGACCCGTCGAGCCGTCGGCCAGGTCGTAGCCCAGGTCGATCCATCCGAGGTCCAGGAGCGCCGCCCCGTCCTGCCGCCCGCCGCGCTTCGCGTACTCCGCCCGCACCGAGGTGTTGCCTCCACGGGCGACGAGCGAGCGCACCTCGAGCGATCGCGGCGCGACCCGCACCTCCGCGTCCGCATCGAGCGCCGGCATCCGGAAGATGTCGACGGCCCAGGTCGGAACGTTCTCGTTCTGCGCGACGAGGACGGTGGCGGGGCTCGCGTCCTTCGCCGTGACGTGGCCCCTCGCGTCGAAGTGCACGCCCCCGCTCGTCCGGAGCGTCGCCTCCCGCAGCGTTCCGTTCGCCCACCAGGCGTCCCCGGCAGGCGCCTCGCCTCCCGTCCCTGCGCGCCTGACCGCGAGGGTGCTCCCCGAGAGGTCGGTCGAGCCGTCCGCGCCCCCGGCGCGACGGGCGTGCACGGCGAGCACGAGATCCCCGAACAGCTCCGTCACGCCCGCGCGAACCCGCAGCCCTCGCGTGACGACCTCCCCGGTGCCCTGCATCGCCCCCGAGCCCAGCTCCAGGTCGGCGTGCAACCTCGCCCGCCCCGCGCCGCCCTGGACGGCCAGGCCCCCGGGCAGCGGGAGCAGATCGCGCAGTCGGCCGAGGTCGATCAGCTCGGCGCCCGGGAGATCGACCGCGACGTGCCCGCCCAGGCCCGAGGGCGCGATCGCGAGACGGGACGCGACGACCGAGAGCGACGGAACGACGAGGATGGCCTTGCCGGTGCGCGCGGACCCGGCCGAGACGTCGCGGAGAGCGACGTCGCTTCCTGAGAGGTCCAGCGTTCGGTCGCGCCACGCCCCGCGCCGCAGATCGACGTGCGCCGTGACCTTCCCCGCGAGCGTGGCCGCGCCCAGACGGGCCGTCACGCCCCCGGCGGTGAGGGTCGCGGCCCCTACGGCCAGCCCGCCAGAGAGCGAGACGTCGCGGAGCTGGACGTCGCCGGTGACGTCGGCGATCACCCGGTCGGCCCCGCGCTCCACCGCGAGGCGCCGCACCGAGAGCCGCAGCGAGGCGGCCCCGCGCTCCTCCGCGAGCGACCCTTCGGCGTGGCCGTGCGCCGTCGCGGGCCCCGACCGGAGGACGAACGGGGACGTCGACGGGAGGTAGTCCCTCCAGGCGGCGACGTCGGCCGTCTCGGCGCCGCCGACGTCGAGCGTCGCGCGCGCGTCGTCGAAGAAGTGGGTGAGCCGCAGGTGGCGGCTGGTCACCGTGGCCTCGATCGAGGCCACGCGCGCACGCTCCGCGCTCAGGCGAGAGACTCGCAGACTCGAGACGTGAGCGCCGAGGGTGCCGCGATCGCCATCCACGCCGACGTCGGCGCGAACCGGCGCCTCGAAGGCCAGCCCGTCCGCGTCGATCCGGGCATCGGCCGCTTCGATCCCGACCCGCGTCCCACCGGCGAGCGTCCCGTGATCGAGCACCAGGTTGGCCTCGAGGGGGCCCTCCCATCGCGTGAAGGCGACGCGGCTCCGGGGCGCGAGCAGGCGAAGCGCGCCCGCGACGTTCGCGCGGCCCCGGAACTGCCCGTGCGACGAGATCTGATCGAGGAACGCGAGCCCCTTCGCCGCGCGCGGATCGAACGGATGCACCGTCGCCTCGGTCGACCCCCGCAGTCCAGCGGCGAGGGGGTGGATCCCGTAGAAGACATCGACTCCGTCGGCGTCCACGGTCGCCGGCCCGACCTCGAGCCACCGCCGCGGGCGGAAGAACCATCGCCCGCGCACGTGCGTGTCGCCCACCGAGCGGACGATGTGGATCCAGACCTCGCGCACGTGCTGCACGTCGATGTCCTCGAGATCGACCGTCCACAGGTCGTAGTCGGCGTCCGTCAGCGGCGGCGGCTCGGGCGCGTCGTCCAGCAGGGGCGGATCCGCGAAGCCGGCGATGGGCGGGAGCGCGGCGACGACGTCGGGAGTCGCCTCGGCGCGCGCGAGCCGCAGTCGTGCCCGCATCGCGAGCCCGCTCGAGCGCAGGCGTGTCGCGTGAAGGCGGCGGTGGAGGAGATCGCCCAGGGAGATGGCGACGTCGGCGCGGTCGAGGGTCAACAACCACTCCACCCGCCGGTCGCGGCCGCGAAGGATCAGGCCTTCGACGTGAGCTCGACCGGGGAGGACGGAGTACGCGCTCGCGTAGTCGAGGCGCAGGTCGGTCGACCTCCCGCTGAGGGCGAAGCTCACGGACGAGCCACTGACGGCGTTGCGAAGGAGCCGGGTCCGCAAGAGGACGTTGGCGACGATCAGATACGACGCGGCCAGGATCGCGACGGCGAGCAGGAGCCGCCTGACGAGCCTTCGCCAGCGAGCGCGCCCGAGAGAGGGTCGCCCGGGTCGGGCGAGCGGCAGCCGCCCCGGGAGCGAGCCCGGAAGAGGGTCGAGAGCCGGAGCGCCGCCGGCAGCCGCGAGCTTCGTCGTCGACATGAGAGTCGTTTCCGGTGAACCGCCTGCCCGCCTGTCCATGGCTGCAAGCGTCGCGCCCGCGGAGCGCGCCCACGGCCGGGCCCGCGCGCTCGAGCTCACCGGCGGAACGGATCGTGCTCCACGCCGTCGCGTCGCCATGAGCACGACGCCCGAACCGGCGGCCCGCGGGCTCACCTCCGAAGCCGCCGAGCGGCTGCTCTCGGAGATCGGCCCGAACGATCCCTCCGCGCGCCAGCGCCGCTCGCCCCTCGGCGAGCTGCTGGTGTTGCTGGCGAACCCGCTCGTCATCATCCTGCTCGTCGCGAGCGCGATCTCCGCGTTCCTCGGCGAGCTGGTCAACGCCCTGCTCGTCGCGACGATCGTCGTCCTGAGCACGATGCTCAATTTCGTGCAGGCCTACCGCTCGCAGCGCGCGGCGGCACGGCTGCGCGAGACCGTGGCGCCGACGGCGACCGTGCTCCGCGACGGCGAGTGGCGCGAGCTCGGCCGGGCCGAGGTCGTGCCCGGAGACGTCGTGCGGCTCGCCGCCGGCGACCTCGTGCCGGCGGACGCGCGCCTCCTCGAGGCGCGCGACCTCCACGTGCAGCAGGCCGCGCTCACGGGAGAGTCCATGCCCGTCGAGAAGGAGGCGCGGTCCGAGGCCGGGCTCGAGGCGCTCGCGGAGCGCCGCGACATGGTGCTCCTCGGGACGTCGGTGGTGAGCGGCGCGGCGACGGCGATCGTGGTCGCCACCGGTCGCACGACCGCGTTCGGTGACATCGCCGCCCGCCTCGCTGCGCGGGCCCCCGAATCCGAGTTCGAGCGCGGGGTGCGGCAATTCAGCCTGCTCATCATGCGCACCGTCTTCTTCCTGGTCCTGTTCATCGTCGTGGCGCGCATCGCGCTCCATCGCGCAGCCCTCGAGTCGCTGCTCTTCGCCGTGGCGCTCGCGGTCGGCCTCACCCCCGAGTTCTTGCCCATGATCACGACGGTCACGCTCGGGAAGGCGGCCGTGCGCATGGCGCGCCACAACGTGATCGTCAAGCACCTCCCGGCCATCGAGAACCTCGGCAGCATCGACGTGCTCTGCAGCGACAAGACCGGGACGCTCACGACGGGCACGATGTCGCTCGAGCGCTCGGTCGACGTGGACGGCGCCCCCCTTGCGCGGCCGCACGCGCTGGCGCACATCAACAGCCGCTTCGAGACCGGCAGCAGGAGCCCGCTCGACGGCGCGATCCTCGCCTCCCGGGCGCCGGAGGCCTACGCCTGCGAGAAGATCGACGAGATCCCGTTCGACTTCGAGCGGCGCCGGGCCTCGATCGTCGTGGAGAGGACCTCGGGAGAGCGCCTGCTCATCACGAAGGGCGCGCCCGAGGGGATCGTCGCGATCTCCACCCGCTACGAGCGTGGCGAGGGAGAGCAGCCGCTCGACGAGGCTGCGCGCGCCCGCGGCCGCGCGACCTACGAGTCGCTCAGCGAGGCGGGGCTGCGCGTGCTCGCGATCGCGTGGCGCCGCGTCGACGGGCGTGCGACCTACGGCGCGGGCGACGAGCGCGACCTCGTGCTCGCGGGCTTCCTGGCGTTCTCCGATCCCGTGAAGCCCGACGCGGCCGAGATGCTGGCCGCGCTCACGCGCGACGGCGTGGCCGTCAAGATCGTGACGGGAGACAACGAGCGCGTCGCCCGGCACGTCTGCGCGCAGGTCGGGCTGGAGGCCGACGTCGTGCTGGGCGAGGCCATCGAGTCGATGACCGACACGGCGCTCGAGCACGTGGCCGAGCGCGCCACCGTGTTCGCGCGCGTCTCGCCGGCGCAGAAGAACCGCATCCTGCTCGCGCTCAAGCGCCGGAGCCACGTCGTCGGGTTCCTCGGCGACGGCATCAACGACGCGCCGTCGCTCCACGCCGCCGACGTCGGGATCTCCGTCGCCAGCGCCGTCGACGTCGCGAAGGACGCCGCCGACATCATCCTGCTCGAGCCGAGCCTCGGCGCGCTGCACACGGGCATCCTCGAGGGGCGCAAGGCCTTCGGCAACGTGACGAAGTACGTGCTCATGGGAACGAGCTCGAACTTCGGCAACATGTTCAGCATGGCGGCCGTCTCGCTCTTTCTGCGGTTCTTGCCGATGCGCCCGGTGCAGATCCTCCTCAACAACCTGCTCTACGATCTGTCCCAGATCACGATCCCCACCGACAACGTCGACGCCACGTACGTGCGCAAGCCCCAGCGGTGGAGCGTGCGCACCATCCGCAACTTCATGCTCCTCATCGGGCCCGTGAGCTCGTTCTACGACTTCGTCACGTTCTTCGTGCTGCTCCGCGTCTTCCACGCGAGCGAGGGGCTCTTCCAGACCGGGTGGTTCGTCGAATCGCTCGCGACGCAGACTCTCGTCATCTTCGTCATCCGGACGTCGAGGAGCCCGCTGCGCAGTCGTCCGAGCGTGGCGCTCGCCGCGACGGTGCTCGGCATGGTTGCCCTGGCCATCACCCTGCCCTTCGTGCCGGCGGCGCAGGAGGTCCTGGGGTTCCAGCCGCTGCCGCCGCTCTTCTTCGTGTTTCTGTTCGGCGTCGTGACCACGTACCTGGGCCTCGTGCAGATCGCGAAGCGGCTCGTGCTCGCGTCGGGGCCCGGCCTGCCTTGACACCCCCACGCTTCGGGCGCCTAGTGAGCCCGTCCATCCAGAGACGCGGGAGGCGACCCTTGAAGGCTCGAAGCCCGCACGCACGTACCGTCGAAACCTGGCTCCGCACCGTCTCGAAGGGGCGGCGCGGCCCCGATTTGATCGCGTCGCTCGAGCGCGCGTTCGCCGCGCTCTGGCAGCGGGCCGGCGTGACCCTCGGCGAGATCACCCTCACGGCCGTGACGGAGCGCGTTCTCTTCGACGCCGCGGCGACGTTTCCGGCCTTCGTCGCCGTCTCGGTCGACGGCGGCGGCATGCACTGGGAGCCCGCGCGCGCGCACCTGCTGTCGATGACCGACGACGAGCTGCGCGCGGCCGCGCGGTCCGTGCTCGTGGCCTGGCTCACCGTCCTCGGCAACCTCACCAGCGACCTGATGACGCCGGCACTTCACGCGGCGCTCGCCGACGTCGCGCTCGAGACCTCGACGCGGCCGGGGCGGGCATGGCGCCCTCGAGCCCGCAAGGATCCAAAGTCATGACCAAGAGAAGCCAGACCAAGCTCGTCGCGACCGGGGTCCGCAGCCTCGACGACCTGCTCGGCGGTGGTCTCCCCGGCGGCTCGATCACCGTGCTCGCGGGGCCGCCGGGCTCCGGCAAGACGATCCTCAGCCAGCAGATCGGCTTCTTCAACGCCGCGCGCGGCGCGCGGGTCCTCTACTTCAACACGCTCTCGGAGCCGACGGCGAAGACGCTGCGCTACCTGAAGGAGTTCTCGTACTTCGATCCGGCGACGCTCGACGTCACCGTGCGCTTCGTGGATCTCGGCGGGATCGCGCGCGCGAAGGGGCTCTCGCCTGCGCTGTCGCTCCTCGTCGAGCAGGTGCGCAGCTTCAGGCCGGCGATCGTCGTCATCGACAGCTTCAAGGTCTTCGACGATCTGGCCCGCTCGCCCGAGGAGCTGCGCACGTTCGGCTACGCGCTCTCGGTGCACCTCATGGCGTGGGAGACGACCGCGCTCCTCCTGGGGGAGTACAGCGCGGCCGAGGTCGAGACCAACGCGCTCTTCTCGATCGTCGACGGGATGATCACGCTGACCCAGCGCGATCTGTGGGGCGAGCGCCAGCGGTGCCTGCACATCGTCAAGATGCGCGGCGCCGCGCACCGCACCGACGAGCACGCGTTCGCCATCTCGTCGGCGGGGATCGAGGTCTTCTCGCCCGAGACCGCGATCCGGCGGCGGCCGTACGCCGCGGGCCAGCCCATCGAGCGCTGCGCGACCTACATCCCGGGGCTCGACGCGCTGCTCGGCAGCGGCGTTCCGGCCGGATCGACGATCCTCGTCGGCGGCGCCGCCGGCACCGGCAAGACCGCCCTCCTCGTGGAGTTCCTCTACCGCGGCGCGCTCGCCGGCAAGAAGGGGATCCTGTTCTCCTTCGAGGAGGCCCCGGAGCGGCTTCGCGCCTTCGCGCGCGAGTTCGGCTGGGACCTCGACGCGCAGATCGCGGCGGGGAGGGTGCAGATCGTCTTCGTGCCGCAGCCGGAGATCTCCGTCGAGCGTGACCTGTTCATGATCCACGATCGCGTGCAGGCGATGGGCGCGCAGCGCATCGCGATCGACTCGGTGTCGGTCTTCCTGCACAAGCTCCGCGACCCGGAGATCAGCCGCGAGCGGATGTTTCAGCTCGGGAGCGTCGTGCACAACGCGCGCGCGGTCGGCCTCTTCGCGACGGACATCCCGTACGGCGCGAACCAGATCAGCCGGCTCGGCGTCGAGGAGACGGTCGTCGACGGCATCGTGCTGCTCACCTCCGTCGAGGAGCAGTTGCAGCGCCAGCGCTACGTCGAGGTCTACAAGCTCCGCAACACGGCGCACCTCGGCGGGCGGCACGCGCTGCGGATCGGGCCGCGCGGCGTCGAGATCTTTCCGCGCTACGCGGGGGACGCGCGCGCCCACGAGCCGCCCACCGCGGTCGTGCTCGCGCGACGGCTTCCCACCGGCGTGCCCGGGCTCGACGCGCTGCTCGGCGGCGGGCTCCTCGAGCGCAGCGCGACGCTCGTCTCGGGCGGTGCGGGGGCGGGCAAGACGACGATCGCCATGCAGTTCGCGCTGGCGGGCGTGGCGCGCAAGGAGCCCGGGCTCTACGTGACGCTCGAGGAGGGGCCGGCCCAGCTCGCGGCGAACGCCAGGGCGCTCGGGCTGCCGCTCGCGCGCGCGGTCGAGCGCGGGGCGCTCGAGGTCCTCTACCTCGCCGGCGATCGCATCCGCCCGCCAGAGCTGTTCGCGCTGTTGACGGAGAGGATCCGTCGCCGCAAGGTTCGCCGTGTGGTGATCGATGCCGTGAGCGACCTGCCCGTGGGCCCGGGGATGCACGAGACGCTGCGGCCGCTCGTCGCGCGGCTCGTGCAGCAGTTCAAGAGCCTCGGCGCGACGGTTCTCCTGACGCTCGAGGCGCGCGGGGGCGCGCCGGACGAGCTGCCCGCCGGCGGGCTCTCGCCGGTCGCCGACAACCTGCTCGTCCTGCGGTACGCGACGCGCGACGGGGCGCTGGAGTCGGCGCTCACCATCGTGAAGACGCGCGGCAGCAGCTCGTCGCGCGCCACACACCCGATCCGCATCGGCCGCGGAGGGGCGAGCGTCGAAGGCGCCGGGCCCAGGCCGAGGGCGAAGCACTAGCCGAGGAGCCGGGATGCCGACGACGCACAGACACAATCCGCAGGCCGCACCGCGAGGCGCGAAGGCCCTCACCGGCCGGGAAGGCGGAGATCCGCGGCCGGCGCGCCTGGAGCTGCTCTACGAGATCGGGAAGAAGCTCACGCGCGCCCGACGTCCGGAGGAGCTCATCCCGGAGGTCCTGTCGGTCGCGACGACCGCCCTGTCGCTGCGCTCCGCCGTCCTCGCGCTCCGCGTGGACGGCCAGACGCGCCTCATCGCGTGGCCCACGAACGGGCGCGACGTCGGGGTCGCCTCCGACCACGCGCTCGCGACCTTTGCGTACCTGCTGCAGGAGCCCGACCTCGCGTCGCGCGGCGTCGAGGTCGTCCGCGGCGCGATCTCCGTGGGCGAGGACGCGCGGCGCCCGGGGGGGGACGACACGAACCTCTTCGTCGCGCTGCCGCTCGCGGTGGCGCATCGACCCATGTTCGGCGCGCTGCAGCTCGAGTGCTCGGCGCCGCTCGGGGACGAGGAGCTGCGGTTCGTCGACGCGATCGTCACCGAGCTCGCCGCGGCGCTCGATCGTCACCTGACCGTCGAGCGGCGCACCGCCGAGATCGCGGGCGCCCGCGACCCGGCCGGGGCTCCGATCGCGC
>JAJYCT010000413.1 GCA_021778125.1 Myxococcales bacterium
GAGACGGACGCTCGGGATGGCGCGTCGCTCGCTCGGGACCCCGGTTCGGGCGCGAGCCCTGGCGACACGGCTCGTCGCCGTCTCGCAGCGGTCCGACGAGAACGCGTCCTCGTCGGCACAGGACGCGTCGCGCAGAGGCGAAGGCGCGGGCTGGTCGTTCGGGGATTCGATTCGGTCGCACGCGATCGCGGCGCCCACGCGAGCGAGCGCGATCCGCTCGCCCGGGACCACGAGCCTGGACGTCGATGACGCGAGACGCCCGCGCGAGATCGAGCCGCGGACGCGGGCTGCCGTCTCGCGACCGACGGGAAACGCGCGCCGGTCGAGAGAGGACACGAGAGGGGCGCGCGGGATCGCGGTTCGTTCGCGCCGCGGCGCGGCCTCGCCGCCGGGGAGCGCGTTCGGCTCGGCCGAGATCCTGCTCGGATCTGTCGATGACGGGGGAACGCCAGACGAGCTCCACGTCACCCGCGCGGTCGCAGCACGCCCACCTGCTCGAGAAACTGCGCCTGCGCCGGCGAGAGCTGCGACCGGTTCTCGTCGAGCCACCCGTGCACGGCGCCCTGCATGGCGTCGGCGAGCATGGCGTACGTCTCCGCGTCGAGATCGCCCGCGTCCGGATCGACGGCGGCCGAGGCCTGGAGGTGCCGAGCCATCGCGATCCCCTCCCGGAGCGGGGCGCGCCCCCATTCGCGCGTCACGATCGCCCAGGCGCGGCCGACTCCCTCGCGCGCCTTCGCGAGCGCCGGAGCAAAGCCCGCGGCCGTGGCGATGTCGTCCGCCCCCCCCTTGCCCTCGCCCCGATTCGGTGGCAACCTCCCGCCCCCCGTCATGGGTCCGGAGAGGTGACCGAGTGGCCGAAGGTACCCGCTTGCTAAGCGGGCACAGGTCAAAAGCCTGTCGAGGGTTCGAATCCCTCCCTCTCCGCTGAAGTGCCCGCGCCCGGTCGGCGTGCTATCCGCAGCGGACCGATGAACCCCACGCTCCACGTCGTCGTCGTCAGCACCCGCGACGGGCGGGCCGGCCTGCCCATCGCCCAGTGGGCCCTCGAGCGCGCGCGGGCGCACGGCGCGTTCGCGGCCGAGCTGGTCGACCTGCGCGACTTCGCCCTGCCGCTCTTCGACGAGTCCCGCCACCCGCGCCTCGGCCAGTACGAGCGCGCGCACACGCGCCGCTGGAGCGCGAAGGTCTCCGAGGCCGACGCCTTCGTCTTCGTCACGCCCGAGTACAACTACGGCGCGCCCCCGTCGCTGCTCAACGCGATCGACTACCTGGCGCGCGAGTGGCACTACAAGCCGGCCGGCTTCGTGAGCTACGGCGGCGCGTCGGGCGGCACGCGCGCGGTGCAGATGGCCAAGCAGGTCGTGACGACCATGCGCATGATGCCGCTGCCCGAGGCCGTGGCGATCCCGTTCTTCACCAAGCTCCTCGACGCCGAGGGGCGCTTCGCCGGCGAGAAGGGCTTCGACGACGCGGCGAAGGTCATGCTCGACGAGCTCGCGCGCTGGACGGGCGCGCTGGCGGCCCTGCGGGGCTGAGCGCGCGCCCGCCGCTCACGTCAGGTCCATCACCCGCTGCTCGAGGCTGCGCCCCTTGGCGACGCCGCTGATCGGCACGCCGTCGCCGAGCAGCACCGAGAGCACCTGGCCGATGACCGCCTCGGCCTCCGCCTTGCTGCGCTCGAACGAGACGTACAGCTCGCAGCCCTCGTCGTCGTAGTCGAGCGTGCGCACCGTCTCGAGCGACCGCAGCTTCGCCACGTCGACGAGGCCCGGGCCCGTCCCGCGCCGCGTGCCCGCCTTGACCTTGACGCGGATCTCGGCGTTGGCGGCGGTGAGCTCGCCCATCGTGCCCTGCGCCACCACGCGCCCGCGGTCGAGGATCGCCGCCGCGTCGCAGATCTCCTCGAGCTCCTGCAGGTTGTGGCTCGAGATGACGATCGCGGCGCGCCCGCGCTTGGCCTTGACGAGCTGGCGCATCTCGTAGGCGACGCGCGGATCGAGCCCCGCGGTGGGCTCGTCGAGCAGCACGACGTCGGGCGAGCCGAGGAAGGCCTGCGCGAGCGCGACGCGCTTGGCCATGCCGTGCGAGAGCGCCCCGCAGCGCTGCGTCCACCAGTCGGCGCCCTCGACCTCGGCGAGGGCCTGGCGGGCCTTCTCGAGCGCCGCGGCGGCGGGCAGCCCCTGCAGGCGCCCCATGTGCACGAGCAGCTGGCCGACCGTGTCGGTCGCGGGAAGCAGGGCGTCCTGCGGCAGCACGCCCAGGCGCCCGCGCAGCGCGTCGACCGCGGAGGGCGCGAAGCCGAGCACGTCGAGCGAGCCGGCGGTCGGGTGCAGGTAGCCCGCCAGCATCGAGAACGTCGTCGTCTTGCCGGCGCCGTTGGGGCCGATGAGGCCGAAGACCTGCCCGGCCTCGACGGCCAGCGACACGCCGTCGACGGCCGTCTTGGCGCCGAAGCGCTTGGTGACGTTGCGCAGCTGGACGGCGATCGGCGCGTCGCTCACAGGTCCCTCCGGGCGAAGAGCAGCGAGCCGCCCGCGGTCGCCAGGGCCACGAAGCCGAGCAGGACGCCGAGGGCGATCGCGACCTTGCCCGGCTCCGGCGACAGCAGCAGGTTGTCGTACGCGTTGGGGTAGACGTACTCCCAGAGGTGCGGCCGCGGCAGCGTCCCCGTCTCGGCGAGCGCGCGCGCGCGCGTCGCGACGCCGGCCACGTTGACGACCCAGAGCAGGAAGAAGGTGCCGAAGGTCGTCAGCAGCGCGCCGATCGGCTGCTTGAAGGTCGAGCTGATGAACGTCGCGATGGCGGCCCACGGCCCGGCGATGACGACGGCCACGAGGGCGAAGCGCGAGCCCCAGCGCAGGATGTCGGCGGCGCCGACGAAGCCGCGCACCAGGGCGAACCCGTCGACCAGGAGGCTCAGCACCACGGTCACCAGCGCCACGAGCGCCCAGAGGCCGAGCAGCTTGCCGGCGAAGTACGACGAGCGCCGCGAGCGCACCGCCCAGAAGCGCACGCTGCGGTGCTGCAGCTCGCCCGCCACGGCGTCGAAGCCGAGCAGCGCGACGAGCAGGGGCCCGAGCCAGATCGTCAGGTCGAGGAAGCTCCGCAGCGACTGCGGCATGCTCGCGAGGTACCGCGCGAGGCCCGCGTCGCCCGTCTGCTTCTCGAGCATCTGCCGCCGCAGCTCGACGAGCGCCTCGCGCGAGCCGGCCTCGGCGACCTTCTGCCCCTCGACCCACGTGAGCACCAGCGACGCGAGGACCGCCCCGACGAGCGTGATGATCCCGAGGATGAGGCCCTTGACGCTGCGCACGCTGCGGCGGAGCTCGCGGCTGGCGAGCAGGCCGATCTCGGTGACGGGGCTCATGCGGCGCGGCAGCCTAGCCCCGAACGGGGGCGACTGCCCGCGCCGCTTTGCCCTCGACGGCCGCCCGCGTCGGCGCTAGGTACACCTTCGACGCGGGGCTCGCCCTCGCATCGTGCGGCCTCACCGACGCAGAAGCGTGAACCCCGCCAGGCCCGGAAGGGAGCAACGGTAGCGTGGAAGCGTGTGGTGGGGCCTTTGCCTTTTGTGGCGCGGCTCGCCGCCGGGGCGCGGTCGCTCGCGTGGCGCTGGCCAGGGGGCCGGCTTTCCGCTAAGCCAGGGAGCCACGGGTAGGCGCGCTCCGCGCCGCCCCAAAGTCTTTTTGCCGCGCCCTGCCCGCTGTCGGGCGGCGCGCTGCGCGCCCGAGGCACCGTTGCTCCGCTCCGCACTGCACGCTCCCCTGTCGGGTGACCTCCCGGGTCACGACGGGGCGCTGTGCGCGCCGTGCGCGGGCCACGACCGCCGGGCGGGAAAGCTCTCTCCCCCATGGCCAAGAACACTCTCGTCATCTCGTGCGACATCGCCGAGACCCGCGTCGCGCTCATCGAGGGCGGCATCATCGCCGAGCTGCACATCGAGCGGCGCGGCGCGCAGCCGCGCGGCGGCAGCGTAGGCGACATCTACCTCGGCAAGGTGACCCGGGTGCTGCCCGGGCTCCAGGCCGCGTTCATCGACATCGGCCTCGAGCGGGCGGCGTTCCTGCACGTCGAGGATCTCATCCGCCCCGACGACTTCGAGACCTACCTGCAGGGCGGGCGCAAGCACGCCCTGGGCGCCGGCGGCACCAGCGAGAACGGCCAGGAGGCGCCCGCCGAGAGCGAGGTCGACGAGATCGAGGCCGGCGTCGCCCCGGCGCCCGCCGGCGCCGAGGCGGAGGCAGAGGCCGCGGCCTCCGGCCCCGACGCCGTCGCGGCGGACGAGGACGAGGCCGACGCCGACGACGAGGGCGCCGCCGACGCCGCCGACGCCGCGGGCGACGCAGGCAGCGCGCCGCCGGCCGCGCCGGAGAGCGACCTCGAGGTCGCCGGCGCGGACGACGAGGAGGCCGGGGAGGCCGAGGAGGGCGCCGACGCGCGCGCCGCCGCCGGGGAAGAGGCGCCCACCGCCACGGGCGTCGAGAACCCCGACAGCGAGCCGCCTCCCGCGGCCGAGCCGCTCGACGACCTGCTCGACGACCCCAACCTTCCGGGGTTTACCATCAGCGATCCGGGCGCGCCCACGCCGCGCGCGCCCGCCCCGCGCGCCGCCG
>JAJYCT010000414.1 GCA_021778125.1 Myxococcales bacterium
CGCTCGGCGTGGCGTTCGCGTGCGGTCGCGGCGTGCCCGGCGCGACCTCGGGCCCGGGCGGCCGGCTCGCCGACGCCGGGGCCATCCTCGACGCCGGCCGCGCCCTACGACGGCCTGCCCCCGCCCGAGACCGGGCCGAGGACCCCGGTGCACGCCGAGTTCCAGTCGACGCGCATCGACACGATGCGGCTCCTCTTCGCCGCCGGCGAGATGCAGACGAGCGGGGAGCCGTTCGCGCAGAACTTCGGGGGGCGCGATCTCGCGTACTTCGACCGCTACTACATCCCCGTCGACCAGTACCTGGTGCCCGCCACCAACGGGTCGAGCTTCTTCCAGACGTCCCCGGACCTGTTCGGCTTCAGCGCCGCCGTCGAGTCGTACGAGTACTCGAAGTACCACGTGAACATGATCTCGCATCAGACGGGCGCCGGCGTGTCCATGGTCAACGGCCCCCTCGTCGCGAGCCTGCCCGGGGCGACGCCCCGCGATCGGTTGCGCTCGCGCGTCGAGAAGCTCCTCTACGCCGCGGGCACCGACGTCGCCGGCTACGCGCACCTGGACGGCGGCGTGCCGGTCTCCGGCAACCCGCTCAACGACTTCGGCTTCCCCGGCCTCTGGCCGAGCCTGGCCCCCTACCGCAGCTTCGACCCGTCGATGCAACCGGACACGACGGCCGCGCACTCGTGCACGTCCGCGACCGGCTACGGCGGGGTCATCTTCTTCGGGAACAACCCCGTCTACGCGTACGAGTGCGCCTACAACTCGCTCAACCTGCCGGACCGCGCGGCGCAGATCGAGCCCGTGATCGGGCCGGGCATCCTGGGCTTCGCGGCGTGGAAGTACGCGCTCTGGGGCATCGACTTCACCGGGCGGCTGCACGACTCGACCGCCAACTCCGTCACCGCCGTCGCCCCCTCGGACCTGAGGTTCGTCGGCACGCCGGGCAACCAGGTCCAGGCCGTCGAGCCGCCCTCGGCCGCGCCCGGCGTCTTCCTCGGCTCGACGCCCCTCGAGGGGATGTGGGGCCTGCTGATGGTCGACGAGATGGACAACGCGGCGGCGTGGCTGCTGTCGTCGCTCGGCACGGCCGACGGCAAGACGCTGTCGGGCTTCGGCTCGATCGCCCAGGCCATCCTGTACGACTACGGCTCGCCGCTCCTGTGGTTCCCGACGTCGATGGCCGTGACCGAGGACGCGACGCTCCCCTACCCCGGCGTCGCTTCGCTCGCAATCGCCGACGCGTCGAGCCACGCCGCCGATCTGGCGGCCCTGATGCTCGGCCACGCGCTGTTCTTCGCGATGACCGACGCGCGCAACGCGGCGGTGGGGCAGCAGCTCGGCGAGACCATCGCGTTCGCGGGCAGCGTGTTTCCGTCCGACGACGGCCTGCCGGACGGCGAGAGCACCCGCACGACCGCGCCCTCGGCGTGATGCGCGCGGCGTTCGTCGATCTCGACCGGATGCACGTCGAGCCGACCTCGCAGGTCGTCGTCGACACGGCGACCGTGACCGCCGGGGCCGTGGCGCGCGGGAGGAGCGTGACGGCGACGTCGCTCGGACACGTCGTCGTGGGGCTGCGCCACCTCCTGATGTCGTGCAACGCGTCCGTCTCGCAGTACGGGGCGCCCGATCCGGATCCGTCGAAGGACGCGCTCGGCATCCTCAACGCGGTGCCGATTCACCCCCCGGCGGGCGGCGCGTCGACGTTCAGCGCGCGCGTCCGGCAGGTCCTCCTGGCGCAGGCCGCGTTCGTCCGCGACGTGCTGACGCAGGCGGACGGCAGCGTCGCGAGCGGCGCGGCGTGGTCCGGCGCGGCGTGGTCGCCGGCGTCCGACGCGACGCCGATCGAGGCGCAGGGCGCGGCCCTCCGGGTCCTCGTCGAGGCGTGGTTCCTGACGCAGGACACGAGCTACCGCGACCGGGCGCGCGCGGAGCGCTGCGCGCCCGCCCGACCCGCCCGACCGTCGCCACGCGCGCGCCGCCGACGCACCGCACGCGACGAGCGACCCGGTGACGAGCAGCCCGGCCGGATCGAGTCCCGCGCCGAGCCCGTCGACGAAGACGTCGCGAGCGAGCCAGCCGAGCCGGCGCCAGCCCGGCTCGGTGAGGACCGTCCCTCCCCAGCGCTGCGCGTGGCCGGCGAAGTGCACGGCGAAGAGATGCAGGAGCCTCCCCGGGCCGACGACGAGCGCGAGCGCCGCCGCCCAGGCCGCCGTGGCGAGGGCGGCGATCCCGCACGCGCGCCCTCGGCCCCCCCGCGGCCCGAGCCCCAGCGCGGCGACGTAGAGGGGCGCCCACGAGAGCCGCACGCCCAGCCCCAGGGCCACGCCAAGGCCGAGGGCCACCGCCCCGCCCCGCCGCGAGCGTGACGGCGATTGCGGCCGCGGCACGGAACGACGACCGGCGCCGGGCCGCGTCGAACACGAGGGCCACGGCGGCGCCGAGGCGAAGAGCAGCGCGCCGTAGAGGCCGAGGGCGAGCGCGACCCCCGCCCGCCTCACGGGACGATGCTCTGCGTGCGGAACGTGATCGTCTTGTCGCTGGTGGCGATCTGCCGGACGAACAGCTGGACGAACCCCCCGAAGAGCGCGTCGCCCGGGCCGATGCCCGTGCTGCCCGTGGGGCGGGCGATCCAGCGACGCATCTGCTCCACCATCTCCTGCGAGACCGGGTTGACCTCGACGACGACCCCCAGGAAGTACGGCCGCCCCGCGACCAGGAGATCGCGGCGGACGACGGGCAGATCGCGCGCCTCGGTGCAGAGGCGCAGGACCGTCCCGATCACCGCCGCCTGGTCACGCTCGCGCTCCGGCTCGATGACGTGGATGCGGTACACGTCGTCCCAGAGGTCGTACTGGACGCGGCACACGCGCGGCGCGAGGGCGACCGGAGTGTCCTCGCCCTCGCGGTAGACGTAGGCCCGCATGACGATCGTGGTCGGCAGCCCGCTCGACACCTTCTTGAGCAGCTCCGGATCGCCGAGCACGTCGCGATACGAGAAGCTCGCGCGCAGGAGGTTGCCGTCCCAGGCGTAGTTGGCCTGGCGCGGCGCGAGCGCCGCCGGGTGGGTCGGCTGCTGCGGCGCGCCCTGCGGCGTGGCCTGCTGCGCCCCTGCGCTCCCGGGCGCCATGGCCGCGAGCACGACCGCGAGCGCGAGTGACGCGCGGCGCCACATCAACGCGCCGCCCCGGCCTGCTCGCCGCGGATGGGCACGAGGCCGATGAGGTTGGACACGCCGAACACGAACCCCCCCAGCTGCGTGTCGATCCGCAGCCCCAGGTTGAACGTGAAGTCGATCGGCCAGGTGGCGAAGCCGGTGTAGCCGAGGGCGGGCGAGACGAGGTCCTGCTCGTTGGCGAGGCCGTACAGGCCCGCGCTCCCGAAGAAGTCGATGCCGTAGACCGACCGCGTCCCCCGGTAGAGCGGGACGCGGTACTCCGCGTCGAGCTTGGCGGCGTAGTTGCCGTAGCGGACCTCGACGATGTCGGTGCCGAGGAAGTTGGGCGCGGGGCGGCGGTCGAACGCGAGATCGAGGACGCGATCGGGCAGGAGGTCACTGAGGTCGCCCACGTAGAAGCGCTCGAACAGGGGCGCGTTTCCGAACACGCCGCCCGCGAACGCGCGCAGCGACAGGACGTGCCCCCAGGGCAGCGGGAACCACTGCGTGCCCCGGACCACGAACTTCGAGTACGGATAGTCGCTGCCGAGCGGGGAGAGCGACACGTCGAACTCCGCCTCGACGCGGTGGCCCCGCGTGGGCAGGAACGCGTCGTCGCGGGTGTCGTTGACGACCGTCGCGCTCAGCGTCGAGAGGAGACTCGACCCGCGGATCAGCATGAAGTCGATCGGCTCGACCTCCTGCCCCCTGTGGTCGCTCGCGGCGAGCGGCAGCGACGCGTCGATCTTCTCGAGCCGGTAGTCGAAGAAGATCTGCGACGTGACGCCCAGATCGTGCCCCGCGCCGAGGCTCCCCCCGAAGCGCTGGTACTGCGCCACGGCGTAGTCCGCGAAGAGCGTCTGGGTGGGGTCCACGACCAGCACGTCGTGGTTGCCGAAGAAGTCGCGGGCGCCGTTGTAGAGCAGCTGCGCCTTCGCGATCCAGCTGCTGCGCAGGAACTGAGGGTCCGCCAGGGTCGCGCGCAGCCCGATCTGCTCGTCGGCGACCGCGAAGGCGCCTCCGAGGGCGATGCCCGTCCCCGCGAGGTTGGTCTCCGTGACGTGCGCCCCACCGTACGCCGTGAGCGGCCGGGCGTTGCCGTTGCCGTAGACGTCCTCCGAGAGGCCGAGCCAGACGTCGTTGACCACGATCGTGTTCCGCTCCTCGACGTCGACGACGAGGATGACGTTGCCGCGCCGCGTGCCCCGGCGCAGCGAGAGCTGCACGTCACGGAAGTAGCCCGTCCCGATGAGGCGATAGCGGGTGAACTCGAGCTCGGGATCGTCGACGTCGAGCACGTCCCCCGCGCGGAACGGCACGTAGCGGAGCACGACGCGCGCGCGCGTCTTCGAGTTGCCGCGGACCTCGACGCCCTCGAGCGTGTAGCGAAGGCCGACCGCGCCGGCCGCGCGAACCACCGGGCTGCCGGTCTCCGGCGCCGTGGGGGTGCCCGGCGC
>JAJYCT010000415.1 GCA_021778125.1 Myxococcales bacterium
CGTTGAGAAGCACGGCGTCAGGCGCGCGGCCCTCGGGGGCGTGGCGCGCGAGGAACGACGCGACGTGGCGCGTGATGGCCGCGTCGCGCTCGTAGGGCAGGCCGAAGGCGACGATCCCCCCGCGCGCGCGCGCCGGCCTCGCGTCCGCCGCGACCTCCGGCCAGAAGCCATCGAGCACCAGGCGCTCCGCCTCCTCGCGCGCGAGGCGCGTGGTGTGCGTGCCACCCACCAGGCTGGCGCCGGGCCTCACGACCGTCAGCGGCAGGTCGCCGGGCGGCGCGTCGCCGAGCAGCGCCTCCTTCGCGTCGCGGCACGCCGCCACGAGCTGCGCGAACAGGCCCGCCGGCAGGCGCTCGCCCTCTCCCGCCAGGCGCGGCTCCACGGCGTGCGCGAGCGCCAGGTCCATGTTGTCGCCCCCGAGCAAGAGGTGCGGCCCCACCGCGACGCGCGCGATCGCCGCCGGCCCCGTCACGCGCACGAGCGACAGGTCCGTGGTGCCCCCGCCCACGTCGACCACGAGCACGAGCGCGTCGCCGCCGCTGCCCTCGAGCAGGCGCGCGAGGCCCGCCTCGCCCGCGCGCGCCATCCAGTCGTAGTACGCGGCCTGCGGCTCCTCGAGCAGGCGCGGCGAGAGGCCCGCGCGCCGCGCCGCCTCCACCGTGAGCTCGCGCGCGACCTCGTCGAACGACGCGGGCACCGTGAGCACGACCTCCTGCGCGCCCATCGGCGCGTCCGGGTGCGCGGCGTCCCACGCGCGCGCCACGTGCGCGAGCACGCGCGCCGCGGCGTCGACCGGCGAGAGCTTCGGGACGTCTTCGCCCTCGGCGCCCCACGGCAGGATCGCGGCCGAGCGATCGACCGACGGGTGCACGAGCCAGCTCTTGCTCGACGCCACGACGCGCCCCTCGACCTCGCCGGCGCGCCGCTTCGCGTAGCGGCCGAGCGCCCACGGCGCGTCGCCGAACGGATCCTCGACGCGCTCGCCCGGCAGCGGCGCGTACAGGCACGACGGGAACGTCGGGCGCGCCTCGACCTCGGTCGCCGTCACGAGCTGCGGCACGTCCCATACCCCGGCCGGCCCGCCGCCGAGCGGCGCCGAGGCGACCACGGTGTTCGTGGTGCCCAGATCGATGCCGACGGCGAAGCGCGCGGTCACGGGCGCCTCACGGGTCGCCGCGCACCGAGAGCTCGACGCGCCAGCGCTCGCCGACCTCGAGCGGCCGCAGCGGCTCGGCCTCGAGCAGGAGCGTGCCGACCTCCGTGACGCTCGAGCGCAGGCGCACGGGTACGACGTCGCCCTCGCGGCGTCCCTCGGCCGGCAGCGTCACCTCGACGGGCGGCAGCTCGTCGAGCTCGCCGGGCTTCCACTCGTCGAGCGTCGTGCCGGGCGCGTCGTCGCGGCGCACGGTCGATCCGAAGAACCGGAAGCGGCACGCCTCGCCGACGACGACCCCGAGCTCGTGGGGCGGCAGCGTCGCCTCGGTGCCCTCCTCCATGCCGAAGGGCGCGACGCACATCGCGCTGACGGGCGGCTCGACGCCGGGCACCGCGGGCACCGCGCCCTCGATGCCGACGTAGTAGGCGCGCGCCGTACCGCCGCGGATGCGCAGGCCGCGCCCGCGGCGCACGAGCGCGTACGAGCACGCGCCGCGCGCGACGGCAAGGTCCAGATCGGCCCCCTCGAGCACCCGCACCGGCGGCGCGCCGTCGGCCGCGAGCCACGCGTCGAGCGCGCCGACGACCCGGTCGCGCAGCGCGCCCGCCTTCATGACGCCGCCGTTGAAGAGGACCGCGGTGGGGTGCAGGAGCCCCGGCGCGCGCCCCTCCTCGCTGCGCGCGGCGCCCTCGAGCTTCGCCAGCGCGCTGGCCTGCCTCGAGAGGAACGACGCCAGGTGGCGCGTGATGGCTGGATCGGACGCGTACGGCAGGCCGAGCTGCGTGAGGCCCGCACGCGCGCGCGTGACCGGGCGCGCGTCCGACGCCACCTCGGGGAAGAAGCCGTCGACGAGCGCGCGCGTGATCTCTGCGCGCGTGAGCTCCGTGCAAAGCGTTGCGCCGAGCAGCGCCGCGCCCTTGCTCGCGACGACGATCGGAGCCGCGTCGAGCGACGCGTCCCCGAGAAGCCGCTCCTTGGCGCCGCGGCAGGCGTGCGCGAGGCTCGCCTGCTGCCAGCGATCGACGGTCTTGCCGTCGGCCTCGAGCTTCTGGCGCACGAGGTGCGCGAGCGCGAGGTCCATGTTGTCGCCGCCGAGCAGAATGTGGTCACCGACGGCCACGCGCACGAGCTCGAGCGCGCCGTCCCGCTCGACCGCCGCGATCGCGCTGAAGTCGCTCGTGCCGCCGCCGACGTCGACCACGAGCACGACGTCGCCGGGCCGGACCTGCGCGCGCCACGCGTCGCCTATCGCGAGCACCCACGCGTAGAGCGCTGCCTGCGGCTCTTCGAGCAGCGTGGGGTGCTCGACGCCCGCGGCGAGCGCGGCCTCGACGGTGAGCTCGCGCGCCGACGCGTCGAACGACGCGGGCACCGTGATGACCACGTCCTGCGCTGCAAGCGCCGCGTCGCCACCGCCGAAGCGCGCGTCGAACGCCTCCTGCAGGTGCTCGAGGATGCGCCACGATGCCTCGACCGGCGAGATCTTCTCGACGTCCTCGGGCGCGCCCGGGGGCAGGATTCCCGCGCGCCGGTCGACCGTGGGGTGGGAGAGCCAGCTCTTGGCGCTCGCGATGACGCGCGCCGGCGCGTCGACGCCGCGCGACCGCGCCAGCTCGCCCACCGCAAACGTGCGCGCCGCGTCCCAGGGCAGCGCCTGCGGGCCCTCGGAGGCATGCGCGAAGTACACGAACGACGGCAAGAGCGGCCGCGCCTCGACCTGCCCGCGCGCCACGAGCTGCAGGACCTCGAGGACCTCGGGCCGCGCGCGCTCGTCGTCGAGCGGCGCGACGGCGAGCGCCGAGTGCGTCGTGCCCAGATCGATGCCGACGGCGTAGCGGCTCACGAGAGCTCGAGCTCCGCGGGGGCGAGGACGTTCGCGTCGTGCTGCCCGACGAGGCGCGGCAGCTCGAGGCGCGACGCGCGCCAGCCCCGGTGCCGCAGCACGCCGCGGTAGGGCGCCTCGCCGCGCACCTCGCCCACGAGCTTCACCGCGTCCGCGTCGAACCCGGCGGCGAGCGTGACCGCGGCGCCCTCGGGCTCCGAGCGGACCGGCTCGATGGTGGCGTGCGCGCGCAGCGCCTTGCGGCAGCCCTCGTGCACGAGACGGGCGGCGGCGCCGATGTCGGCGTCGGGGAAGGAGGAGACGTCCTGCTCGAGGAAGTCGATGAGGCGACCCTCGCGCTGGAGGAGGGAGAGGAGCCGGAGGGCCGGGGTCGGATCGGGCGCGGGCGCGGGCGCGGGCGCGGGGAGAGCGTTCCTCACCGACCATGCGCGCCCAGCGAAACGGGCGTCGAACAGGACGCGGAAGAAGCAGGCCCACGCGAAGAGCAGGCGGGAGAAGAACGACAGATCGGAGTCCGGCACGGCGCGGAGGGTAGCGCGGGAGCGTGGCGAGAGCCTTCACTTGCGTGCCCGACCCCTCGGGCACGATGCCCGACGCCTTCGCCCGCCCGCACCTTCGCCGAGTGCCGCGCGCCGACGCCGTCAGCACCGTCGAGGCGTGAGCGATCTCGAAGGACGCGCCGCAGTCTCCCGGCGGCCGGCGTGGGACTCTGTGCTACCTCTTTGCGGCGTCCATGCCGCCGATCATCGCCGCGCTCCTCGGGATCGTCGAGGGTATCACTGAGTACCTGCCCGTCTCGTCGACCGGGCACCTCATCCTCGCCGGGCACTTCCTCGGCCTCGCCGACGAGGACGCGGCGGTCAAGTCGTTCGAGATCGTCATCCAGCTCGGCTCGCTGCTGGCCGTCGTCGCGCACTACCGCGCGCTGCTCGTCGAGCGCGTCCGCGGGCTGTTCGCGCGCGACGAGGCCGCGTGGCGGCTGCTCGCGTCGATCGCCGTCGCGTTCCTGCCCGTGGCGGTGCTGGGCCTGCTTCTCGCAAAGACGATCAAGGCCCACCTGTTCGCCCCGCTCCCGGTTGCCATCGCGCTGGCGACGGGGGGCGTGCTCATGATCGCGGTCGAGCGCCTGCGGGCCCGGCGGGCCGCGCCGGCGCTCGACGGGCTTGATCACGTGACGCCGCGGCGGGCGCTCGCCGTCGGCCTGGGGCAGTGCCTGTCGCTCATCCCGGGCACGTCGCGCTCGATGTGCACGATCGTCTCGGGGCAGCTCGCGGGGCTGTCGACCGGGACCGCCGCCGAGTTCTCGTTCCTGGTCGCGCTGCCGACGCTGGGCGCGGCCACGCTCTACGAGGGGTGGAAGGCGCGGCACGTGCTGGGCGCGAGCGTGGGCGGGGCCGGCCTCGCGATCGGGCTCGTCGTGTCGTTCTTCGTGGCGTGGGGCGTGATCGCGACGTTCCTCTCGTACCTGAGGAGACGCGGCCTCGAGCCGTTCGGGTGGTACCGCATCGTGTTCGGGGCCCTGGTGCTCTGGTCGCTGTCGCGATGAGCCGCGGCGCGCTCGCGGCGCTCGTGCTCGCCGCGTGCGCGCCTCGCGGGGC
>JAJYCT010000416.1 GCA_021778125.1 Myxococcales bacterium
CGCCGTACATCACGCTCGCGACGCGGTGGGCCTCCTTCTCGAGGCGGGCGCTCACGTCCTGCACCCTGGCGTCGTCCTGCTTCTCGACCGCCTCGCGGCCCTCCTTGATGAGGCCCTCGATGGTCGACACGTCGCCGGCGGGCAGCTTGTCCTTGTGCTCGGAGAGCGTCTTTTCGAGCGTGTAGCAGAGGTTGTCGAGCTTGTTCCTGCGCTCGATCTGCTCGCGGCGCTCCTTGTCCTCGCGCTCGTGGTCGGCGGCCTCCTTCACCATCTTCTGGATCTCGGCCTCGTTCAGGCCCGAGTTCGCCGTGATGGTGATCTTCTGGTCCTTGCCCGTCGCGGTGTCCTTGGCGTGGACGCTCAGGATGCCGTTGGCGTCGATGTCGAACGTGACCTCGACCTTGGGCACGCCGCGCGGCGCCGGCATGATCCCCTCGAGGTGGAACTTGCCGAGGGTGCGGTTGTACTTCGCCTCGGTGCGCTCGCCCTGAAGGACGTGGATCTCGACCGACGGCTGGCTGTCGGTCGCCGTCGAGAAGACCTCCTTCTTCTGCGTGGGGATCGTCGTGTTGCGGCCGATCATCACCGTCATCACGCCGCCGAGCGTCTCGACGCCGAGCGACAGCGGCGTCACGTCGAGCAGCACCAGGTCCTTGACGTCGCCCGAGAGCACGCCGGCCTGCACGGCCGCGCCCACCGCCACGACCTCGTCGGGGTTGACGCCCTTGTGCGGCTCCTTGCCGAAGAACTTCTTGACCGTCTCCTGCACCATCGGCACGCGCGTCGAGCCACCGACGAGCACGACCTCGTCGATCTCCTTGGGCGTCTTCTTCGCGTCGGCGAGCGCCTTGCGCACCGGCTCCATCGACCGCTCGACGAGCGGCGCGATCATCTGCTCGAGCTTCGCGCGCGACAGGCGCATGTCGAGGTGCATCGGGCCGCCCGAGCCCACGGTGACGTACGGCAGGTTGATGCCCGTCTCCTGGACGCTCGACAGCTCGATCTTGGCCTTCTCGGCGGCCTCCTTGAGGCGCTGCAGGGCCATCTTGTCGTTCTTGAGATCGACGCCGCTCGACTTCTTGAACTCGGCGATCATCCAGTCGATGATCAGGTTGTCGATGTCGTCGCCGCCGAGGTGCGTGTCGCCGTTGGTCGAGATGACCTGCACGACGTTGTCGCCCACCTCGAGGATCGAGATGTCGAACGTGCCGCCGCCGAAGTCGTAGACAGCGATGACCTCGTCCTTCTTCTTGTCGAGGCCGTAGGCGAGCGCCGCCGCCGTGGGCTCGTTGACGATGCGCTTGACCTCGAGGCCCGCGATGCGCCCGGCGTCCTTGGTCGCCTGGCGCTGCGCGTCGTTGAAGTACGCCGGCACCGTGATGACCGCCTCGCTCACCTTCTCGCCGAGGTAGTCCTCGGCCGCCTTCTTGAGCTTCATCAGCACCCGCGCGCTGACCTCGGGCGGCGTGGTGTCCTTGCCGCGGACGACGAACTGGCTGTCGCCGTTGCTGGCGCGCGTCACCCGGTACGGCGCGCGGTGGACCTCCTGGCCCACCTCCTCGAAGCGCCGCCCGATGAAGCGCTTGGCGCTGAAGATGGTGTTGTCCGGGTTGGTCACCGCCTGGCGCTTGGCGATCTGGCCGACCAGGACCTCGCCCTTCTCGTCCCAGGCCACGACGCTCGGCGTCGTGCGCTGGCCCTCTTCGTTCACGATCACCTTGGGCTCTCGGCCCTCCATGATGGCGACGACGCTGTTGGTCGTTCCGAGGTCGATGCCGATGATCTTGCCCATGACCGTTTGCCTCCCGAGTCGCGTGACGCCGGCTTGCGATCCCCCGCGATTCGCGGTGGGGCCGGGCGTGGATATCCGTGCGCCGACCGCGTGATAATGCTGGGAAAACCCGGCGTCCACGGGGATCGGTCGTTCGCGAGGGCAACCTAACCACCTGGTTCCCGGCGTCAACGGCACGCCTCATGCCGGAGGGGGTTTTTCCGAGCTCCGCGCCCTCGGCAGCGCCCCGGGGACGACCCGCAGCGTGTCGCTCGGCCGCTTCATCAGGGGGTCGGTCGGGGCGTCGGCGTCGAACGTCCGGGCCGAGCGCGTCGTCGTGCTCGAGGGCCCGCCGGAGGGGAAGCCGCGGGCGAACGACTCGGCCAGCGTGCTCTCCCACTCCTCCTCGTCGAACACGACGTCGATCTCCGCGGACAGAGGCTCCGGGTCGAGCGTCGCCGCGACGCGCCACCAGGCCTCGAGCATCGAGGTCGCAGAGCCGAAGCGCGCCGCCGGGTCGCGGCAGAGGGCCCGGGCGACGAACTCGTCGAGCGGCTCGCTGCGCGCCACCCCCGGCAGCGACGACAGCGACGGGGCCGTCTCCTCCTTCTTGAGGCGCACCAGCGCCTCGAAGTTGCGGGCCACGAAGGGGAGCCGGCCGGTGATGCACCGGAAGAGGACCACGCCGACGGCGTAGAGGTCGGCGGCGGGGCCGACGCCCTTGGCGTACTCGAGCTGCTCGGGCGCCATGTACCCGACGCTGCCGATGAGGTGGTGGGTGCTGGTCAAGCTGGCCCCGGCGCTGGCGACCTCCCTGAGGCGGGCCACGCCGAAGTCGATGAGCTTGACGATGGGCTCGGCCGCGCCCGGCGCGCGCTCGAGGAAGATGTTCGCCGGCTTGACGTCGCGGTGGATCACGCTGGCACCGTGGCAGTCGCGCAGGCCCACGAGCAGCTGCTCGAGGAGGTCCACCAGGCGCTGGGCCGGCACGACGCGCTCGCGGCGGAGCCGCTCGGCCAGCGTCTCGCCCTCGAGGCGCTCGAGCACGAGGAAGGGCTGCTCGCCCTCCCAGCCGTAGCCGAGCAGACGGCTGACGTGCGGGCTCTGCACGCTGGCGAGCACGACGGCCTCGCGGGCGAGGCGCTGCCGCAGCTCGCGCGAGCCCCGGGTCGCCTGGCCCAGCAGCTTGATGGCGCACGGCCGCCCGGACCCCCTGTGCACGCCCTCGAAGACGCGCGCCATAGCGCCGGCGCCGAGCGGAGCTCCCACGTCGAAGTCGGCCAGCGATACGGGCTCGAGGGAGGAAGGCACGCCCCCGCAGCCTACCAGACCCCGCGGGGAGCCTGGAGAGCCCCACCCCCCCGTGGTAAGGTGGTCCAAACAGCTTCCGTTTCGCCGCGCCACGCCGCGGCGAGAGCCTGATGAGACCGCCCAACGACGACTTCCCCGCGCCGCCCGACCTACCTTCATTCACGGTCGAGGAAGCGCCGGATCCTGCGCGGCAGGAGGGGCGGCGGGCGCGCCGGCGCGACGCGGGCGCCGACGGCGGCGAGCGGCACCGGGACACGGGGCTCGTGCGCCACGACGTCGCCCTCGAGGAGGAGCGCATCGATCCGGACGCCGCCAAGGTGGTCCGCAGGCTCGAGCGCGCCGGCCACCAGGCGTACCTGGTGGGCGGGTGCGTGCGCGACCTGCTCCTGGGCGGCAAGCCCAAGGACTTCGACGTCGCCACGAGCGCCCGCCCCGACGACGTCCGCTCGCTCTTCCGCAACTGCCGCGTCATCGGCCGCCGCTTCCGCCTCGCGCACATCCTGTTCGGCGCGGGCAAGGTCATCGAGGTGGCGACCTTCCGGCGCAACCCGGCCAACGAGGCCCCCGAGGACGCCGACGCCGACGTGCTCGACGACCTGCTCATCCGCAGCGACAACGTCTTCGGCGAGGCGCACGAGGACGCGCTGCGGCGCGACTTCACGATCAACGCGCTCTTCTACGACATCGACCGGCGGCAGGTGCTCGACTGGTGCGGCGGGATGCACGACGTCGAGCGGCGCACGATCGACACGATCGGCGATCCGATGGTCCGCTTCCGCGAGGACCCGATCCGCGTGCTGCGCGCGATCAAGTTCGCCGCGCGCCTCGACCTGGGCATCGCGCCCGACGTGTACGACGCGATGGTCGCCACGCGCGACGATCTGGGCAAGGCGGCGCGCCCGCGCGTCTTCGAGGAGATCCTGCGCCTGATGCGCGGCGGCGCGGCGCACCGCTCGATGTGGCTCATGTGGGAGACGGGCACCATGGCGGTGCTCCTGCCCGAGCTCTCCGCGTTCCTCGACGACGACGAGGCCACCGCGGGCGGCGCCCGGCGCTTCTTCCGCAAGATGGACGCGATCGACGCGATGACGCGCGCGCGCGGTCGCCCGCTCGACGACGTCGTGCTCTGGACGGTCCTGCTCAAGGAGCCGCTCGACGAGGCCTGCGCGGGCGAGCGTGATCGCATCCGCGCGGCGAGCGAGTTCCTCGAGCCGATCATCGAGCGCGTCGCGGTCCCCCGCCGCATCGCCGATGGTGTGCGTCGCATCGTCGCGATCCTGCCGCGCCTGGCCGCGGGCCGCACCGGCCGCTTCGGGCGCAGTGAGCTCATGAGCGCCGCGCTCGACGCGCTCGAGGCCGAGATGCTCGCCGCGGGCCGCAGCACCGACGTCATCGCCAAGCTGCGCGGCGTCGATCCGGGCCCGCCGGGCCGCCCGTCGACGGCGCGGCCGCCGGCCAGCCACCGCGATCACCGCGGGCCCCGCGACCGGCGCGCCTGAGCGCCGGA
>JAJYCT010000417.1 GCA_021778125.1 Myxococcales bacterium
CATGCCGACGCCCTCGGAGGTGGCGACGGGCGCCGACAACAAGGAGCCAGGAATCTGCGCCGACCACTGCGCTCGACCGTGCGCGTCGAGCAGCGTCACTTCCGAGTGATCGCTGGCAGAGACCCCGAGCACGATCTCTCCCTGCCCGCTGGCAGAGAGGAAAAATCCCTCGGGAAGGTGCTCCGTCTCGCGGAGCCGCCAGGTCTCTGCGGCACCACCGAGAACATCGACACGCACGAAGCGCACCTCGCTCTTGCCGTGCTTCGCAGAAAGGACGTCGATCGTCCACAGGTTCGCGTCGCTGCGGCTCCACACCATGGCCTGCGCATTCGAGGGGGTGTCCCCGACGACCTGAACGGGCACCGCCGCCGGCTCCCCCGCAAGGGCGCTCTGGACGTTCTGATGCGCAAGGATTGTCGCTCCGCCCAGCGTAGTAAGGCCCCAAAGCGAGCCCTGGAGCGCAGCGTACGAAACAAGGGTTGGCGGATCGGGGCCAACGCTCGGCGCAGTCACGCCACCGACGGACGCGAGCTGACCGTCGCGGAGCTGGAGCCCGCCGAGGATGTGCGTGCTACCCGGCTGCACCACCAGGGCTGGAGCGCCCGCGAAACCGAAGGGCAGACCAGCCGCGACGTCGTCACCGACGACGATCTGGCCCGCGCCCGAAGTGACGTCGTCGATCAGGGGCGATGCGATGGTGCTCTGTCCCCAGATGGCCCCCAGCGGCGTGGTTACCCAGATACGTGGCAGGGGAATATGGCTGACGCATGCCCATGTCGGGTTCCACGGCTGGGGAGCGCCCTGCAACGAGTTCCACGGCGGCGCTTCGGAACACGAGATGGGCAAGTTGACGGGCGCTAGCTCCGGTTTCGAGACGATCGTCGGAACGTAGGCGTTGGGCGTGTTCGGTTGAGGTGGCCCTTCCCCAACACCAGGCTGGAACGAGTTGTTATCGTCGCGGACGTGCGACCACAGCGCCCCGGTCATCGACGTCGCGGTGGCCGGCAAGCCGAACGTCGTCAGGTCGTCCGTCCAGAACCAGTTCTCCGCGAGCCGCACCGGAGTGTAGGTCTTGTTCGCAATCGTCAGGTCGCTGCGCTCCCAGTGCGTGACGGCGACTTCGTCTCCGCCCGTGATCGTCGCCCATCCAGAACGCTGAGGGAACGGCAGGCGGGGATAGGCTCCATCTTGAGCGAGCAGGCAGTTGAATTGCGGCGAGGTGACGCACTGCAACCGCTGCGTCGCGTCAGGGCTCGCAGCGAACGGGCACTGGCAGAACGAGGGGCCGGAGGTCGAGTGCGCCTGCACCGCCGTACCCGCATCGTTGCCGATGTACCCATCGAAGGCGAGCGACTCCTCCCCCGGCACCGTGTACCCCAGAAAGCTCGCAACCCTGTTCGTGACGCCTGTCGTCGCGTTCGTGTCGCACGCATCGCCGGGGTAGTACTGCTGCCAGTACGCCGCGTACCCAGGAGGATCGGTGGACTGAGGCGGACGCCCTTCCTCGGCAATGCCAAGGGATGTCGACAACGGCGCCGTGGGGAGCAGGCAGCCAGCGCCGTGGCAGTTGGTGACGAGATCGACCTGCTGCTCGGCGAGGAAGTTCGTGTCCTGCTGGTCGAGGTTCGGCACGGTCGGACAGTTGTCGGCGAAGTCGGCGATGCCGTCGCCGTCCGAGTCGATCCCGACCTGCATCTCCATCAGGTTCGTCTCGTAAGGGTTGAACGTGGACATGGCGAAGCTGACCGAGGTGCGCGTTGGGTCGCCTGGCACGCTCTGGAACAGGTTCGGTGGGACCAGGTACGGCGCGTAGACTTGGCCGGCCACGTTCTCCCGGCCAGGGTCGGACAGCGTGTCGGCGCTCACGCACGGGTTGCTTCCCGGCACGCAGGCGTGGATGAAGTTCCCGTACCCGGCGAGCTGGTTCCCCACGCCGGTCGGAAGAAACGGATCGAACGCGACGCCAGGCGCCGACCACGGTCCCCAGGGGAATCGCGCGGAGCGCGTGGCCAAGAACGTGGAGAAGAACGAGGAGGCCAGATTGCCCGGGCCTCCACCGGCAAGCATCAACCACGAGCCCGTGGGCTGCCCCCCCGCGGTCTGCGCGGCGACGTATCGGACGCTCAGCTCGCCGGCCGTGTTCGAGTTCAGCAGCGGCGCCGCCTTGAGGACGTTCGTGTCCCACGTCGGGTTGCCCGCCGCATCCAGCCCCGTGAAATAGTGCCATGCCGCCGGCCACGGTTGCCCGAGCGAGTAGAGGGGCGTGGTGGTCGTCGCCTCCAAGTGCGCCGGATCGAGCCCGACGACCGCGAGGTACACGTCGCTTAGCCGAGCCCAGTTGCTGCTGCCGAACAAGAAGAGCGCGTTGCTCGTCGTGAGACCGGCCGGCAGGAATGCATCCAGGTTCTGCGAGGTGATCTCGGTTCCCAGAACCGGCGCCACGTTCAGGAACTTGCCGGCGCCCGGCGTGGCCGGGCTCGTGCTCTCGTAGTACTGCGACGTGAAGTACAGGGGCGTGAAGTTGCTCCCCTGGCCGGTCCACTTGGCGAGGACGGTCCTCCCGCCGGGACATACCACCGTGTTGCCGACCAGCGCCGTCCCATCGAAGCACCCGAAGCCGAACAGGTACTCCGCGCCGAACATCAGGCTGTGGTTCGGGAAGTCGTCCGTGATGAAGAAGACGTAAACGTTCCCGTTGGCCGCGAATCCGCCAGCCGGCACCTCGAACGCGCCGAGTGGAACGTCCGATGTAGATATCGCCGTCGTGCTTTGGATCGTGAAGCTCTGGTACTTGCCGTCCGTGTCCAGGACGAACGAGATGCTGCCGCACAGGTCGAGCGGCGTACTCGCGTTGACCATCGCCCAGGAGTCCGAGCTGGAGACTCTCTTGACAGTGGATCCCGGGAAGAACCAGGGGTCCACCGGCACGTTTGGCGTGCCGCCGGACATGAGCGGCCCCCAATTCGCGAGCGTCTGCAACAGCGCCGGCCACGTATCCCCAAAGAGGACCCGGACCTGCCCTTGCGTATCGAGGAAGAAGGAGCTGCCGAGGTCAACGCCGCGAACACCAGCGCGTGTCTCCGTCAGGTTCTGCGTGGGCACGCACGTCCCACTGTTGAGGCAGTCCGGCCACCCGGCGAGCGTCGCAGCCGACTCCGGTCGCTTGTACTCGCCAGTGAGCTGGCAGAGCTTCGTGGTCGGCGAGATCGGCCCGACGATCGATTGCGCCATTGCCAACCTCGGCACGCTCGCGAGGCCGCAGACAACCAAGCCAACGACGCGGTAGCTCACGCTCCACCCCTGCATCCGCGACATGACACCCTCCTCAGGCGAAGCCTAATCATACGGTCGAGGCTGGGACCGAGGACGCCTCGCCCACGGGAGGCCGCAATGAGACTCGCGCATTGGCCGACAGCGGCCCACACGCACGCGATATGACTTAGGGGATCGGCGCGCCCGCGCCAGCACCCCGTCGGGCCAGACGCTCGCATGCCGAGATCGCCGGGACGGTCGACAGCGTCGTCCGCCTTCTCAGCGACCGCCCAGGAGGGCTGCGCGCGGAGCAGATTCGAGCAGAGCTCCAGCTTCCCGCGATGGCGCTGCCGCGCGTGATCGCCGATGGGCTGGCTGGCGACCAGGAGACTACGCAAGACGGGGCGAAAGCGCGCGACGACCTATTTCGCCGGGCGGTAGCTGCCCTCGACGGTCGTCGAGCTCGTGGACCCGGCGGTTAACAGGCGCGCAGCAGTTAACCAACGGGTCTTGCTCTACGCAACAAAGAGCACGCACAGACGCGCGCTATTAACCGGGCACCTAGCGTCTTGCCCCGAAGACGCCCTCAGACGCGCCCTCCAGACCCCCTCGGCGCCCCCTCAGACACTCGTCCCCTGCGAAAAAAGCCCCGTGGCGGCGTTCGCGTCACCGCCAGGGTGGCTCCCCAGGCGATCGGTTTCTATGAACGTCGCAGACAAAGACGCGGCAGAGCCGCTCCGCTGTTAACCGCCGGGTCGCGGCGTCTTTGTCACAGACGCAACCAGAGCAGACAAGGAACACCACAGACGCACCGTGCCCCGCTCGCGATGCGTGCGACGATCGCCGCGGTGACGTCGACCGTCGTCGGCGCGCTCCAAGCTGATCCCCAAGAACTCGGATCGGCGTCGTCGAGTGGCCGCGTGATGGCGCAGGTCGGTGGCCGAGCGCGTGCTCGCATGCGCGATCACCAGGCGCGAGCCAGCTCGTCGCCTCGCGTCGGACGCGCTTTGGTTGTCGCGGGCCCCGTCGGCGCACACGTCCGCCTCGGCCTCCGACCGGAGATCGCGGACGATCGGGCGCTTGCTGGCTGTCGCGGACTGCGTGGTGCGGACGCTACGCGGCGACGTCGTCGTCCGCAACGTCGTCGGCGAGGCTGTAGCCGTGCAGCAGCCCGTGCGCGTACTCGCGGCGCACCAAGCGACGCGCACGCGCCTCGGGCATGACGCCGTCGCGCGGCAGCTTGCTGACGCGGTCCACGAGCGAGATCAGCAGGTGGTAGAAGAGGAACTCAGCGGTGCGGAGGGCGAGAGCGAGCACAGCGCGGATCGGAAGAGCGT
>JAJYCT010000058.1 GCA_021778125.1 Myxococcales bacterium
CCGATCGAGCCTTGGTGATCACGTGATCGAGGGTGAGATCGGTCCCGATCGAGCCTTGGTGATCACGTGATCGAGGGTGAGATCGGTCCCGATCGAGCCCTGGTGATCGCGCGATCGAGGGTGAGATCGGTCCCGATCGAGCCTTGGCGATCGCGCGATCGGGCGTGAGGGCACGGAGGTGTCCGCGGGATGGATCGGGGTGTCCCCGGTCAGAGCGCGGCCCCAGGAGCGCTCTGCAGCGCGCCCATCGGCGCGAGCAGCCGCGCCGTCTCGTCGGCCGTCGCGATCGTCGCCGTCGCCGTCGCCTCGAACACGGCGGCGAAGTGCGGCGCGGCGGAGCGCGCCACCTGCCAGTTGGTCGGCCAGTTCCGGTGGGGTTGAACGCCGCTCGAGGCGCTCGCGCGGCGCCTTGCAGAACGCGACATCGCTTCTCCCCCCCGTCCGGCGAAGCGCACACGGCCCCACGTGCCCAGACCTCGCCCAAGACCCGCTTCGCCGCGCACGCATGGCGTCTTCTGCGACTCGCACTCGACTTCGTCGTGACCTACGTCTTGCCCGTGCCGCGCTCTCTCGGGGGCTGGGCGAGATGGATTCACGACACTAGGCGGCGAGATTCGGCCCCGACAGGCGCCCATCCTCCATCTCGTAGGTGGCGTCGAAGACGTCGAGGGCCCTGTGGTCGTGGGTCACGACGACGACCGCGGTCCCCTGCTCGTGCGCCACGCGGCGCAGCAGATCCATCACCGCCCGGCCTCGGTCCCTGTCGAGCGCCGCGGTCGGCTCGTCGGCCAGGATCAGCGAGGGGCCGTTGGCCAGGGCCCGCGCGATGGCGACGCGCTGCTGCTCGCCCCCGCTCAGCATGGACGGATACGCGTCGGCGCGGTGCCCGACCCCGAGGTACGCGAGCAGCTCGGCGGCGCGCTTGCCGGGCGAGTACCGCTCGCCGATCTCGCACGCGACCTCGACGTTCTTGCGGGCGTTCAGGAAGGGGATCAGGTTCGCCTTCTGGAACACGAACCCCAGATGCGAGCGGCGCAGCTCGCCGACGTCCGCCACCGGGCGCCCCCCCTCGAGGACCCGCTCGCCGTTCATCCAGAGATCGCCGCGATCCGCGTGCGTGACCAGCCCGAGCACCTTGATCAGCGTCGACTTCCCGGCGCCGCTGGGACCGAGCAGGGCGACGACCTTTCCGCTCTGGAGCAAGAGGTCCACGCCGCGGAGCGCCCAGACCTCGGTCTCGCCCTCTCCGTACCGCTTTTCGAGCCCCTCTGCGCGCAGCGCTTCCATGGTTAGCTCTCGAGCACCGGACCGGGGTCGACGCGGATCGCGTACGCGACACCCGCGACGCTGGCGAGCGTGCTCACCACCAGCAACAGGACGCCGACGCCGACGACACTCGTCTCGGTCAGCACCACCCGGCGCGGGAAGTACGGGAACGCCTGGCTTCCGAGTGCGAGCGCGACGGCGTACCCGAGGATGGCCGTCGCCCAGGCCTGCTCGACCACGAGGGCCATGATCCGGGTCGCTCGGGCTCCCAGGAGCTTGAGGACGGCGACGTCGTGCGTCTTCTCGAGCGTGAGGTTGTAGAGCACCGCCGCGAGGAGCAGCGACGAGGTGATGACCAGGATCGCCGCGAAGACGCCGAGTTGCATGCGCGCCTTCTCGACCATGCCCTGCAAGACGAGCCTTTCTTCCTCGGCGCGCGTCCAGACGGTCACGTCGCTCCAGCGCGCGAGCGTGTCGCGGACCTCGTCGAGGCGCGCGGGTGCTGCGTTCACCAGGACGGCGTGGATCGGCGGGGCGGCGACCGCCGGGAACGTCCAGCGCGGATCGACGACGAGGCCCTCCAGGGCCGGCTGGCTTCGCCCGAGGTCGGTGTCGCGTAGCCGTGCGAGGCGGCGCTCGCGCTCCGCGATCAGGGCATCCGAGGAGTCGTCGGCGAGGATGGCCTGGGCGTCGGCACCGGTGGCGAACACGACGGCGTCACCTCCGGAGGCGAGGAGCTGCCGGGTCAGGCCGACGACGGAGTACTCGTCGCGGCCCAGGCGCAGCCTCTCGCCGATCGCCACTCCCAGCGACGCGTCGGCGAGGAGCTCCCCGTGGGCCTGCCGGATGGCGTGCCCCTGGACGACGTCGAGCTCCTCGCCGCGGTCCTCGGGGAAGGACAGCCCGACGAGGGCGAACCGTAGCTGCCGGCCCCCGCGATCCCGCTGGAGCACCTGCGTGGTGAAGGCGCGCGCCGATTGCACGCCTGGGACCGCGGCCACCCGCAGCTCCAGCGATGGATCCAGCCGGGAAGGGTCGGCGAAGGGGCCGCGTGTCCCCTGCTGCACCACCCAGAGATCCGCGTTCACCCGGTGGACCAGCACGGTCGCGTCGTCGACGAGCCCCTGGTAGATGCCCGACATGGCCAGGACCACGGCGAACAGAAGCCCGACGACGACGCTGGTCGCGACGAAGCGGCCGAGGTGGTGCCGGATGTCCTGGAACGCAAGGTTCATGGGGCTACGCTCCAGCGCCGCCCTGCGGGCAAGGCGGCTCCGGGGACGAGCGCCGCGAGCACGACGTCGCCCGCCCGCAGGCCGGCCGTGATCTCGACGGTGTCCCGTCCAACGAGCCCGAGCTGCACCGCCTCGCGCACGATGCGCCCGGCGGCGTCCACAAAGACGAATGGACCCGCGGCGTCGCGCTGGACGAAGGCGAGCGGGATCTGGAGCGCCCCGGGGTGCCGCTCGATCGCGATGTGCACGTCCGCCCGCTGCCCGATCGCGAGCCGGGTCGGGGCCTTTGCCAGGAGCACGTCGACGAGCACCTCGTGCGTCTGCCGGTCCACCTCGCTGCCGATGCGATCGACGGTTCCGTGGAGCGGCTCACCCGGCTCGCCGAAGAGCGCGATCTCCGCGGGCATTCCTTCGCGGAGGTCCGCGAGCATCGATTCGTCGATCGTCGCGCGCGCCCAGAGTCGATCGACGGCGACCTCCCGGAGGACGGTGGCCCCGACGACCACGGTATCGCCCGGGTCCTTCAGGCGTCGGATGACCACGCCATCGAACGGACTGACGAGCACGGCGCGCGTGACCGTGGCCGCCTTCGACTCCGTCGCGCCGCTGGCAACCGCGATCTCCCGCTGGGCTTCGACCTGGGCCGCCCGCACGCGATCGAGATCCGCCTGCGCCAGCGCGAGCTGCTGCTCCGCCAGGTCCAGGTCGCGCGGGCTGACGCTGCCGGTCGCCGCGAGCGCCCGGATTCGCGTTGCGTCCTGGTCGGCAAACGTCAGCGCCGCCCGCGACCGTCGCTCGTCTGCGTCCAGGCGCGCGATCGCGGCCCTCGCCAGGGACACGCCGGACGACGCGGCATGGACGTCCGCGTTCACTTGCTCGGGCTCGAGGTGAGCCACGATCTGCCCCAGCTTCACGCGATCGCCCTCGTCGACGAGCACGTCGCTGATCCGCCCGACCAGGTCGAAGCCCAGCTCGACCTCGCGCCGGCTCTCGATCGTCGAGCGCCCGAACACCTCCCGGACGACGTCGCCCTGGTCGACGACGTACCGGTGGACGGGCACAGGCACGACGAGGCGCTGACGAACCAACAGGGCGATCAGGACGACGACCGGGAGGAGCTTCAGCCACCCGACGTACCGCCCGATCCGCGCTCGGCCCGGCCGCGCCGACGTCAGCGGTCTGGCGGCAGCCTCCGCGGTCACGGCCGCCTCGCGTGCAAGGTTTGCGCGGGTCGCGCTCGCCGCCCGATGTCATCATGAGAGCGGATCATCTTCGCCCTGTTGGAGCCCCGGGCCGTGGCAGCGGTTCGGCGATCGGCGAATCCACTTCGACGGAATCTGGCTCCTACTCGAGCACGGGTGCCCCATGATCAACGCCATCCAGACCCGCTACGGAGATCTCGCCGAGTCGTCCTGCTGCCTGTCGTGCGGATCGGCCGCCAGTCTGTGCGAACCGCTGCCCGGCCAGGTCTGCGTGGATCTCGGCTGTGGCCGCGGGACGGACGTGCTTCGCCTCGCCGAGAAGGTGGGACCCACCGGGCACGCCTACGGCGTCGACCTCACCGAGGCGATGCTCGACAAGGCACGCAAGACGGCGCGCAAGCTCGGCGTCACCAACGCCACGTTCTTCCGCAACGACCTCGAGGCCCTGGCCCTCCCCGACGCGTCGACCGACTGGGTGACGAGCAACTGCGTCCTCAACCATGTCGCGGACAAGGGGCGTGTCTGGCGCGAGATCGCGCGCATCCTCAAGCCGGGAGGAAGGTTCGTCGTGAGCGACATCTACGCCGTCGAGCCGATCTCCCCCGGAGACCGCGCCGATCCGGAGGCGATCGCCGAGTGCTGGGCCGGAGCAGTGACGCGGGACGAGTACCTGGCCCACGTGCGCGACGCGGGCCTGCGCGACGTGGAGATCACCGACGAGAGCGCGCCGTACGGCAAGGGCCGCGCGACCGTGGCGAGCTTCACGGTCACCGGCCACAGGTCGTGCTGCACCTAGAGGTGTCGGCGCTGCGGCGCCGCCAGAAAGAGAGGATGGTTTGAAGTCGCTCATCAAGCAGAACAAGGAGAACAAGGCGCAAGCGTCGTGCTGCGCCCCCGCGGCAGACCCGAAGGTCGCGCAGTGTTGCGCGAAGCAGTCGAAGTCGGTCGCGGGCTGTCACGACTGAGACACGCTGGAAGCGCGGACCCGGTGCGCGAGCCCGGGTCCGCGCGGCCACCGCTGCGCACGAGCGTCCCCCCATGCAACTCTCCCGGCACAACATCCTCACGAAGATCCACGGCGACGACCGCTGGCTCCTGGTCAACCTGCTCAGCGGCCAGGCGGACCTCCTGCCGCCCACCGACGGCGAGCGCCTCGCGCAGGGCCAGGTGACCGACGCCGAGGCACTCGCGGCGAAGGGCTACCTCGTCGACCCGGCCGAGGAGGAGCGGCGCTACCGGCAGGCCTACCTCGACTTCGTCGAATCGCGCGACACCGACGAGGTCCAGCTGTTCTATGTCCCGTCGTACGCCTGCAACTTCGGCTGCTCCTACTGCTTCCAGGACGAGTACGCGCCGCCACCGGGCGGCGACGGCGAGTCCGTGCTGCGCGCCTTCTTCGCGTACGTCGACGACACGTTCGGGGATCGCCAGAAGTACGTCACCCTCTTCGGCGGCGAGCCGCTGCTCCCGAGCCCGCGGGCGCGCCGGATCGTGGAGCTCATGGTCGACGAGACGGCGGCGCGCGGGCTCGACCTGGCGGTCATCACCAACGGCTACTCGCTCACGTCCTACGTCGACACGCTGCGCCGCGGGCGCATCCGGGAGGTGCAGGTCACGCTCGACGGCCCGCAGAAGGTCCACGACGCGCGCCGCTACCTCAAGGGCGGCGGCGAGACCTTCCATCGCGTGGTCGCCGGCGTCGACGCGTGCCTCGAGGCGGGGCTTCCCGTGAACCTTCGCAGCGTGCTCGATCGCGAGAACGTCGAGGCCTTCGCCGAGCTCGCACACTTCGCCATCGATCGCGGATGGACCGACCACCCGGGGTTCAAGACGCAGATCGGCCGCAACTACGAGCTGCACCACTGCCAGTCCGATCGCGCGCGCCTCTACTCGCGCCTCGATCTGTTCCAGGACCTGCACCGGCTGGTCGAGCGCGACCCGGAGGTCTTGCGCTTCCACAAGCCCGCCTTCTCGATCGCGCGCTTCCTCTTCGAGCGAGGGGAGCTCCCCGCTCCGCTCTTCGACTCGTGCCCGGCGTGCAAGACCGAGTGGGCCTTCGACTACACGGGGCGCATCTACTCGTGCACCGCCACCGTCGGCAAGCAGGGCGAGATCCTCGGTACCTTCTGGCCCGAGCGGCAGCTCGACCGCCCGCAGATCGACGCCTGGGAGGAGCGGGATGTCGTCGCCATGGAGAGCTGCCGCGGGTGCCCGTCGCAGCTCGCGTGCGGCGGCGGCTGCGGCGCGGTCGCCAAGAACTGGAGCGGACGCGTCGACGCGTCCGACTGCCGGCCGGTCAAGGAGCTCCTCGCGCTGGGCGCGTCCATCTACGGGCGCGAGGCGCTCGCGGCGGAGTGAACCTGTCCGGCGCGGACTGGCTCCTACGGGGCGAACGACGAGGAGATCGCCCCATGTCCGCTACCGTCCGCGAGATCGACGCCGCAGTCTTCGAGACCGAGGTCCTGGCCCACCCGGGCCCCATCGCGGTGGACTTCTTCTCCGACGAATGCGCGCCCTGCGAAGCGCTCGCGCCCAAGTACGAGGCGCTCGCGGAGCTGTACGGCCGCGACGTGAAGTTCGTGAAGGTCTTTCGCCAGGGCAACCGTGCGCTCTCCGAGTCGCTCTCGGTGAAGGCCTCGCCCACGGTGCTCTTCTTCCGCGGAGGCAAGGAGGCGGGAGCGCGCCTGGGTGGTGGCATCAAGCGATCCGAGCTCGTAGCGCAGCTCGACTCGCTGCTCGCCCCGGAGCGCGTCGCCGCCGTGCACGCGGCCGTGCGGCCCACGGCCACGGAGTGTGATGTCCTCATCCTCGGCGCCGGCCCCGCGGGCATCACCGCCGGGATCTACGCGGCGCAGGCCAAGCTCCGCACGATCATGGTCGACGTGGGGCTGGGCGGCGGCAACCTGGCCATCACCCATCAGGTGTCCAACTTCCCCGGCTTCCCCAAGCCCCAGCCCGGCTACATGCTCGCGCACATGATGCTCGAGCACGCCAAGGCCGCGGGGGTCGAGACGCGCTTCGCCGCCGAGATCACGCGCGCGGACCTGCGCGAGCACGTCGTGGAGCTCGACGGCGTCGAGACCCTGCGCGCGAAACGGATCATCCTGGCCACCGGCTCCTCGCCGCGCTCGATCGGCGTGGAGGGGGAGCGCGAGTACAAGGGACGCGGGGTCTCGTACTGCGCCACGTGCGACGCGAAGTACTACGAGGGCAAGCACGTCGTCGTCATCGGCGGTGGCAACTCGGCGGTCGAGGAGAGCCTCTTCATCGCGAAGTTTGCCTCGAAGATCACGATGGTGCACCAGTTCGACAAGCTCACCGCGAACCGGGAGGCCCAGGAGCGCCTCTTCGCCGAGCCGAAGATCGAGGTCCTCTTCCAGCACGAGCCCCGGGCGTTTCTCGCGCATGGCGGCAAGGTGGTCGACGCAGTCCTCGTCGAGGATCTGCGCGCGCACGAGAGCCGCGAGATCGCGGTGGACGGGGTCTTCGTGTTCGCCGGCATGCAGCCGAACCTCGACGGGGTGGACGAGGCGCTCGAGCTCGACGCGTGGGGCTACGTCCGCACCGACGAGGAGATGCGCACCAGCGTGCCGGGCGTGTACGCCGCGGGCGACGTCGTGAGCAAGCGCTTCCGGCAGATGACCACGGCCGTGAACGACGGGACGATCGCGTCGATGTCGCTCTCGAAAGAGCTCGCGGCGTGACCCCGGCGCCGCCGCAGGCGGCGGAGACCCCGCAGCTCACCGTACGGGCCGTCGTGGCCGGCATGGCCATCGGGGCGGTCATGTGCGCCGCCAACGTGTACGTCGTGCTCAAGACAGGCTGGAGCCTGGGCGTGACGCTCTCGTCCACCGTCATCGCGTTCGGCCTGTTCCGCGCCATGAACGCCGGGCGGCTTGTCCGCAGGCCTCTGGGGATGCTCGAGAACACCACCGTCAGCTCGGTGGCCTCCGCGGCGGCCTTCATGACCGGCGGCGGCAACATGGCGGCGCTCCCCGCGCTGATCCTGCTCACGGGGACGCGCCCGGGCACCCTCGCCCTGGTCGCATGGTTCGCGGTGATCGCGGCCCTGGGGGTGGTCATCGCGATCCCGATCAAACGTCAGCTCATCGACGTCGAGCCCCTCCCCTTCCCCCTCGGCGTCGCGACGGCGAGCACCCTCCGAGCCATGCACGGGACCTCGGACGGCGGACGAACGGCGCGCAAGCTCTTCGCGGCAGCGGGCGTGGCGGGGCTGTTCACCCTATTGCGCGATCTGCGCTCGCTTCCCGCGCGGCTACCGGGGATGCTCGCCGTGCCGCTGTCGATCGCGGGGCAGCCGGCGAGCGCGTGGTCTCTCGGCGTGGACTCCAGCCTCGTCCTGCTCGGCGGGGGGGCGCTGATGGCCCCACGTACCGCGTGGTCGTTGCTCGTGGGCGCGCTCGTCACCTACGGGGCGCTGGCGCCCGCCATGGTCACGCGCGGGGCGATTGCCGCCGTCGACTACAAACACATCGTCGAGTTCACCGCCTGGCCCGGCGCCGCGCTCCTGGTGGCCTCGGGCGTGTTCTCGCTCGCGCTCGAGTGGCGCAGCGCCGGGCGCGCCGTGGGAGCTCTCGTCCGCGCGCTGCGACCCTCCCGCTCGTTTTCCGGGCCCGGCGCAGGGGACGGAGAAGAGGCGCCGGTGCGGTGGTTCGGCCTCGGGCTCGCCGTGCTCTCGCCCCTCGCGGTGCTGCTGATGGCGCTGCTGTTCGGCATTCCCTGGTGGGCCGGCGTGCTGGCCATACCGCTCGCGCTCGTAATGGGGGTCATCGCCGGCCGCGTCACGGGCGAGACCGACATCTCCCCGACGAAGGCGCTCGGTCCCGTCACGCAGCTGCTGTACGGCGCGATGCTCCCCGCACACCTCACCGCGAACCTGATGAGCGCCAACGTGACCGGTGGGGTCGGGCTGCACGCGGGGGACCTGCTCACCGACCTCAAGGCAGGCAAGCTGGTGGGCGCGAGCCCCAAGAGACAGGTCGTGGCGCAGCTCTTCGGCGTCGCCGTCGGGGCGGTGGCGGTCGTCCCGGCCTTCGCGCTCCTGGTCCCCGATGCCTCGGTGCTCGGAACGCCGGAGCTGCCCGCACCCGCCGTACTGGTGTGGGCATCGGTGTCGCGGGCGCTCTCCGGCGGACTCTCGGACATGCCGCCGACGACGCGGGTCGCAGCCGCGGCGGGGGCGCTCCTCGGAGTGACGCTCACGGCGCTCGAGCGATGGCTCCCCGCGCGCGCGCGCCGCTGGGTCCCCTCCGCCGCGGGCCTCGGGATGGCCATGGTCATCCCCGGTTCCACGGCCACCGCGATGTTCCTCGGCTCGCTCGTCGCGTCCGCGCTGCGCCGCGCGCGCCCGGGCGCGGGCGCCTCGATCACGCTGATCGCCTCGGGCCTCGTCGCCGGAGAGAGCGTCGTCGGGATGGCCGTGGCGCTGGGGCGCGCGTTTGGGCTCCCCGTCTGAGCCTGCGACTGCGACCCGTCCTCGCGCGACGCGCGCGTTGCACTACGATCCCGACCGCCGTGCACAACCGCGTCTTCGGGAGGGCGACGTGACCGAGCAGGTGCTCAAGGACGGGCGCTTCGTGGTCCTCGGCGCCCTGGGCGAGGGGGCGCAGGGGCGCACCTTCGACGGCTTCGACCGCCTCCAGGGGCGCCCGGTGGCCATCAAGCGCTTCGACGTGCGCGGCGCGGCCACCTGGAAGGACGTCGAGCTCGCCGAGCGGGAGGCCCGCGTGCTCGCGTCGCTGTCGCACCCCCGGCTGCCGCGCTACGTCGACCACTTCGAGGAGGACGGGGCGCTCTACCTCGTCATGGAGAAGATCGAGGGCGCGAGCCTGGCCGCCCTGCGCGCACGCGGCGAGACGCTGTCGGAGAACGACGTGCTGCGCCTGCTGAACGACGCGTCGGAGGTGCTCGACTACCTGCATCGCCGCGTCCCCCCCGTCATTCACCGCGACCTCAAGCCCGGCAACGTGATCCGGAGGCCGGACGGCTCGTTCGCGTTCGTCGACTTCGGCGCGGTGCGCGACAAGCTGCGCCCCGAGGGCGGCTCGACGGTCGTCGGGACGTTCGGGTACATGGCGCCCGAGCAGTTCCAGGGGCGGGCGCTGCCCGCGTCGGACGTCTACGCCGTCGGCGCCACGGCGCTCTCGATGCTCACCGGGCGACAGCCCGAGGACCTGCCGCACAAGGGCCTGGCCATCGACGTGCGCGCCGCCCTCCGCGGGCGCTCCGGGCGCCTCGCCGGCGTGCTCGAGGCCATGCTGGCGCCGGATCCGGACGCGCGCGCCGCCCGCATCGCGCCCTTGCTCGAGGGCCCGGCTCCCCGCGGACGCGCCTCCACCCCCGCGCACTCCGGCCGCGTCGACTGGCGAACTGTGCGCGACGCCGAGCGCGCCGAGTGGCGCTCGGCCCGTGATGCGCGGCGCTGGGCACGGCACGAGGCCCGCCTGGCACGCTCGCGCGCCCGGCGCCACTTCGGCCTCCCCTTCCCCTTCTCGGTCGTCTTCGCCCTTGCCTTCACCGGGGCGATCGTCGCCGTCGCCATCGTCACGCAGGTCGCGGTCCCCCTCGTGCTCTGGGTGCTCAGCATCCTCTTCGGGAGCGCCCTGCGCCGGGCGGCCCGCGACGTGCGCGCCGGTGGGCAACGAGCCCTCGAGAACATGGAGCGCTCGCGGACGTGGCTGCGCGGCGAGGAGCCACCATCTCGCCGCGAGGCCGCCCCGCGAGCGCGCGTGGACGACGAGGCGGCCGCCCCCGCCGTGCGGATCGCCCCGGAAGAAGGGCCAGAGGAGGACGAGCGGGAGGACGAGGAGAGGTCGGGGCGCCGGCGCCTCTGAGGTGCGCCTCGCCTAGAGCGGCGAGCCGCCCGAGAAGTCGCCCTGCGTCGTCGTCAGGACCTTCTGGACCTCGGTCGCGGTGCCCGTGATGATCCCCAGCTCGCGGTTGTAGCCAAGCGAGCCTGCCGAGAAGTTCTCGCTGCCCACGTAGGCGTACCTTCCGTCGGCGACGATCGACTTCGCGTGCACGTAGTACGTCGAGAACGTCACGATCTGCACGTGGTGCGCCTTGAGCGTCGCCAGGTTCGTCGACGACACGCTCGTCGAGTCGGCGAGCACGACGTGCACCTGCACCCCGGCGTCGCCCGCGGTGGTCAGGGCGTTGATGATGCCGGTGCTGTACGTGTCGCTCAGCTCCTCGGCTTCCATGTCGATGGTCGACCTGGCCATCTGGATGAGCTCCACCAGCTTGGTGCGCGCATTGGTCGGCGCGACGACCAGGTTGCCCGAGGGCGTGTAGGCCTGGTCGGCGTAGTCGTGCGCGAAGATCGCCTCGGCCTCGGCCACGTCGTTCGGATCCGTGTCGACGGCGAGGTACTCGCGGTTGTTCGTTGGAGACGACTGCGTCGCGTTCATCGTCATGATCCAGGCCGTCTTGCCGTCGATCATGACGCCTTTTTCGTGCGTGTACGTGAAGCCCGCCGGCGCCCACACGACGCTCACCCCCGCCGACTGGAGCTGGCTGTAGACGCCGGAGTTGCTGCCGCCGCTCGGGAAGCTCTGGTTCAGGATGACCTTCACGTCGCGACCGGCCTGTTGCTGCGCGATCAGCGCGTCGATGACCGACGTGTTGCTGAGGAGGTACATCTCCATATGCACGGACGCCTGCGCGCTCTGGATCGCGCTGATGAGCCCCTGCGCGTCGTCGCTCGGCTCGACGATGATCGAGACGGCGCTCGTCATGGGCAGCCCGCCGCCGCTGCTGCCACCCGAGGAGCTGCCGGACGAGCCGCCCGACGACGACCCCGACGAGCTTCCCGAGCCTCCCGACGAGCTTCCCGAGCCTCCCGACGAGCCTCCCGAGCCTCCCGACGAGCTTCCCGAGCCTCCCGACGAGCCGCCGCTGCTGCTCGAGCTCGTTCCGCCGTCACCCGACAGTCCGGGGAATCCGCCCCCGTCGGAGCTCCCACACGCGCAAGCGCCCGCAACGGCGAGCGATAGACCCAAGATCAAGGGACGCATCCGGACACCCTTCCTCGCGGCCACTGCTGTACGCTCTCTGCCGGCCGATGCACGTAACACCTGAGGGATTCACCTTTCTACCCGGAACGGAGCGGAAGACGGCGACGGCGCACGTCTTCGAGGTGACTCACCGCGACGGCGGGGGGCTGGTCTACGTGTGCAAGCGCGTCGGGCCGCGCGCGAGCGACGAGGAGTGGATCCGCAGGCGCCTGGTGGCCGAGGGCGACATCCTCCGGCGGCTCGGGGGAAAGGGGACGCCCGAGTTGTTCGCGGCGGGCGAGGATCCCGCCGGGCCGTGGATCGTCATGGGGCGCGTGGCGGGCCACACCCTCCGGGAGCACATGGGCAAGATGGACGCTCGCTGGGTCGAGCGGGCGGCGCGCGCTGCGTTCGGGGCGCTCTCGCACCTGCACGCGGAGGGGGTCGTCCACGCCGACGTGAACCCCGACAACGTCATCGTGGCCGAGGACGCTCACGCGGCGACGCTCCTCGACCTGGGGCTCGCGCGCTGGCCCGGAGCGCCCCCGATGCCGCCCGGACCCTTTCGCGGCACCCTGGCGTATACCGCGCCCGAGGAAGCGCGCGGCGAGACGCTCGACGGACGCGCCGACCTCTTCGCGCTCGCTGCGACGCTGCTGCACGTGCACAGCGGGCAGCTGCCACGCCCGCAGGAGACCGACGCCGCGATGCTCGCCGCGGCGGGCGACGAGAGCCTCGAGCCCTGGGCACGGCGCGCTGCGACCGGGCTGTCGCCAGCGGCGGCCGAGGTGCTCGTGCGCTGCTGCGCGTTCGAGCGCGCGGCGCGCCCGGCAAACGCCGAAGCCGTCGTCGAGCGCCTGACCAGCTGACCGCCGGGGCCGCTCCCGTCACGCCCTCGGCTCGGTCTCCACCATCGACGGACGTTTGCGGAAGCTCTCGTACCAGGCCAGAAGGCGCGGTCGGCCCGCCCGAACGTCGCCCAGCGGCCTGCGGAATTCGAGCCACCCCAGGGTCACGCCCACGCAGATCTGCGACAGGTCTAGCTCTGCGCCGAAGGTCGCGACGTCGCGCTCGAGCAGGTCCAGCCCTTGACGCGCCTTCTGGCGCTGACCCTCGAGCCACGGCTCCCAGTGCGCTTCCCTCGGCCGGTTCGTGATCTCGTAGTAGACGAGGATCCCGGCCTCGAGGATGCCGTCGCACAGGGCCTGGCGCGTGAGCACGGTGAAGCGCGCCTGTCCGCCCTCGGGCACCAGCTTGCGCCCACCGTGCAGCGTGTCGAGGTACTCGCAGATGACGGGCGAGTCGTAGAGCGAGGTCCCGTCGTCGAGGACGAGCGCCGGGATCTTGTTGAGCGGGTTGTGCGACGAGAGCGTCGGGTTCGCCTCGAACGGCGACGGACGCAGCACGACCCGCTCGATGCGGTCTTCGAGGCCCAGCTCGCGTGCGACGATCCGGACCTTGCGGACGAACGGCGACGTGTCGGTGGCGAACAGCTTCATGGGCGCATCTTCGCAGGGATGCGCCGGCGGCGGCCCCCCGAATCGCGCAGCTCGGGCTGCTGACAGGGGCGAGGGTGCGCACCGCACGGCACGCGGACGAGGGAGGCGCTACCACGCCGTTTCCCCTCGGAGCTGCGCGTGCTCGACACCTGGGCTAGGGTGCGTCGCCCCCGATGGCCCGCACGCGCGCGATCCTCTCCTGGAGCAGCGGCAAGGACAGCGCCTGGGCGCTCCATCTGCTCCCGCAGCGGGGCGACGTCGAGGTCGTCGCGCTGCTCACGACGGTCAACCGTGTGCACGAGCGCGTCGCGATGCACGCCGTGCGCGCCGACCTCCTGCGCGCGCAGGCTCGGGCCGCGGGCCTGCCCCTCTGGGAGGTGCCGATCCCCAGCCCCTGCTCGAACGCCGAGTACGAGGCGGCGATGGGCGAGGCGATGGCCCGGGCGAAGCGCGAGGGCATCGAGGCCGTCGCGTTCGGCGACTTGTTCCTCGAGGACATCCGCCGCTACCGCGAGGAGCGCCTGCGCCCCGTGGGCCTCGAGCCCCTCTTCCCGCTCTGGGGCCTGCCCACCCCTCAGCTCGCGAGCGACATGATCGCCGGCGGCCTCCGCGCGCGTCTCACGTGCGTCGATCCGAAGCAGCTCGCCCCGGCGCGTGACTACGTCGGGCGCGACTTCGACGCGCAGCTGCTCGCCGATCTGCCCGAGGGCGTCGACCCCTGCGGCGAGCGGGGCGAGTTCCACTCGTTCGCGTACGCGGGGCCGATGTTCCGCGATCCCGCGGGCGTGCCCGTACGCACGGGCGCGGTGGTCGAGCGCGACGGCTTCGTCTTCGCGGACCTTCTACCCCTGCCCTTCTCCGAGAGCCTGTGCCACCGCTGCGCAGCGCCGCCGAGGTACGTGCCGACGGCGACGTCGACGTTCGTCCTCTGCCCGCTCCCGCCGCGCAAGTACCCGCCGCAGCCGGTGCGCGCGTGCCCGCTCTTCAAGCGGCGCGTTTGACGCGCGGCGCGACGCCACCACCCGGGCGCGCGACCCGGGTGTGCTACTAGCCGGGCCATGCCCACCGCGTCCTCCTCCCTCGACACGCTCTGCATCCACGCGGGCCAGCACGCCGACCCCCTGTCGGGCGCCGTGATGACGCCCATCGTGCTCGCGACCACGTTCGCGCAGGACGGTCCCGGCGCGCACAAGGGCTACGACTACTCGCGCGCCGGCAACCCGACGCGGACCGCGCTCGAGGGCTGCCTGGCGGCGCTCGAGGGCGCCCGACACGCCGTGGCCTTCGGTAGCGGCTGCGCCGCGACGACGGCCGTGCTCCTCACCCTCAAGAGCGGCGACCACGTCCTCTGCGGCGACGACGTCTACGGCGGCACGTTCCGCATCTTCGACAAGGTGCTCAAGCAGTTCGGCCTCGAGGCGACCTTCCTCGACATGCGCGATCCGGCGCGCGTCGCCGAGGCCATCCGCCCCAACACGCGCCTTCTCTGGATGGAGACGCCGAGCAACCCGATGCTCAAGGTGTTCGACATCGCTGCGATCGCCGACGTCGCGCGCTCGCGCGGGGTGCCGCTCGCGGTCGACAACACGTTCGCGACCCCGATGCTCCAGCAGCCGCTCGCCCTCGGGGCAACACTCGTCGTCCACTCGACGACCAAGTACCTGAACGGCCACTCGGACGTCGTGGGTGGCGCCGTGATGACGAGCGACGACGCGCTCGCCGACAGGCTCCACTTCCTGCAGAAGTCCGTGGGAGGCGTCCCCAGCCCCTTCGACTGCTACCTCGTTCTGCGGGGCCTCAAGACCCTCGGCGTGCGCATGAAGCGCCACGTCGAGAGCGCGCGCGGCATCGCCGAGTGGCTCGAAAAGCACCCGCGCGTCGCGCACGTGCGCTACCCCGGCCTGGCCTCGCACGAGGGGCACGCGCTCGCCGCGCGCCAGATGAAGGGCCCCGGCGGCATGATCTCGTTCGATCTGCGCGGCTCGCTCGCGCAGGCCAGCGCCTTCCTCCGGGCGCTGCGCGTGTTCGCGTGCGCCGAGAGCCTGGGCGGGGTCGAGTCGCTGGCCGAGCACCCGGCGATCATGACGCACGCGAGCCTCGCGCCCGAGGCCCGTCACGCCCTAGGCATCGGCGACGGTCTGATCCGCCTCTCGATCGGCCTCGAGGACCCGCGCGATCTCGTGGCCGACCTGGAGGCCGGCTTCGCCGCCGCCGCCCGCGTCTAGGAACGTCACGCCGGATATCCCCCCGAAGCGCCGCCGCATCACGGCGAGGGCCTCGGCGCTCGCGTCGACCATGACGAAGCGCCTCCCGAGCTCGTGGGCGGCGGCGCCCGCCGTGCCGCTCCCGGCGAAGACATCGAGCACGACGCCGCCGGGCCGACACGACGCCTGCACGATGCGCCGGAGGATCCCGAGCGGCTTCTGCGTGGGGTAGCCGAGCTTCTCCTTGCCCGTCGGGCTGACGATCGTGTGCCACCACGTGTCGGTCGGCAGCTTGCCCCGGGCGGCCTTCTCCGGGCCGACCAGACCCGGCGCCATGTACGGGATGCGATCGACGGCGTCGGCGTCGAAGTAGTAGGCGCCCGGGTCCTTCACGTAGAAGAGAATGTCGTCGTGCTTGGCCGGCCAGCGTCGCTTGGTCCGCGCGCCATAGTCGTAGGCCCAGACGATCTCGTTGACGAAGGCGTCGCGCCCGAAGACACGGTCGGCGAGGACCTTGGCGTAGTGGACCTCGCGGTAGTCCAGGTGCAGGTAGAAGCTGCCGGTCGGGCGCAGCACGCGCCGCGCCTCCACGAGGCGGGGCTCGAGGAACCCGAGGTAGTCGTCGAAGGCGTCGTCGAACGCGGCGCCGCCCCCGAGCCGCTCGGTGCGATAGCGCCGGCCCCCGAAGCCCGTGCGGTCCCCGGCGTCGTCGCGCACCGTGCGCAGGCGTTGCCGCTCCTGCGTGCGGCCCGTGTTGAACGGGGGATCCACGTAGACGAGGTCCACCGACGCGTCGGGGACGCGCCGCAGCACCTCGAGGTTGTCGGCCCGCACCACCAGGGAGGCAAGGAAGGCAGGCGAACCGGGCGACATGGGCGGCGTGAGTACATACTCGCGCACGGGCCCTCTGCCCGCTATGCTGGCGCCAGACCTGGCAAGGGGAACCGCCCGGATGATCCCTTCTCTTCTTCGATATGGCACCTACCTGACCCTCCTCGGGGCCTGCACTGCCTCCATGGGCTGCAACAACCCAAGCAGCCCGCCCGCCGCGGTCTACATTCAGGCCACCGTGGGCCCGACGGCCGCGCAGACGTGCCCGCAGGTGAGCACGAAGCCCGTGCTCGACGTGGGCACGGGTACCGGGGGGACGCCGACGACCGTCGACGATCAGGGCAACGGATCGAGCGGCCAGGTCAGCGTCACGTGCACCGTGCACCCGAGCGGCAACGGCTTCGACGTCGACCTCGAGACCAACATGCAGGGCACGCAGGGCGGCTCCGTCGTCATCACCACGCCCTCGGGCGACGGCCGGGTGACCACGGGTACGAGCACCGGCGTGACGGCCCATTTTCTGGGCAACATGACGGGCGGCCCCTACGTGGACACGAACTGCACGATCACCTACACGTACATGGGGAGCGACATCAACCTCTCGCCCCTTGTGGCGGCCGGGCGCATCTGGGGCCACATCGACTGCCCCCACGCGCAGGATCGGTCCCAGATGAAGACGCAGCCCGACGGCGGCGTCGGCCCGGCCGAGTGCTTCGCTTCGGCCGACTTCCTGTTCGAGAACTGCCAGCAGTAGTCCAGTGGGTAGGCAGCTCAGGCCTCGCCGCGCGGGAGGCCGGGGCCCAGGTCCATCTCGGCGAGCAGCCCGCGCACCTCCACGGCGACCTCGAACTCGGGGTTCGTCGCGAGGAACGCCTCGAAGTACTTGCGCGCCGCCGCGACGTCGCCCCGCGCGTGGTGCGCGAGCGCCACCGCGTGCAGGGCGTCGCCGTCGCCCGGCGCGATCGAGAGCGCGGCCATACCCTCGCGGATCGCGCCGCGCACGTCGCCGAGCTGCCGCAGCACGTGCGACAGCGCTACGCGCGCGCCCAGGTACTTGGGGGAGAGCTTGATCGACGCCGCGTAGGCGTCGCGCGCCGGCTCGAGCTCGCCGATCTCGAAGAATGCCACGCCCAGGAAGTAGAAGGCGTAGGGGTTCTTCGGATCCTCTCCGAGCACGCGCCGCAGCTCCACGAGCGCCTCGCGGTAGCGCTCCTCGTGCAGCAACTCGGTCGCCTCCTCGACGGCGGACCAGTGCTCGCGATCGTCTCTCTCGATCATGCTGCTCCCTACTTCATGGCTCCGTCGAATGCCACGCGGACCTCGTCCGGGATGCGCTTGGGGCGCCCCGTCGCGAGGTCCACGAAGCCCCAGGTCGTCAGGCCCCGGGCGAGGAGCTGACCGTCCTCCCGGCGCGCGAGCTCGGTGCCGCGCAGGCACTTGGCAGCCATCACGCTGGATATCCACGTTCGCGCCTCGAACGCCTCCCCGCGTAGGGCGGGACGCAGGTAGTCGATCTCATGGCGGACCACGACGAAGACGCCGCCGATGCGCTGGTAGGCGCCGAGGTCGAGGCCCACGGAGGCCGAGTGAGCGAGGGCGACGTCCTGAATCCAGCGCACGAACGCGATGTTGCTGGCGTGGCCGAGGGCGTCGATGTCGGCGCCGTCGACGACGCGGTCGACACGAAAGGTACGAGGCTCACTCACCGCGGCCGGAGCCTAGCCGGAAAGTGGGGCCACGCGCATGGTTCGTGCTTGGGTGGAATTCGTATGGCCTTGCCCGTATCGATCGAGCAGCTCATCGGCCCCGAGCGCGTCGCCGTCCTGCGCGAGGTCGCGCTCATACCTCGCGATCTCAAGCCGATCATCCCCGCGCCGCGCGCGGGCGAGGACGTCGTCGTGCTCGTGCACGGGTTCATGGCGAGCGCCGGTGTTTTCCGACCTCTGCGCACGCGCCTCGAGCGCGCTGGGCTGCACGTCGCGAGCTTCACGCACGCGCCCGGCGCAGGCGTCCGCAGCATCGCCAGGCGCCTCGCCCGCCTCGTCGATCGCCTGCCCCACGACGCGCGCGTCACGGTCGTCGGCCACTCGCTCGGGGGCGTCGTCGCGCGCTACTACGTGCAGGAGCTCGGGGGCCACGCGCGCGTGCAGCGCACGATCTCGCTGGCAGCGCCGTTCCGCGGCGTCGACGTGCCGCGCCTCCTTGTCGGCGCCGACCTGCACGCGCAGAGCGCGCTGCTCGATCGCCTGCGCCGGGGGGCGGCCGCGTGCGGCGTCCCCCACACGTCGGTCATCGCCGCCGCCGACACGCTCGTGCAGCCCCGCGCCGCGTCGCTGGGCTTCGGCGACGTGGTCGTGCTCCCCGACCGCGGGCACAACCAGCTCCTGTTCTGCGATCGCGTGGCGTCGCTGGTCCTCGACACAGTCAAGACGCGCGTTTGAACCGGCCTGCGCGGCGTGGTAGCCATCGGCCCCCCGTGCGCCGCCCCCCCCTCGTCTCGCTCGCCTCCGTCGCGACGTTGCTGCTCGCGACCGCTGCGGCCCGCGCCGACGTGAGCACGTGGCTGGCGCTCGGCGGCGGCGCCACGGGCCAGGTCACGCCGGGTCTTTCGGCGCCCGACACGTCCGCTGTCTTCGATTGGACCGTCGGCGTCGGCACCTCTCCGCGCGCGCCGATCGTCGTCGGCGGCGTCTACCGCGGCCAGATCTACCCCGGGTTCGGCACGAGCCTGGCAGCCGACCTCGGCCCGGCGCTGCGCATCGCCACGGGCAGCTTCGCGCGCGGCGACTGGGGAGTCGCGCTCGACGCGGGCGTCGTCTGGCGCACGTGGGGTCCGTACGGCTGGTTCCCGCTGCAGGGCGTGCTGACCGCCGGCCTGCCCTGGGGGTTCCAGGTTGCGGTCGGCGGCCAGGCGTGGAACATCGGGAGCGGCAGCCCGGCCGAGGGGATGTTCGTCGCGCTCGAGATCGACCTCCTGCGCCTCACGGTCACGCGTCAGGGTTCGACCGACCGCTGGTGGTTCAACCCGAACCCGGCGGGCGGGCGGGCGCAGGCTGCAGGGCTCTCGCTGCCGTGGTGAGGGGTCGAGGTCGACCGACGCTGGCGGCGCCGGTTCCCTAGCCCTTCTTCGACTCGAGGTACTTCTCGAGCCCCTTCACGGTCTCGACGAGGTTCGGCTGGATCTTGTGGCCGAGAAACTCCTCGATCGTCTTGCCCACGCGCCCCGCCAGCAGGCCGGGCACGCCGCGGATCTTCTTCGCGTCGATCTCGAGCTTGCCGCGGATCTGCAGGAGCGTCTTGCCCGGGCCGTCCTCGAGGAACACGTTGCGGCCGCCACAGGAGACGGCCTCGGTGAACGCGTGCGTCTCGATGCGCCAGTCGCACGCCCACGCGTCGCCGTGCCACGTGGCATAGTCGGTCCACGACAGCATCGCCTCGCTCAGCACCGCGCGCGCCGCGGCCGGGATCTCGCCGCCGCCGTGCCAGAGGTTGACCAGCTCGACGCGCGGCCCGTCCTCCTTGCGCGACTTGATCTCGATGCCGCGGACGTTGGGCAGGAACTTGAGGACGTGCGACAGGTCGTCGCGGTAGGCGGCGAAGACGACGTCGCGGGGGAACGGAATGTGGGCGTCGGCGCGTAGCTCCATGAGGCGCGCGAGACTAGCCGCAAAGGCGACGCCAGCCGGTGCAATTTTTGGCAAGGCTTCGGCTTCCCGGTCGACCTTCGCGAGCTTGTGGCGTAGTTTCCACCCCATGAGCGACCGGCGCGTCCGCATCGTCTACTGCACGGCCTGAGGCTACGAGCGCTACGCGGTCAGGTTGGCCGCGGAGATCCGCAAGGCGAAGGGCCTCGACGTCGAGCTCGTCAAGGGCTCCGGCGGCGTATTCGACGTGTTCGACGGGGACCGGCTCGTCTTCTCGAAGCACGACGAGCACCGCTTCCCCGAGGCCGACGAGATCCTGACCGACCTCTGAGGTACCCGTCCACGGACGTCGGCGTGCTACCTGCGCGCCGGTGGGGATCTCAGTCGTCGTCGAGCTCGTCGCGGTCGAGGCGGTCGAGCCCCTCGAACTCCTCATCGAGCGGCAGCGCGAGCACGAGCGTTTGCCGTGACATCTCGACTCGCCTGTGGCCCTTTCGCGCACCCACGACGAACACATCCGACCGATCTTCGTCGGCCAGATCGCGCGCGAGGGCGCGCTCGACGGGCACGCGAAGACGACCGAACAGCATGGTGTTCGTTAGTAGCAAGCGACGATCCACCTTTGTTCCAGGCGATGGCGCGGGGGCCCCACCTGGGGCCCCGCCCGGCCCCACGGGCCATGGATCGCCCGGAGGCACACGCCCGTGTGCGGAGTGTGACGCATGTTACTCCCGCCGGACGCCGGACGTAGTAAGCGGGAGCGCGCGATGCGCCGCACGGCGATGCCTCTGCTGCTCGCGACCGCCACCCTCGGGCTGTGGTCGGCGCCAGCGCGCGCGGGGGATCCCTTCGAGATCCAGGTCTACGACGGGACCGCCGACGCGCCGGGCGTGCCCGGGCTCGAGCTGCACCTCAACGACTGGGCCACCGGCTCGCGTCAGTCGACGCCCCCGGAGGCCCCGCTGCACGGCCAGTTCCACGCCACGCTCGAGCCCTCGCTCGGCATCACGCCCTTCTGGGAGCTTGGCCTCTACCTGGAGGGGGCCGTGCGCACCGACATCGGCGCCGTCGACTTCGCCGGCGCGAAGCTGCGCTCCAAGTTTGTCACGCCCGAGACGTTCGACCTGCACTGGCGGCTCGGCGTCAACCTCGAGCTCTCGAGCCTGAGCACGACCTACGATCGCTCCGGCTGGGGCAGCGAGATCCGGCCGATCGTCGCGTGGCACGACGACGACTGGCTCTTCGCGCTCAACCCCATCATCGAGCAGGCGCTGGCCGCCCCCGAGGCGTCGAGCGGCCCGGTCCTGTCGCCCGCGCTCAAGGTCGCGCGCACCGTCGGGCCCGTCGCGCTCGGCTTCGAGTACTACGCAACGCTCGGCCCACTGGCGGGGCCCCTGCCCTGGGCCCAGCAGTGGCAGCAGGTCTTCGAGGTCGTCGACCTCGTGTCGGTGCAGCACTTCGAGCTTGAGCTCGGCGTCGGCGAGGGCCTGACGCAGGCGACCGACGGCCTGGTCGTCAAGGCCATCATCGGCTACGAGTTCGACCGCGACGCGACGCCGCCCGCGCTCACGGGCGAGCAAAATCCCCCCGGCGCCTCCCCGACTCGACGCTAGACTGGCGGGCATCGTGGGCCGCACCTTCGCCATCGGCGACATTCACGGCGATCTCGACGGGCTCGATCGCGTCCTCTCGCGCCTCCCGGCGCTGCAGGCCGGCGACACCCTCGTCTTCGTCGGCGACTACGTCGACCGCGGTCCCCGCTCGGCGCAGGTGATCGCCCGCGTCCGCGAGCTGCAGCGCACGGGCCCCGCCCGCGTCGTCGCGCTGCGCGGCAACCACGAGGACGCCTGGCTGCGCGTCATCGACCGCGGCCTGCCCGGCATCGTCGCGCCGCCGCTCAACGGCTGCCTCGCCGCGTACCGCT
>JAJYCT010000059.1 GCA_021778125.1 Myxococcales bacterium
GACGCGCTGGGGGCGCTCGGCGACGACCGGGCGCGCGCGCCGCTGCTCGCGCTGCTCGCGGCCGATCCGTACGTGACCAGCCGTCCCCACGAGGCTGCCGCGCTGCTCGCCCTCGGTGCGCGCGACTGGAGCGCGAAGGCCCCGGCGGCGCACGTGGCCGTGAAGCTCGCCGCGCCCCGCGGGCCGCTGCGCGCCGTGGTCCTGCTGTCGGACGCGGCGGGGACCCTGCAGGCCGAGGCCGACGGGCGCGCGCTACCGGCGGAGGGCGAGGGGAGGGTGCGGTGGCTGGCCGTCGGCGCCCACGCTCCCGCGGTGGCGCTCGACCTCACGACCTCGCCCGGGGGGATCCAGGCCGTGTGGCTGGTCCCGTCGGCCGCAGCCGATTGACCAAGAACGATCGCGCACATAGAGTGCGCGCCCCGAGGAGCCCCCGTGCCCGACGACGAGCAGAAGAAGCCGGAAGACAAGCACGAAGCCACGGCCGGCGCGGCGCCCGCGGAGGCCGGTGAGCCCTCCGCGAAGGTCGAGGAGCCTGCGGAGGCGCCCGAGGAGCCGGCCGCCGAGGAGGGCGACCGCTTCAACCCGGGCGCCATCGCGGCGCGCGTTGACACGATCGGCGACGAGGACGAGCTCGACCGCATCGCGCGCCAGGAGGAGAAAAAGCTCCAGGAGCGCCGCAAGGGGACCAAGGGCAAGAAGGGCCTCGACGCGGCCGCCTCCAGGCGCCTCGCGAAGATCGGCGAGGGCAAGGTCAAGCGCCCCTCGGCGGTCACCGAGGGCATCGCGCCCGAGGGGGACGCGCTGCTCGAGCGCACCGCCCATCTCACCCGGTGGATCGGCGAGCACCAGCAGACCTTCGGCGCGCTGGTCGCGATCGCGGTCCTGGGCGCCGGAGGCTTCCTCGGCTGGCAGTACTGGCAGGACAAGCGCGCGTCCGACGCGTCCGTGATGCTCGCGCAGGGCTTCGCCGACCAGCACGGCCACGTCTCCACCAAGGCAGACGACGAAGACGAGACCAAGGCGCCGGCCCTTTACCCGACGTTCAAGACGGCCGCCGAGCGCCGCGACGCAGCGCTGGCCAAGTACCGCGAGGTCGAGTCGAAGTACGCGGGCACCGGCGCAGCCACGCTGGCGCGCCTGGCCGAGGGCGGGCTGCTGCTCGATCAGGGGGACGCCAAGGGCGCGCTCGGCGCGTACGGCGACGTCAAGGCGTCGGCGCTGGCGCAGGCCGACTCGCAGGTCCGCGGGCGCGCGATCGAGGGCAGCGGGTTCGCCGACGAGGCGCTCGCGCAGAGCGACGCCGCCGCCCGAGACAAGCACCTGGACGACGCGCTGAGCGCATTCAAGCAGCTCGAGTCAATCGACGCCAAGGGCTGGAAGGAGCTCGGCATGTACCACGAGGCCCGCGTCCAGCAGGCCAAGGGGGACAAGGCCAAGGCCATCGAGCTCCTGAAGGAAGTGCACACGGCCATCAGCGACCCGGGCGCGACGCACCCGTTCGCGTACCTCGAGCTGGTGGTGGACGACCGCCTGCGCCAGCTCGACCCGACGGCGCTGCCCCCCAAGGCGGCCCCTGGCGCGGGGCTTGGCGCGCCCGGCGGCGGGGCGGGCGGCAAGCCAGACATGAACGATCCGCGCATCCAGGAGCTGATCCGCCAGCTCCAGCAGCAGGCGCAGGGCGGGGGCGGCGCGCCTCCTCCGGTGCCGGCGGGTTCGGCCCCATGACGTCGCGCGGGCGGCTCGCGGCCTGGGTCGCCCTGGCCGCCGCGCTGGGCGGCGAGGGCTGCGCGACGAGCGAGACGGCCGGCGATCACGTCAACCCGGAGAAGCCGCTCTGGTACACGCGGCCGAACGGGGCGCTGCAGGTCCGCTTCCTGCGCGAGCTCACGGCGTCGTCGCGCGCGTCGGGCGAGCCGTACGAGCGGGGACGCGCCGAGATCGACGTGGCGCACAGCCGAGTGTTCGTCGGGTCGAGCGACCACGGCCTCTACGCGCTGCGCGCGTCCGACGGCAGCACGATCTGGCGCTTCGAGACGATCGGCGCCGTGCAGTGCGAGCCGCTGTACGACCCCGAGCTCGACGTCGTGTACTTCGGGTCGCACGACGGCGCGCTGTACGCCGTGCACGCGTCCGACGGCGCGCTGGTGTGGCGCTACGAGACCGGCGCGGAGGTGGCCCGGCGCCCGGTCCGCAACGGCGAGGTTCTCTACGTCGCCAACGGCGCCGACAACCTCTTCGCCCTCGAGCGGCGGACGGCCAGGACGCTCTGGCGCGTGCACCGGTCGCCGGCGCTCGGTATGGAGATCAGCGGCTACTCGGGCCCGGCACTGGACGACGGCACGGTGTTCTTTGCGTTCTCCGACGGTCACGTCGGCGCCTACGACGCGCGCGACGGAAGCGAGCGGTGGCCGCCGGTCGACCTGTCGGCCGAGGCCGAGCAGGCCCAGGGCGGCGAGGCGCCGCGCTACCTCGACGTCGACACGACGCCGGTTCCCGACGACCTGGGCGCCCAGGGGCGCGTGATCTTCGTCGCGAGCTACGTCGGAGGCCTTTACGCGCTCGACCAGGAGCGCGGCGTGCCGGTCTGGAAGAACGAGAAGGCCATCGGGGCCACGGACCTCATGCTCTGGCACGAGCCGGCTCACGCCGCGCGGCCCGGATCTCCCGGGTACGTGCCCGGGGCGCCTCGCATACCCAAGCGTGAGATCCTGGTCGCTGCCAGCGGCGCCAGCGGGCTCTGGGGCCTCGACCCGGCGACCGGCCGGGAGCTGTGGCGCCTGCCGCTACCCGAGGGCGGCGTGACGGCCCCGGTGCCGCTGTCGGGCGCGCTGCTGTTCGGGACGACCCGCTACGGCGCGTTCCTCATCAGCCCGATCAACGGCCGCACGATCGATGGCCTCGACCTCGCGACGGGCTTCTCACAGACGCCCGCAGCGTTCGGCACCCACGCGTTCCTGATGAGCAACGCCGGGACGTTCCTCGGGCTCGAGGTGACGCCGCCGGCCCGGGCCGCCGTCGAGCGCTAGCGTCCGAGGTCGGAGCGGCGGCGCGGCGGGCGCCTCGGGCGCTCCGGGCGGCGTCCCGGGGAAAAGCCCCTAAGGGGCATTATGTGACGTCGTCGGGACCCACGGCCCTGGTTACCAGGCGCGACGGCTCGTCGCTGGCGACGCACCAGAGCTGGTGCGAGGCGCGCGTCGCGCCCACGTAGAGCGCGTGGCGGGCCTGGGGTGTCTCCGGGTAGCTCGCCGCGGTCGTCTCGAGCAGCACGACCTCGTCGAACTCGAGGCCCTTGGTCTGCCGGACGTCGGTGACGTCGACGCCCGGGTCCCAGGCGAAGTCCTGCTTGGCGACGCGCCGCACGTTGGGCACCTCGGCGCGCGCCAGGCCCTCGAAGTAGACGTCGGCCTGCTGCGGGAACCGGGCGACGAGCGCCACGTTGGCGTCGGGCTCCTCGCGCGCGAGCTGCTTCAGGACCTCGCTCAGCCACGCTACGGCCTCGCCGGTCGACGCGAAGCCGAACAGGTCGACCGGCGGCCCCTGGCGGGTCGTCTCGGGCACCTGATCGTGCGCCAGCGGCCCGAGCACGCTCCGGGCGAAGGCCGTGATCTCGTGGGTCGACCGGTAGCTGACCTTGAGCGGCTCGAGCTTGGTGTGCGGGATCTCCAGGGCGTCGAGGAGCGCGTTCCAGTCGAACTCGCCGCGGTCGTCGCCCTCGTCGAGCATCCGCTGCGCGACGTCGCCGGCCAGCGTGATCGACGCCTCCTTGCCCGTGAGCTCGAGCAGGACGCGCAGCTCGACCGCGCTGGCGTCCTGGACCTCGTCGACGAACACGTGGGCATAGCGGACCGGCTTGCCCTCCACGTCGACGAGCGGCCCGCGCAGGGCCTGCCAGCAGCGCAGCAGCAGCGCACCGTCCTCGGCGTCGAGGCGCGGCTCCTCGCCGTCGCGGTCGCCCTCGGCGCGGATGCGGGCCTGGCGGACGCACCAGGAGTGGACCTGCTCGAGCTGACCGGGGCCGAACCCCGGCACACCCTCGAACGTCTCGGCCAGAGCCTCGCGCGACGTCAGGATCTCGTCCCAGAGGCCCGCCACGCCGCGCGTGAGCTGCCGCAGGTGCGCGCCGAGCTGCTCGAGGGCGCTGCGCGTCACCTGGGGCAGCGCGGCGGCCGGACCGACGCCCGGGAGGGCGCGCTTGCCCGCAAGCCACCCCGCGAGCGACGAGACGCGCGCGTCGGGGGGCGGGGGCCGGTCCCCCTGCCCGGTCGCCTCCCAGGCCGCCACGACGGTGGCGCCCCCGGGCCACGTGGACATCGCGGCGCGCACCCGCCCATCGACCTGCGCGGCCACGCGAGCCACGGCCCGGTCGACGCCCCGGAGCATCGCGGGGTGCGCCTTCGCCCGCGCGACCACCGGCGGCGTCTCGTCGCTCAGCTTCGTCGGCAGGCGCGGGAACGCGTGCGCGACCATGCGCGCGGCGAACCGGCTGAACGTCGTCACGGGGACGTCCTCGACGCCGAGCGACGGCAGCACGCGCCCCACGTAGTGGATGAGCGCCTCGTTCGGGACGACCACGAGCATCCGCTCCGGCCGGAATCGCCCCGGCTCGGTGAACGCCAGGTAGGCCACGCGGTGCAGGCCGACGGTGGTCTTGCCGCTGCCCGCGCTGCCCTGGATGGCCACGAGCCCGGAGGTCTCGCGGGCGATGAGGTCGAACTGCTCGGGATCGAGCATCGACGCGATGGCCGGCAGGTGCTTGTCCTGGCGCAGGCGCCCGTCGGCGCCGATGCCCAGGCGCGCCGCGGCGGGGACGCCGTGCCGGGCGGCCCACTTCTGCTCGGTCTCGAGGCGCGCGCGCTGGGCGGCGACGCGCTTCCAGGCGCCGTCTGCGCCGCGCACGAACGTCCCGACGGGCGCCGAGACGCGCACCAGCTCCCCGCCGACGATGCTCACGCCTCGCCGCGCCACCACGACGCCCTCGACGAGGCGGTCGCCCAGCTCCTCCTCGTAGTCGTCCCCCTCGGCGTAGCGGTAGTAGATGCGGCTGACCGGCGCGTGGCGCCAGTCGACGATGCGGATGCCCCCGGCCGAGTCGACGTACGAGCGCGAGCCGAGCAGGATGTCGCGGCGGCGGCGCGGCGCCGCGCCCGGCCGCCGCTCGTGGCCCGGGACGGCCTCCTCGAGGCGCATGTGCCCGAAATACGGGCTCGCCCGGTCGACCGAGCCGCTCAGGCTGCGGCCACGCTGGCCGCGCAGGGCCGCCAGGTGGTGCATCTGCTCGAAGAGCGCGGGCAGGTCCTCGGGCTTGGCCACGGCGACCTCGTCGCGCAGCTCGAGCATGCGCCCCTCGTCGAGCGCCCTGCCCCTCGCGGCCGACACGTCGGCCTCCCCGCTGGCGTCGAGCGCCGCCCGCACGGTCGACAGCAGGCGCAGCTCCTCGTGGACGACGAGCGCTCCCCCGGGATCGTCCTCGAGGCCGGGGACGGCGGGGGGCTCGGCGACGGGTGAGATGGGTCGCGGGGAGGTCGTCACGGTAAGCGGATGGTTTTGAAACCACCGGCCCCCGGACGCAAGGGGGAATCGCCCCTGCCCGCGGATCTCCTAAAGGATGAAGTGGTCGCCGAGGGCGCAGACGGTGAGGTTGACCCCGCGCAGGCGCCCGCACTCACGCTCGACCTTCGCCTGGAAGCTCGGCTTGATGTGGTAGAGCAGGGTCGGCAGCTCCCGGGCGGCGGCCGCTCCGAGCTTCTTCATGTCTTCGAGCAGGGTCGCCGGCGTGTGGTGGCCGCTGACGCGCGCGAGGCGCGCCTCGTCGTTGGGGAAGCTCACTTCCATGAGCATGGCCTTGAGGCCCTCGGTCTCGCGCAGGACCTCCCAGAGCCGGTCGGTCGGCCCGGTGTCGCCGCTGTAGGCCAGCACGCCGTCCTTGCCGCGGAGCGTGAAGGCGCACGTGTCGATCGTGTGGCTCACGGCGATGGCCATGACCTCGTAGCCGGCGACGGCCCTGGGCTCCTCGAGCCCGATCTCCACGTAGCGGATGGCGGGGCGGCGGACGTTCGGGATCCGGGAGAAGTCGGGCCAGAGCAGGTTGTTGAAGAAGTGCTTCTTCAGCGCGGCCAGCGTCGGCTTCGTCCCGACGACGAGCAGCGGCTCGGCGCCGTTCTGGTTGCGGTTGTCGGCGATGGTCGCCAGATCGCGGATGTGGTCGAGGTGCGCGTGGCTGACGAGCACGGCCTCGAGAGCGCACTGCGCCCTGAGCTCCATGCCGCTCGTCAGCGAGCCGGCGTCGATCGCCACGCGCTCGTCCACGACGAAGGCGCTGGTGCGGTGCTTCGGAGTCTCGCCGCCGTGGCAGCCGATGACGCGCAGGTCCAAGATGGTCGCCGTTTATCCTTCGAATTTTCGTGGCATCTCGACAAACTCGAGAAACTCGAGCAAGCGCGGGAGATCCAGCACGACGATCCCTCCGCTCTCGTCCGCGCCCGCGATCCGCAGCCTGCGCAGGCGGTCGAGCACGTCGTGCACCTGCGCCTCCTCGACCCCCACCTCGCGCGCGAGGTCGGACGCGGAGGCGTGCACGCGCACGCCCAGGTCGCTCTCCTCGCCGAAGGCCTCGGCGTGACGCCGCAGCGTCAGGAGCACGCGCGCCTTGGGGTCGGGGTTGAGCAGGATCTGGATCATCTCGTCGGCCGAATCGAGGCGGCGCGCCAGCTTCTTGACGAGCCGGAGGGCGATCTCGGTCGAGTGCGCGATCATGTGCTCGAGCGTCGCGCGGTCGATGACCAGGCACGCCGCGTCCTCGACGACCACGGCCGTGGCGGTGCGGGGCTTGTCGTTCAGGATGGCCATCTCGCCGACGAACTCGCCTCGGCCGAGCGAGGCGAGCGGCCTCTGTTCGCGGCCCACCCGCTTGAGGATCTGCACGACCCCCGACTGCACGACGAACATCTCCTCGCCGCGCTCTCCCTCGCGGAAGAGCACGTCCCCGGCGCGGTATTCGCGCCCGAAGCGGGAAAAGAGGGTGTCGGGCATGGGCCGGCGACCAAAGTCTAGGCTGGATCGGGCGCGCGACGCAAAAACGCCAGGGGCAAGCGGCAGCCCCTGGCGTTCTCGCAGGCGTGGGTCGAGCCCGCCCGGACCGGGCCCGGTCAGTCCATGTCGAAGTCGTCGCCCATGCCGCCCATGCCGCCCATTCCCCCCATGCCACCCATCCCGCCCATTCCCCCCATGCCACCCATGCCGCCGCCGCCACCGGGCAGCGCCTTCTCCTTCTTGGGCTTCTCGGCGATGGCGGCCTCGGTCGTGAGCATCATCCCGGACACGCTCGCCGCGTGCTCGAGGGCCATGCGCACGACCTTCGCCGGGTCGATGACGCCGGCCTTCAGGAGGTCCTCGTAGGTGTCGGTCGCGGCGTTGAAGCCGAACGCGCCCTTGCCCTCGCGGACCTTGGCGACGACGACCGAGCCCTCCTGGCCGGCGTTCTTGGCGATCTGGCGCAGCGGCTCCTCGGCCGCGCGGCGCACCAGGCGCACGCCCATGGCCTCGTCGCCCGAGAGCTTGAGCGCGTCGAGCGCCGCCGACGCGCGCAGCAGCGTCACGCCGCCGCCCGGGACGATGCCCTCCTCGACGGCCGCGCGCGTGGCGTGCAGCGCGTCCTCGACGCGGGCCTTCTTCTCCTTCATCTCGGTCTCGGTGTGCGCGCCGACCTTCACCACGGCCACGCCGCCGGCGAGCTTCGCGAGGCGCTCCTGGAGCTTCTCGCGGTCGTAGTCGCTCGTCGTCTTCTCGATCTCCTTGCGGACGGCCTCGACGCGCGCCTTGATCTGCTTCGCGTCGCCGGCGCCGTCGATGATCGTGGTGTTGTCCTTGTCGATCTTGACGCGCTTGGCGCGGCCGAGGTCGCGCGCGGTGACGTTCTCGAGCTTGACGCCGAGGTCGTCGCTGACGACCTGACCGCCGGTCAGGATCGCGATGTCCTTGAGCAGCTCCTTGCGGCGATCGCCGAAGCCCGGCGCCTTGACGGCGGCGACCTTGAGCATGCCGCGCAGCTTGTTCACGACGAGCGTCGCGAGCGCCTCGCCCTCGACGTCCTCGGCGATGACGAGCAGCGGCCGGCCCTCGCGCGCGGTGGCCTCGAGCAGCGGCAGCATGTCGTGCAGGTTCGAGACCTTCTTCTCGGAGATGAGGATCGCGGGGTCGTCGAGCTCGACCTCCATCTTCTCGGCGTTCGTCACGAAGTACGGGCTGAGGTAGCCGCGGTCGAACTGCATGCCCTCGACGACGTCGAGCGCGCTCTCGGTGCCCTTGGCCTCCTCGACCGTGATGACGCCCTCCTTGCCGACCTTCTCCATCGCGTCGGCGAGCATCATGCCGACCGTCTCGTCGCCGTTGGCGCTGATGGTGCCGACCTGCGCGATCGTGGCCTTGTCCTTGGTCGGCGTGGCGAGCTTCTTCACCTCGGCGACGACCGCCGCGACGGCCTGGTCGATGCCGCGCTTGAGGTCCATCGGGTTGTGGCCCGCCTCGACGAGCTTGAGGCCCTCGGTGAAGATCGCCTGCGCGAGCACCGTGGCGGTCGTCGTGCCGTCGCCGGCCTTGTCGCTCGTCTTGCTGGCGACCTCGCGCACCATCTGGGCGCCCATGTTCTCCATCTTGTCGAAGAGCTCGATCTCCTTGGCGACGGTGACGCCGTCCTTGGTGACCACGGGCGCGCCGAAGCTCTTCTCGATGACGACGTTGCGGCCCTTGGGGCCGAGGGTGACCTTGACGGCGTTCGCGAGGCGGTTGACGCCGTCGAGGATCGCGTGGCGGGCGGTGCGGCTGTACGAAATCTGCTTGGCGCTCATGGTGGTGTGCTCCCCTCTCAGCCGACGACCGCGAGGACGTCGTCCTCGTTGATGATGACGTGCTCGACGCCGTCGATCTTGACCTCGTTGCCCGAGTACTTGCCGATGAGGACGCGGTCGCCGGCCTTCACGTCGAGGGGACGGACCTTGCCGTTCTTGAGCGTCTTGCCGTTACCGACGGCCACCACGAGGGCCTCGAGAGGCTTCTCCTTCGCCGTGTCGGGGATGATGATCCCCCCCTTGGTCTTCTCTTCCTGGTCCAGACGCTTGACGACGATGCGATCGCTGAGCGGACGAATCTTCATGACGGCTCCAACGGCAGGTGGGACGTGTTCCGAGGCTCGTTTCTGGCACTCGCACCCGGCGAGCGCCAGTGGCGCGGAACGTAAAGCCTTCCCCGGCAAGGTCAAGGGGGTAGCCGAGGTGCTTGACAAGAACGCCGCCGCGAATACTGTTCGCGCTCCCGATGCGCCGGGCCCACCGGCCGCGGGGCTTACGGTTCACCAGCGTTCTTGCGGATCTTGGGGGATCGTCTAACGGCAGGACAGCAGATTCTGGCTCTGCTTATCAAGGTTCGAATCCTTGTCCCCCAGCTACGAAGCGCGCCGGCCAGTGGCGCGCAGCGTAACCGTCTCAAGCAGTACCCAGGGCCCCATCGTCTAGCGGTTAGGACACCGGCCTCTCACGTCGGTAACACGGGTTCAATTCCCGTTGGGGTCGCAGAGTTCCCGAGTGAGAACGGGAAGATAGAGGCAGCAGAATCGCCCCGGGGCACTTCGGGGCGATTCTTTTTTGTCTGCTCGGGGACCAGCTCGGGCGGGAGCGGAGGCAGCGGCGCACCGATGCGGCGGGCCTCGACGCGCCCCCGGTCGATGTAGCCCTGCGTCGTCTTGAAGTCGGTGTGCCCGCCGGCCCACTGGATCACGATCGGCGAGTCCCCGCGGACCGCCATCATGGTCAGGCCCGTGTCGCGGAGGTCGTGGAAGTTGATCGCACGGCGGAGAGGGTCACCCTCGATGTGGAGCGCGGCTCGCGAGACACCGACCGTGAGCAGGTCCTTCCGGAGTAGCTCCGCGCGGTCCTCGGGGGGCGGCATCCGGAGCAGTCGCCCGTCCTTGCCCTGGGGGTGCTCCACGAGAGCCGCGAGCAACGGGCGCAGGTGCGTCTCGATGTCCACCGTTCGCACGCGGCCCGTCTTCGTCGCCTTCGTGTCCTTGCGGCCCTTGCTCTTCCGGTCGGACTGCTTCGCGATCGTGATCGTCCCGTTCACGAGGTCGACGTCCCTGGCGGTGAGGGCCTCGAGTTCCGACGCGCGCGCCTTCGTGTAGACCGCCATGCCGTAGCAGTGGCGGCGGTAGACGGGGACGTCGAGAGCCGCGGGGGCCACGGCCACGCCACGGAGCAGCGCCACCAGCTCGGCCGAGTAGAGGATCTGTCCCTCGCGCTCCGCGCCTGCGTCGGGTCCCCGGACGTCGCGCGCAGGGTTCGTGGCGAGGACACGGAGCCCCGGATCCTTCGCCCGCACCGCCTCGTCGAGCGCGTGCTGCAGGTCGCCCCAAACGTTCGCAGCCGTCGACGGGGAAAGCCTCCCCTCCCCCGGGCCGTGCTTCTGGAATGCAGCCACGGCGGCGTCCAGGCGGCGCACGATGGCCTCCACATGCTCCCGGGTAACGGCGGTCATGGCCCTGGCCTCGAGCCCGGGGAGGATCCACTTCTTGGCGCGTCCGCGCATGTCGCCGACGCTGGAGAGCCCCTTGGCCTCCTTGGCGGCGTGTAGCCGCTTGAACCAGTCCGCTACCGTCTCCCCCGCCCCGTCGCCCACGCTGGCGGCGCGCACCTTGGGGGCCATCCCGGCGGCGCACGCCTTCGCTTCCAGGAAGTGCGCGCACCCCGGGACCGCGCAGCACGGGCCGTGCTCGATCTTCGGGTCGAGAGGGAGCCACTCCGTGCGCGTGCCGTCGGCCCGCGTCCACTTGGCGTGCCACTGGAGTTCGCCATGGCGCTTGGGGTCCTCTGCTCGGAGGAGCCGAACGGTTCCGGTCGACTTGCGGCCCATGGCCTACTTGCCTCCCCTGCGGGGCGGCGGAGTGCCGGGATCGGCCCGGAAGCCTGCCGACTCGCGAAGCGCGAGCGATTCACGCGCTGCCACCCGGATCGCGGCACTGATCGACGTTCCGAGCATCCGGGACAGGCGGGTAAGCACCTCGACGTCAGCGTCCGTGAGACGGAGGGTGGTGTGTCGCGTCGCCATGTATCCTGTATGTACGACCGACACACGGCGCGGTCAAGGCATGGGGGGCTACTTCGGGGGCGGCAACTCCGCGTCTGCCTCCGGCATGGCGCCGCGCTCGTGCGCCTTCCAGTCCTCGATCGGGGCGAGGGCGACGAACGCCCCTTGATACATCAAGACCACGTGACGGAAGCCACGAGGCTTCTCCATCGAGGCGGAGAAGCGCCAGGGCGGCGCCGCATCCGCCCCCTTCGCGCCCATCGTCAGTTCCAGGACAAGTACCGAGACGTCCTCGTGACCGGTGTCCTTCGCGGCCTCCAGGCTCATCGTCCTGTTGACGTTAAGCGGAGCGGGCCTGGCGCTAGCCCTCACGAGTAGCTTCTCGTTCGCGTGGTCGAGCCACGCCTGCAGGATGACTCCAGAGAAATCGGCCATGTCCTCACCTCGGGCCACCGGGTCTACGGCGCTCGGGTGCGAGGGGACAACTTCCGAGACCGTCGCGGTCATGGCGGTCAACGTCCGCCCCCCGCCGCCGTCTCTGCGATCCGATCGAGCGCGTCGAGCGGCGCCGCGATCCACGTGTCGCGCCACACCAGAACCTCGTGGCTCGCGAGCTCGCGGCGGGCCTCGATCTCCGCCAGCAACCTCTCGAGCGACTGCTTGCTCATCTTGTTCCCCCTCAGGCGCCGAGGGCTTCCACAGACAGCTCTAGAAGCGCTTCGGCGCGCGAAAGGCCCTTGCCCCTGGCGTACACGTCGAGCTTGTCGCGCACCGCGGGGGGCAGGTACGCGAGCCGGTCTGCAACGCTTCGGAGAACGTGATCCCGGATGGGCGCGCGTAGCTCGTGAACGGGTCTGGCATTCATCAGATCACCTCACGAATCCGCCGCCCGGGCCTGTTGCACAAGAGGATCGCGGGGCCCATTCCCCACGGAACGTGGCCGGGCGGCGGGTACGTGAGGCGATCGGTGCTCACGCTGCGTCGATCTCTGACGCGATGCTTTCGATCTCCGCCTCGAGCTCGCGGAAGTCTGCTCGGACCTCGTCCTCGAGCTCGTCGAGCTCGTCGGACAGCTCGTCGAGCGCTTCGTCGCTCATCTCCTCGGCGGCGCTCTCGTCGCGGTCGCCGCGCGTCGCTGCGATGATCGCGATCAGGAGCAGCGGCACGCCGACTCCCGCCGCGACGACGCCGACCTTGCCGGCGGTCGAGCGGTTCGTCCAAAGGGTCCCCTTGGCCGAATCGAGCCAGGCAGCGCCCGCGCCCACCTGGCGCATGGCCTGGCCTTCGCCGACGGCGCGCGCCCGCGCGGCCTCGGCCTGAGCCTGCGACGCCTGCCACTGCGCCTGCGCCGCCGCGACCTGCGCTGCCTCGGCCTGCGCCTGCGCCGCTCGCGCCTGGGCCTTGGCTGCCTCGGCCTCGGCGCGCGCGGCGCCGAGGTCGCGCACGTTGCTCTGGAGGGGGCCGCCGAATCGCTGGGTCGCGAATCGGTTGTGGGGGGTGCCGTTCATGTCATTCATCTTCGTCGTCTCCTTCGTCTTCTTCCTCGTCGCCGTCGTCGTCGGCCTCGTCCGCATCGGACTCGTCGTCGTCGGCCAAGTCGTCCAGCTCGTCCGCGATCTGATCCGCCAGCTCCGGCGTGATCACGCGCGAGCGCCCCACGATCGGCCCGTCGAGGTCGTCGTGCAGCTCAGCGAGCTCCCTCGTGGAGATGCGGTAGCCCAGGTCGAGCAGCGCGCCGGTTGCTTCGGCGATGCTGACCGCGCCGCCGTTGTCCTCGACGTAGCCGCGAAACGAAAGGTAATCGCTGTTCGACATCGGTAAACGAACTATTGCCAGCGAACGCGGGGCGAGGCGACCGCGTTCTTTGCTCAAAACGAATTGCTCAATCACGAATCGCCTCATCCGTAGTGCGATTGCGGCGTCCGCGAGCCTCTGGCGCCGCCTGGCGACGTCTTCGGCGACGTCTCGGCGTTCTAGAACGCCCTCTCGCGACCGGATTCCGATGGCCGGAAGGCTCGAAAACGCCTCGCTGGGAGCCCCGATGCGGCCCTGTGGACGCCCCGATCGCTCCACGTACCCCCAGCGAGGGGCGAGCGAGCACGGTGCGACGGGTGAGCGAGGGGTCAGCGAATGGGTATGCGACCGGGGGAGCGAGATACGAGCGAACGGGGAGCGAATGGCTACAATGGGGGTATGCAAGTTACCGAGGGACTAGTGATTGATGCTGCGATGGCGCTGAGCAAGGCCGGAGCGTCGGGGCTGGCGCTGGGGGAGCTCGCGGCGGTTCTCTGGCCGGATGCCGGGGTCCGGGCGAACGGCGCGTGCGGCTCCGTCGTCGCCGAGCTGCAGCGGCGGGGCGTGGCGACCATCACCCCCGGCGGCAAGCGGCGGCGCATCGCCCTGACGGACGCCGGGCGCCGATGGATCGAGACCGCCAGCGTCGTCGAGGACGCGGCGGACACCGCGGAGTTGCTCGAGGGCTACACGTCCCGCCATGCGCCCCCCCGGGTGGCGCCGTCCGCCGGGCCGACCGACCCGATCGAGGCCGCGTTGCAGGCGATCATGCTCGACGCCCGGGCGTCCGACGGGATGCCTGCTGATACTCCCTGGGCTGAGCGGAACGCCCGCATCCGGGCCATGGCGCCCCTCCGGGACCATCGTGACCGGGAGCGTCTGCGGGCTGCCTGCGGGGGCGATGCCGTGCTGCTCGAGATGGCCGAGGCCGAGCTAGCGCGGCGCGTGCGCCGCCGGGTCCTCGAGCTCGAGGCGAGGTGCCGAGCGGCCGGGGTCGACCCGCACGACCCGGTCATCTTCGGGTAGGGGCGCGAGCGCGCCCGCCCCTTGCGCCTTGGGGCGCCCAGGGCGACGATCTCGGGCATGGGCGACGAGAGGCCGTTCGAGATCGGCGACGTGGTGAGGCTCAAGGCGGGCGGGCGCAAGATGACCGTCTGCAACGTCGTCCAGGTGGTGGCGGAGTACCGTCACCTTCGGCCGGATCAGATCACGTGCAGGTGGCAGACGAGGAACGGCGTTGAGCGGAAGACGGTCTGCTCGGCGGCGGAGTTGGACCTCGTGCCGGCGGAAAAGAAGGACGCGAAGTAGGGCCGCAAACGGTCGACTGCGGCCCATCAGGTTTCGCCTCCGGGTGACGGGTCGCCCTGAGCGGTGTTTTCGGGGGGTCTCGCGGCATACCCATTGTGGCCCGCCAGGACGCGCCGCACGGTCCTCCTGGGGACCTTGAGGGCGATGGCGATGTCCCTCTGGGACCTGCCCTCGGCCTGCATGGCGCGCACGCGCAGGGCGTCCTGGGGGGACAGCAGGTGCTTCCGACCGAGGCGCTTGCCCTCGCGTCTGGCCCGGTCGAGGCCCGCCTTCGTCCGCTCGCTCAGGCGGCGCCTTTCCTGCTCGGCGACCCAGCTAAAGATCGCGAACAGCAAGGGCCGTGTCGGATCGTCGTCGCCCCGTGTCGTGTCGAGCCACCCCTCCCGCACGCTCACGAGACCCACGCCAGCCTCCGCGAGCTTGAGCGCGTCGGCCATGTTGCCGGCCATGTTCCTACCGAACCTGTCCAGGGCCCAGATCCCCACGGCCTCGAACACCCCCGCCGCCGCGTCCCTCAGCATCGCGGCGAACACCGGCCGCGCCTTCGCCGCGCTCTTCTTCTCGGCGTACACCACGACGGCCTCGAGCCCCCGGGAGAGGGCGAGGCGCTCGAGGTCGGGGAGCTGATTCTCGAAGGTCTGGCCGTCGCCCTTGGAGACCCTGACGTAGAAGGCGATCCGCTTGGCGATCATGCTTCTTCCTCCCGCCGCCGAACGGTGCTCACGCTGACCCCCAGCTCCGCCGCGATCTCCTTGTCGCCCTTGCGCTGCGCGCGCAGCTCGCGGACGCGTGCCATGTCGACCGGCTTGCGTGGGCGCCCCCCGGTGCGCGCCGCTGCAGCCCTGAGGGCCTCGACCGCTTCGCGATCTCCGGCACTCGCGCGCTCGGCGAGTGCCGCCGCTTGGGCGGGGGTCACGGCGCGGCCCCCGTCAGGGCGACGGCCCCGTCTTCGTCGAACCGGTAGTCGTCCGCGATCAGTTCGGCGAGCCACGCTTGGTGGAACCGGTTGCTGCCGAGTTCATGGCCGACGTCGGTCCCCTGCGCGCACACCCATCGCTCGATGCCGGCCCGCTCAGCGACCATGCACAGGCCACTGTCCTCGCCGCAGTAGTGGGCCGCCGACGCGCCTTGCGGGTGCAGGTCCCACGCGATGCCGCCGGGCGCGAGGGGCTCGGGGTAGGCCGGGACCAGGGCCGCCATTTCGCGCAGCGCCGAGGCGCTGATCGCCGTCAGCCCCAGGCCGACCGTGTAGCAGCGAACGAAAAAGCGCTCGCGAAAGCGGAACCAGCGCGGGCGCTTCGTCTCGATGTCCTCGGAACGTAGCTGCACGTTCACGCGCGCGCCGTGTCGGTGCAGCTCTTCGGGCGGAACGCCGCGGGCGCACGCTGCGTGGACCCGCTGCCAGTCGACCACCCTGCCGGCGATCGGCGCGCCGACGAAGCGCGCGTGACCTGCGACGATAGGCTCGACCACGGCGCGCACGTCGTCCGGGCTCCACACCTGATCGGCGTCGACCTGCAGCACGACGTCCGCGCCGGCATGCAACGCGATGGCGACGAGCGAGTTGCGGTTCAGCGCCACGAGGCTACTCGGACCGAAGTCCGCTTGAACGATCGTGAACTCGCTCTTCAGAACGGCGTACGTGCGCACGAAGGACCTCAGGTATCCGGGCCCGAATCCGCCGGCGCCGTGCGGGGTGCAGAGCGCGACGCGGGGAAGTGTCTCGGTGCTCATTGGACGGACCTCCTGCTGTTCGACATGATGAAGACCTCGGGCGCCCGCCGACGCGGCTCCGCCCTCGGCGCAACAGGGGGCGCCGGCGGTGGGGTGGCGGCGACCTTCGCAGCCTTCGCGCGCTCGCGGCCGACGACGACCGCGAGCGCTTCTGCCTCGGCCGCCGCCAGCACGTCAGGCGGGACGCGCGTTGCGAGGGCCGCGTGGACGGGGGAGCCGATGCCGGCGAACGTGTGCCGCTGCGCGTTCTGTTTCATCTCGTCTCGAGCGTCGCGCACGCGCGCCTCGGCCTCGGCCAACGCTTCGCGAGCGCGGGCACGCGCCTCGATGTCCGTCCGCGGGATCGCGCCGCACGCGCGTTGCGCCGCCTCCAGTGCGCTGACGGCGGTTCGGTACTGTTGCTCCAGGTTCGTCATGGTGTGTCCTCCACGGTTGGCGCCCGATGCGGGCGCGAAGTCGGTCGGCGGCTGCTCACGGGGCCCCCGTCAGGCGGCGCAGGATCACGGGTCGCGCCGCCAGATCGAGGCGCGCGAGCTCGTAGCCGGGGGACTCCGGGGGATGCTCGCGCATGGCCTGCTCGGCCCACTGGCGGCGGGTCACGGCTTCCCTCTCAGCATCTCGAGCACGGCGCCGGCCGGGTTGCGCTCGGAGTCCAGCCAGGCGGCAGGCAAGCGGACGCGCTCGCCGACGCGACCCCGGGGGCCCCCTTTTGGCACTTCTGTCACCGAAACTGGCACCCCCAAACAGAGAGAGAGGGGGGATCTTCCTCTCTCTCTCGCCCCATACGCGCGTGGCGCGCGTGCCAAAAGTGACAAAAGGCTCACGAGCCCCCCGGAAAGACTTCGAAGGCGTCGCCCGGCCTGCGCCCCACGGCGTGGGCGCGTTGGGCCTGGAGCCGCACTAGGCGCCGCTCGAGGAGGATGGCCAGCGCCGGCTTGATGGCGGCGGCGGGTTTGGCGTGGACGGCCCGTGCCGCCTCCCGTTCCGTGAACGTCGCGACCTGGCGACGCTGAACCCACGCCCACACCTTCTTCGCGAGTTCGGTGTTTTCGTCGGCGCCCATCGCCTCGAATGTCGCCAGCGCATGGGCCAGGAAGTAGCGCCCGATCTTCGTGGCACGTTCGAAGGTCTCTACCGGGATCTCCGGCGGCGCGCGCTTCAGTGCGAGCGGGCCCCCCTCGGTATCCCGGCCCGCCCAGTCGCTCGCGTGGAGAACCCCCGCGATGCGGCACACGCCCCCTACGAGCTTGCCTGCCCAGTCTCCGATGACATTCAGGTCGCCGTCCGGGCCGAGGCGCGGCTCTAGCTCCGCCTGGAACAGCGCGCGCGCGCGATCCGCCTCGGATGAGAAGGTGAGGATGCGCGGCTCTCCGCTGAGTAGGAGCATCGAGGCAACGGCCGTCTGGTACGTCGTGCGGACATCGCGGTCGACCGCCGGAGGATCCGTGGCCCGTCGGCCGAGAGCGGTCTTTGGGAGGCTGTAGAAGAACCGCGCGAGCAGGCCGCGCCCGCGGAACCCGTCGTTCGCCGCGAGCCCTGCGATCACGCTGGGCTGAACGGTGAGGACCATCGTCAGCAGTGGATGGGAGAGACTGATCGATTTGCGACTGACCCTATGGCAGGTGTGCGAATCCCCCGGGTGCGACTTCAGGAAGATTTCGAAATTCGTTCCCCGGTCGGTGTACCTCCCGCCCATCATCTCGAAGGGCCCCCCCTCCGCGCTGAACACGCCCATGCGTTCGCCCTGTTGCGACAGCAAGATCGCGAGCGCCTCCGGCGTGCAGTCGTCCGTCAGGAGAACGGGGGGGTGGATCTCACCGATGTCATCGAGCTTGGCGCGCAGCTTCTGCGCGGCCTGGAGCGCGTCGCCTCCGTCGTAGGGCTTGCCCTTGACCGCGGCGTTCTCGGCTTCTTTGATCTGCGCCTCGAGAACGCGCCGCTCGATCTCAGACGCTGAGATCCTCGAGGCCAGTCGTTTCGCCTCATGCTGGCTGTAGGCATAGAGAGGCGCCGTCGCCTCCGAGAAATTGGGCGACTTGCGTTCGGCAGGCGGCATCGCGACCGCGATCCACAAGTTCGTGGGCTCCGGCCACCCCTCGCGTACCTTCAAGCTGTAGTAGCGGGCGGCGGCGAGACTTGCGGTGCCGAGCGCCAGACACGCCGGTAGGTCCACGGGCACCTGCGTGAACACAGCTTGAGCGTTCGCCCAATCACGCATCCAGGGGGAGAGCTCGTCGACGGGGAACGCGGGCAGGTCGACAGCGTCGAAGGGCTCGGGCTCGCCCCATTCAGGGTCTGCGACGCCAGCCGCGTCGGGTGCGCTCGTCTCCGTCGTCCTCCCGAGCATCCGATCGGAGAAGCCCGGGGGGCAGAGGCCGCGGAGCTTGTCGTCGATCCGATCGGCGTCGGTGAGCTTGTGCTCGATCTCTTTCACGCTCCACGGCGGCTCGCACCGGGGGTTGTAGACCTCCTCGACGAGCTGGCGCAGGGTGTCCAGGGGGAGCGCAGAGCGCATCAGGTGGCAGCAGGCCGCGAAGAGTCGACCCGATCCTCCCTGCCCCTCGACAGCAGGCTCGGCGCTCGCGAGGTACGCCTTGGCCCAGGCGACCGCACGCACGCCCTCGGGGCTCGAGGGATCGATCGTGTGATGATCGGTCGACGGCTCCGGGGGCTCTGCAATGAGCGCGGCAGCGAAGCCCCCACGGGCTAGTAGTGCGTCGAGGTCGAGGGCTGCGCCCTGGGCGACGACGATCGTTTCGGGCGGGGCCTGTTCCTTCGCCCGTTTCGCCGCCGGGAAGATCGGCTGTCCTAGCCGATCGGTCGCGTGGTCGAAACCGAACATGGGCGGCTCGCAGGGCAGGCCCGCGATCCCGCCGAGGGTGCCGATCACGAACCGCCAGATCGCACGCCACGTCGGTTTGCTACCCGACCACGGGCGCGCGAGCGGAATCGTCAGGTGCCATTTCGGGCTGGCCGGTGTGTGACTCGACGATCGCTGGATCACGTACGCGATGCGAGCTTCGTCGAGCACGCCTCGCACTCGATCCCATTCGCCCGCGCCGTCGCAATCGAGCGTCAGCAACGTGATCGCCTCGATGTCTGCATCGCGGCACCTGCCGTTCGTCGAGACGGCGCCCATGAACCATCGCCCGGTGCCCTTTTCGACGACGCGTGACGCGTAGGCGACCAACTCCGCGCCGAAGGCGGAGAACGTTTCGCAGCGCGCCGCGCCATCGATCGTGCTGGTCTTGCCGCCCGTATACTCGGTCCACGAGACGTGGGCCGGGAGCTCCGCGGCGCAGTCGGCCAGCAGCGTTGCGGCCTGCGTCGCGTTGAGCTGCGCTGCTCGCGCATGCGTGGTGATCGCGATCTCGTCGAGCGACGCCCGGGTCAGCACGGCGCCGGTCATCGCGCACCCGCCTGCGCCGCGAGCGCCGCGAGGATCGCGTCGCGGTCGTACATGAGGCGCCCGTCGAGTCGGACGCTGCGCACGCCCGTGTGGAACGCGATCGACTTCGCCCGCGTCCGCGAAATTCCGAGCAGGTCGGCCAGCTCGGCGAGCGTGACGTACACCGGGACGGTCGTGGTGGCAGTCATGCTGCACCGCCCTCTCCGCGCGAGGGCCGCGCCAGCGGCCGGAGCCGCGAGCCCTCGCGCCACACACCGCGCGCAACGTGACGAAGTGCAGCGCCCGACTCGACCTCAGCGACCCCGTATCTGCGAGCCGCGAGCGCGCACGCCTCGTGTCGAGGCGTGCCGAGACGATCGACGAGCGCGCGCGCCCACGATGCCGCGGGGCTCATTTGCGCCCCCTGGCGGCCATCTGGATGACGCGCCCCTCGTCCCAGGCGGGATCCGTGACCACCGCAGGCGACTCGGCGGCCCCGAGCCCCATCGCCTGCACGACGTCCTCGACGCGCACGTAGACATGACGTCGCCACGTCGTGTGGCGGATGCCGCGCTCCCGCACCAGCTCGCGGAGCTGGCGGGGCGTGAGCCCCACGACGGCGCCGAGGACGCCCGCCAAATCGGGGGCGTCGGTGACGATCACGGCCGCGAGCGGGGCAGACCCCGCGCGCGCCGTCACGACAGGCCCCCTAGCGAGGGCCGTCTACTGGATGGGTATGGGTCTGGCGGGCCTGGCGGCGCCGTCGCCTGCGATGCTACCGCCGCCCGCCGGACTACCTGGCGCCGAGGGGCGCGCGTGCGCGGACGAGGCGTCGCAGGTGGTGTAGTGCGGGCCGTGTGCGTGCTCGACGCTCGGGCTGCGCGGCGCTGGGCCTCTGCGCGCGCAGCGCGGCGGGCCTCGACCCGGGCGCGGCGCTCCTCTGCGCGGCGCGCGATCTCGGCGCGCTCGCGTTCCCGGCGTCGCTCTGCAGCCTGGATCTCTGCGGGGGTCATCGGCGAGACGACCACGCTCGTCGCCGAGCGCAGCGCCTGCACGGCGCGCGCGCCGGTCGCGTCGAGACGTAGTGCCTGCGATACGAGGACACGCGCATCCACGGCGACCGTAGCGGGCAAGCCCCACATCTCGCGGTAGGCGTCGGACGCGTCGACCGCGACGACCACGGCGACGTGGACGCGGTCGCGTCCGCCCCACTCCTGGATGACGCGGTGGGCCTCGGGACCGACGGGAACCGTCGCGGCCCGCGAACGAGCCTGAGCGCGGGCCGCGCGCTCGGCTGCAGGGATCGGCGTGCGTGTGCGGCGCTTACGCGGTACTCTGTTCGTCAGGTTCATCGAGATTGCCCTCGCTGAACCGGCTCGCCGCGAGCCCAACGGCTCTCGACCCTGTGGTGGGGTTCCGAGGGCCGTTGAAGTTTTCGCGGTGGTGAGAGCCGGTCACGTCGGGAGTCTGCTCCCGCCGTTGGTGGTGTGCAAGTTGGAGCGCAGCATCATCGCCCACGCCCTCTCTTCGCTTCCTCGAAACTGATCACGTTGGGCCCCTGCCGACGCTCCTTCAACGTCAGGGCCAACATTCGAGCCACGTCGTCGAGCCCCCGCGTAACGGCGGACACGATCGCGCGCTCAAGTTCAACGTCGCTGGGCTCCGATACCGCCCCGGGAGCACCCTCGGCCGGTGCCGGCTCGTCGCGGCTCGTCGGGAACCGGGGCGATTCGCTTCCCTCCCCGGCCGCTTTCGCAGCCGAATCCCCGGCGAAACGCGCGAAATCGGTCGAGGCTTCAATTCCCGTTGGGGTCGCAGAGTTCCCGAGTGAGAACGGGAAGATAGCTCGCCGGTTTGGTCATCTGGCCGAACCGTGGCCAAACCTCCCGATGGGGCCAGCAAGGCCCTCGGGAGCGGCGGCAAGGGAGCACCGATGCGACGCGCCTCCACGCGGCCGCGATCGATGTAGCCCTGCGTCGTCTTGAAGTCGGTGTGCCCGCCGGCTGGGGGAGCAGGTTCGGCTCGATGTCGACGGTGCGGACGCGGCAAGCCCGGTGGCGCGTGGCATCCGCCCGCCGTGGGCCCGTACGCGCCCTTCGCGTCGCGCGGAAGCGCCTCACGTTCCGCTCCGATTTTCGCTCCGGCCGACGAGTGGACCTGGTGAGAGGACGGCGCACGGTGCGCTGTATGGCGAGCCCCAGCCGGGCAACCCCGAGGCGGTCCTCGCGCGCGTGGAGGCGCTGCACGCGGCCCGCAAGATCTGGGGCCGGTTCGAGACGATCCCCGGG
>JAJYCT010000418.1 GCA_021778125.1 Myxococcales bacterium
CGCCCCCCGCGCGCCGCTTGTCGCGGCGAGCTCCAGGTCGCCCGCCGCGGCGCGGGCCATGGCGCGCGCGTGGCGAAGGCCCACGCCCGCGCCGCCCTCGCGGCTCGTCGCCCCGTCGAAGATGAACGGCACCTGCGCGGCGGGGACACCCGGCCCCTCGTCCTGCACGAGAACGTACGCGGCCGTCCCGTCGGCGTGCAGCTCGACGACGACGCTCGCGCCGCGCGGCGACCACGCGATGGCGTTGAGCAGCATGTTCGTGAGGATCTGCGACGCGTCGCCGGGCAGCGGCACGCGCACGCCCGCCATGTGAGCCTGCACGAGGAGCGTCACACCCGCGCGCGCCGCCTCCACCGATAGCGTCTCGACGACCTCCCCCACCACCGCGTCGAGCGGGACCTCGCGGTCGTCGTGCGCCGCGTCGGCCCCGATGGCCCGCCGCGCCACGTCGCGGGCCGCCCGCGCGCGCTCCTCGACGATGGTCAGGGCGTGCTCCAGCGCATTGGGCCCGGTCGCGGCACGCGCCTCGGCCACCCAGCCGAGCAGTACGGTCAGCGCGTTGGAGACGTCGTGGAGCGCACCGGCGACGTCCCGGTGGGGGTCGCCCGAAGGCGGCTCGCTCCAGCGCGCGCGAGAGCGCGATTCGTCGTCACGCGGCACACGCGAACGGTACGCCATCCTGCCGGCAGGGTCACGTTCCCGGAGGGTCTCGGGGGCCGCCTGTCAGCGGCCGCCCGTGGGGCCCGCCGCCCGTCAGTCGCTCACGGCGGTGGCGGCTTCCCCGGACTCGGCCGCGAGCACGCCGATCGCCTTGCGAGCCCCTTCGAGGGTGATGTCGCGCGCCTCGACGATCATCGCCGCCACGCGCTCGACCCTCTCGCCCGCCGCCCCCGCCGCGAGGGCGACCGAGCGCGCGTGCAACCCCATGTGCCCGCGCTGGATGCCGTCGGTGGCCAGCGCGCGCACGGCCGCCAGGTTGGACGCGAGCCCCACCGCCGCCGCGATGCAGGCGAGCTCCTGCGCGTTCGTCGTGGCGAGCAGGCGCAGCGACAGCCGCGCGGCGGGGTGCACCCGCAGGGTCCCCCCCACGGTGCCGAGCGCCATCGGCAGCTCGAGCATGCCGACGAGCGCGTCGCCCTCCCGCCGCCAGATCGCGAGCGGCCGGTAGCGGCCATCGCGCGCGGCGTACGCGTGCGCGCCCGCCTCCACGGCGCGCCAGTCGTTGCCCGTCGCGATCACGACGGCGTCGACGCCGTTCATGATCCCCTTGTTGTGCGTCGCGGCGCGGTACGGGTCGAGCTCCGCGAAGCGCGACGCGTTGAGGATGCCATCAATCACCTCGTCGCCAGGCATCTCGTCGGTGGCCAGTGCCTCGGCCGGGATGCGGCAGCGCACGCGAACGAGCCGCTGGTCGGCGAGGTTGGACAGGATGCGCAGCCCGACGCGCCCGCGCGCGATGGCCGCGAGCCGGTCGGCCACGAGCTCGGCCACCGAGTTCACGAGGTTGGCGCCCATGGCGTCCTGGCAGTCGACCAGGACGTGCACGACGATCATGTCGTCGGCGAGGACACGCGCCTCGATACCGCGCGCGCCCCCGCCTCGCGCCACCAGCCCGCCCACGGCCCCGTTGGCGAGCGCGACGATCTCGGCGGCGTGCGCCTCGACGCGGCGGGCGGCCTCGGCCGGGTCGCGGACGTCGCGGAGCTGCACCTGGGCGATCATGATGGGCGGGTCGGCGTCGGCCACGAAGCCGCCGCCCGCGCGGGCCATCTTGGCGGCGTTCGACGCCGCCGCGACGACGCTCGGCTCCTCGATGACCATCGGGACGACGTGGTCGTGATCGTTGACGCGCACGTTGAGCGTCACGCCGTAGGGCAGCCCGTAGATGCCGAGGACGTTCTCGACGAACTTGTCGGCGGTGTCCGGGTCGAGCCCGCCGCCGTCGAGCGCGCGCTCCACGTCCTCCGCGTCGCAACCCGCCGCGTCGGCGACCAGGGCGCGGCGCTCCGAGACGGTCACCTTGTAGAAGCCGGGGAAGCGGGACGTTCGGGCCATGCGTGTTCCTTCAACGTGAGGTCGAGTCGACCCGGACGCCATCCGGGTCGATGCAGAGCGAGAGGGGACGCATCGCGAGCGAGCGCGCGCGCGCGACGAAGGAGACCGGGGGGGGCGCGAGCGAGAGCCAGACGCCAACGTCGCCGCCGCCGGCCCCCGAGGGGAGGAACGCGCCGCCGTCGCGCGCGGCGAGGCTCGCCAGCTCGGAGAAGGCGGGGGGTACGATGGGGGCGTCGGCAGACTCGCCCAGGCGCGCGAGCGCGGCCCCGAAGGCGCGAGCCGCACGGACGAAGTCGAGCGCGGCGCCGGAGACGACCGCGGCGTCGGCCTCGAGCGCCACGTCGCACAGGCGCGCGAGGGCGTGCCGGTCGCGCGCCTTGAGCGCCTCCACCCTCGCGCGCAGATCGCTCGTGCGAGCGCTCTCGCCGCTGAAGAACGCCGCCAGCTCGACCCCCTGCGGGAGCGGGGCCCGCCGCGCGTTCGCGCGGGCGCCGTCGAGCACGTAGCGGACGACGCCTCCATGCACCGCCGCCGCGACGTCGACGCCGCTGCCGCCACCCTGATCGCGCGCGTGCGCGGCGCGAACCGCGTCGAAGATACGGGCGCGCACGGCGACGTCGCGCAGGTCGGCGCCCCCGGCGGCCTCGCGGGCCCCCTCGGCGGCCACTCGCCACGCCGCGCTCGACCCGAGGCCGAGCTTGCGCCCGCCCTCGTCGCGCATGGAGCTCGTGTCGACGCGCTCCGGCTCCCCGGTGTCGGCGACCGCATATCGATCGATGGCCGCAACGACCGCAGGGGCCCCCTCCAGGACGGCGTACGCTCCCGTGAGGACCAGCTTGCCGGGCGCGAGGACCTTCACGTGGCCCCCTCGACGCGCGCGCCCTCGCCGGGGTGCGCCTCGATGATGCGCCGCACGCCGGGGATCGCCTCCATGACGCCCCGGACGCGCGCGGCGTCCTGCGGCTGCGCGAGCACCTTGACGTGCGGTCCCGCGTCGATCGTGGCGTACGCCGGAGTACCGCCCGTCCGCAGCGCCCGCACGGCTGCGAGCGCCTCGACGGTCACGCCGTTCCAGTACGTCACGCCCGCCGCGATGGCGCTCGCGTGCATCGCCATCGCGCTCGCCTCCGCGAGCTCGCCGACGCGCGCGAAGTCGCCGGCGACGAGCCCGTCGCAGAGGGCCGCGTGGATCCGCGGCGCCGTCTCGAGCCACGCTCGGCCGTAGGGGCTGCGGTCCATCGTGATGCGCATACCGTCCGTCGAGCCAATCGACTTCGGCCCCTCGGCAGTGACGCACACCAGGACCACCAGCGGCAGCCGATCGGCCGCGGCGAACGGACGCGCGGCCCCGGCGACGTCGAGCTCCACGAACCCCCCGAGCACGCTCCGCGCTGCGCTCACCGAGCCTTGCCGCGCGAGGTCGGCGACGCGCGGCCAGCTCGTCCCGGCCCCCGCGGCGTGCATGGCCGCCAGCGTCAGCGCCGCGAAGCCCGACGCGCTCGAGGCCAGGCCGCTCGCGGTCGGGAAGTCGTTGTCCGTCTCGACGTCGGCGGCGCCGCGGACGTCGAGCTTGCGCCGCAGGAAATCGAGGAACGCATAGATGCGCCCGCCGTCGGTGCGGTCGAGCGCGCGCCCGTTGAGCATGAGGCGGTCGGGCTCGCGCGGGTCGTCGCTCCACCGGACGCGCGTGCGCGTGCGCAGGCCTCCCAGCGTGACCGACAGGCTCGGAACGGCCGGCACGTTGCCCGGCACGTCGCGCTTGCCCCAGTACTTGCTGAGGGCGACGTTCGGGTGCGCGATCGCAACGGCCTCGCGGATCACGGCACCGCCTCGCTCTCGGCGCTCTCGGCCGTCGCCTGCCGCGCGTGCGGCTCGGGCACGACGCTCGTCGCGAACCCGTCGAACCCCTCCGCGCGCCACGCGGCGAGGACGTCCTCGGCTGCGAGCGCCGACGGCACGAGGGCCACGACGCTGCCTCCGCCCCCGGCGCCCGTGAGCTTGGCCCCGAGGGCGCCCGCGCCCCGCGCCGCGCTGCACAGGCGCTCGATCTCGGGCGACGAGACGAAGAGCCCAGCGAGCAGCATCTGGTTCACGTCCATGAGGCTGCCGAGCCCGGCGCGGTCGCCCGCCTCGACCGCGAGGCGCGCGTTCGCGACGAGGGCCCGTACGGCCTCGAACGCCTTTCCGACCACCTCGGGGCGACGCGAGCGGAGGCGCGCCACCGAGTCCACCATCGACTTCGTGCTCGAGGCGATGCCCGTGCTGCCGATGCACAGGTGCAGGCTGCCGCGCACGCGCACGCGCTCGACCGGCTCGCCCCGGCGGAAGAGCGCGCAGCCCCCCCGCGCCGAGACGGCCGCGTCGACGCCGCTCGGATTCCCGTGAAAGACGCGCTCCCACGCCATGGCGCGCTCCTGGAGCGCGTCGTCGCTCGCCCCGGGATCGACGGCGCGGGCGATCGCGACGCCCATC
>JAJYCT010000419.1 GCA_021778125.1 Myxococcales bacterium
GCACCGCGCTGCTGCGGCAGGCGTGCGACGCGGGCGACGCCGGCGCGTGCCGCATGCGGTCGTGCGCGGCGGGTGCGCCGCTCTGACTCTGAGGCCCGGTCTCACCCGCGCGAGGCGCCGCGCTCGCTCGGGACCCACACGTGAAACACCGTGCCGCCCGCCTCGGTCGTCTCCACGTCGATGCCTCCGCCGTGCAGCTCGACGATCGCGCGAGCGAGCGAGGGCCCGAGCCCGAGGCTGCCGTGGCGCCGGGCGCGGTCGGCGTGCTTGAAGGCCTCGAAGGTCTTTTCGCGCTCGGCGGCCGAGATGCCCCGCCCGGTGACCTCGACATCGATGCGCATCTGCTCGCCCTTGGCCGGCATCGCGGCCCGGACGACGACGTGGCCGTTCTCGGCGAAGCGTGCGGCGACGAGGACGATCGCCGTAAGCGCCTGCGTGACCCGCGGCGCATCGACGAGGATGCGGGGCACACCGGGCTGGATCTCACCCGTGACGTCGACCTTCATTCCGGCGGTGAGCTCGCGCGCGTCGAGCACCGCAGGCATCACGACGTCACCGACGCGCGTCCACTCCGGCGAGACGGTGAGCTCACCCGCCTCGACACGCGCCGCGTCCAGAATCGTGTCGACCAGGTGCAAGAGCTCGCGGCCGCGTTGCTCGACGATCGCAACGCTCTCGCGCTGGCCGTCGGTGAGCGCGCCGCGCCCGAGCAGCTCGGCGAAGCCGAGGATCGCGTTGAGCGGCGCCTTGAGGTCGTGGCTCATCGAGGCGAGGAAGAGGCCGCGCATGCGCTCGGTCGCCGCGCGCGCGTCGATCGCGTGCTGCTGCGCGCTCGCAAACTCGCGGAAGACGCCGCCCATCTCGTCGGTGGCCCGCATGAGCGACGCCACCGATCCGAAGCGCGGGACCCTGCGCACGCGCCCGCCGCGAAGGAGGTCGGCGACGCCCGTCGTATCGAGCTCACGCGTGGCGAGGCCCACGTCCTCGGCGAACAGGCTCCCGATGCGCGACCCCAGCGCCCACGCGATCCCCACGGCGAGCGCCGCCAGCGCGAGGTAGAGGCCCGCCCCCGAGAGCGCATCGGGCGCGTCGAAGCGCACGGTCGCGTGGCCGTCCGACAGGGGCACCGCCAGCGCGATCCGCCCCTCGTCGTCGCGCCCCACCGTCGGCACTGCGCTCGCGCGCGAGACGTCGACGTCGAACCCGAGGGCGTGAGCGGCCTCGATCGCCGCTCGGCGCCCGCGCGCGTCACCCTCCACGGTGTCGAAGACCCCGGCGGCGAGCACCGAGGCGTCCTCGATGCGCGCCGAGGTTTCGAACGTGCGGACGTGGGCCCTCACGAGCTGCGCCGCCCCGAGCGCGACGAAGGCCACCGGCGCGACGACGGCGACCAGGAGGCGTTGCCGCAGACCGCTGCGCCGCCGGGACTGCGCGTCGCGCAGCTCGATCGCATCGCGCGACGCCCCGACGGGGACGAGCTCCATCACGCGCGCCACCGAGGCGCGCGCCGCGACGTACGCCGGCAGGGCCGCGACGCTCGCCATCGTCATCGTGAGCAGCACGAGCTCGAGCTGCGTCGCGGCGTCGTTGGTCGAGGGGCAGAGCGGCGCGGCGAGCGTCGCGAGCCCGACGAAGACGGCGCCGCCGAGGTCGAGGGCTACGAGGGCGGCCGGCGCCGCGTCGAGGGCCAGCACCTGCGTCGGGTCGACGCGCGTCGCGCCCACGGCCAGGGCCGCGAGCAGCGGGCGGACGCGGCGCGTGGTGAAGGACGTGGCCCCCGCGATGACGACGAGGGTGGCGAGCATCGTCCACGCCGCCAGGGGCTTGCTCCCCTGCACGACCGACGCGTCGAGCTGGAGCAGGCGCGGCGCGAACGACACGACGAGCAGCCCGGTCAGCCCCCACGCCGCCACCTGCGCGGCGAGCAAGCGAGCGAGCAGCCCGCGCGCAGGACGGATCACGCGAGCGTCCCCTCGGCCGGCCCGGCGGCATCGCTCCACGCCGGCAGGCGGACCACGAACGTCGAGCCGCGCCCGACCTCGCTCTCGAGGTCGATCGAGCCCCCGTGCATGAGCACGAGGCGCCGAGCGATCGCCAGGCCGAGGCCCGTGCCACGGCGGCGCGCCCGCTCCTCCTTCGTCTGCTTGTACTCCTGAAAGATGACGGCCCGCTCCTGCGCGCTGATGCCGGGGCCCGTGTCGCGCACGCGCACCCAGGCCGCGCGCCCCTCGACGCCCACGTCGACGACGACCTCGCCGCGTTGTGTGAACTTGACGGCGTTGCCCACGAGGTTGGTGAGGATCTGGCGCACGCGCTTGGGATCGGCGCGCGCGAAGACGTGCGCGCGGCCCTCGAGACGCACCGCGACGGGGCGGGCGCCAACCGTGGCCGTCGCCTCGCGCACGACCTCCCACGCGGTCGCGCCGAGATCCACCCGCGAGCGCGAGAGCTTGAGCTGTCCGCTCTCGAGGGCGCTGTACTCGAGGATGTCGTTGATGAGGTCCGCGAGGTGCCTGCCGGAGCCGCGGATCTGGTCCACCTCCTCCCGCGCCTCCGGGTCGAGAGGCCCGTCGACCTCCGCCGTGAGCAGGTCCGCGAAGCCGAGGATCGCGTTGAGCGGGCTTCGCAGCTCGTGGCTCACCGCCGCGAGGAACGCTGCGCGATCGCGGTCGGCCGCTCGGACGCGCTCGAGGTCGGCCTGGTAGCTCGACTGCGCCGCCGCGAAGCGGTCTACGAGCGCGTTGAACGCGACGGTGAGGCCGCCCACCTCGTCGAGCGTCCGCACGGGGATCGCCTCGCCCGTGGGCTCGGTGCGTATGTGGACCATGCCGCGCACGCGCTGCGCAACGAAGTCGACGTCGCGGCTCGCGTTGCGCGAGACGGCGTAGGCGACGACCGACGCGACGCCGACGAGCAGCGTGGTGAGCGCGACGAGCGCCCGCAGCAGGGCCGGGGCGCCCTCCGCGGCGCCCGGCTCGCGCACGAAGGCGACGAGCAGGGGGCTCGAGGGAGCTTCGTCGAGCGGCTGGCTGGCGAAGCGCACGCGGCCCAGGCCGTTCCGGGTCTCGCCCGTACGCTCGCTGGCGGCGCGGCCGAGCACGTCGCGATCGGCCATCCCCAGGCTCGCTTGTAACGCGATCCGGCCGCCCGGCGTCACGACGACGAACTCCGCCCCCGTCTTGCGCGCCGCGCGCTGCATCGCCTCGAGGCGCTCGCCGGGCGGCAAATGCGAGAGGCGCGCGCCGAGCGTCGCCGCGAGCAGGTGCGCGAGGGACGCCGCGTGGTCCTCGTTGGCCCGCGCCAGGCTCGCCGAGCCGAACACGCCGATCGCGGTCACGACGAGGAGCCCGAGCACCACGACGACCGCCGGAGCCAGCGGAAGGAGCGCCCAGGGGCGGCGCGCGCCGGGCGCCGCCACGCGCGTGATCCCCGTGGAGAGCGTCGCGACCGGGGCGCGGGGGGGCGCGGACGTCGGCGGGGAAGACGGCACGTTCACGCGCCCATCGTACTCGACGCCAGAACCGCCCCCGCTGCCCGTCGCGCCCGCGACTACACGCGCTCGATCAGCACGGCCAGACCCTGGCCGCCGCCGATGCAGGCGCTGCCCATCCCGTAACGTCCGCCCCGCCGGGCGAGCTCGTAGACGAGGTGGGTGATGATGCGCGCACCGCTCGCGCCGAGCGGGTGACCGAGCGCGATGGCGCCGCCGTCGACGTTCGTCTTCGTGCGGTCGAGGCCGAGCTCCTTCTCGACCGCGAGAAACTGCGGCGCGAAGGCCTCGTTGACCTCGACCAGATCCATGTCCGAAAGCTTGAGGTCCGCGCGCGCGAGCGCCCCCCGGATCGCCGGCGCCGGACCGATGCCCATGATCGTCGGGTCGACGCCCGCCACGCCCCACTGCACGAGGCGCGCGAGCGGCTTCAGCCCCTTCTTCTTCGCGTAGTCCTCGCTCGTGACCACGAGCGCGGCCGCGCCGTCGCAGATGCCCGACGCGTTGCCCGCCGTCACAACGCCATCTTTCTTGAACACGGGGGCGAGCTTGGCCAGCCCCTCGAGTGTCGTCTGCGGGCGCGGGTGCTCGTCGACCGCGAACGACGTCGTCCCCTTCCGCGTCACCAGGTCGATCGGCGCGATCTCCGACTCGAAGCGGCCCGCCTCGTTCGCCGCGGCCCAGCGCTGCTGGCTCTGCAGGGCGAACTCGTCGCACTGCGTGCGCGAGATGCCGTATTTGACGGCCAGGTTCTCCGCCGTCACGGCCATCGGGGTATTCGTGTACGAGTCGCTCAGCGCGCTCCAGAGCGAGTCCTCGACGGGGGGCGCCTTGCCGAACGCCCAGCCCTGGCGCGCGCCGCGCAGGACGAACGGCGACTGCGTCATGTTCTCGGTGCCGCCGACGAGCACGGCCTCGGTCTCGCCGAGCAGGATCTGCTCGGCGCCGCTGACGATCGACTGGAAGCCCGACCCGCAGAGGCGGTTGACCGTGAGCGCGGGCGTTTCGATCGGCAGGCCCGCCTTGAGACCGAC
>JAJYCT010000420.1 GCA_021778125.1 Myxococcales bacterium
GACACCTTCTGACCGCCCTGGCGCAGATAGGGCATGTGGCAGTCGGCGCAGGTGACGCCGGAGCGGGCGTGGATGCCCTGGGTCCACATCTCGAACTCGGGGTGCTGCGCCTTGAGCACGCCGGCGCCGGTGTCCTTGTGGACCCAGTCCTTGAACCCGATCTCGTCGTAGTACGACATGATCTGGTCGACGTTCAGACCCTTGGACCACGGGTACACGAGGCGCTTCTCGGGACCTTTGAAGTAGTACTCCACATGGCACTGTCCGCAGACGAACGCGCGCATCTCCTGCCGCGTGGCCATCGTGTTCGGGTCGTAGTCCTTGATGCCCTGCGACGCCTTGAGCGCCTTGATGCCCTCGAGGAAGCCCGGGCGCGTCACGCGCAGCGCCATCGTCTTCGGTTCGTGGCAGTCGATGCAGGCCACCGGGTGGTCGATCAGCTTGCGCGCCTCGGCGTACGGCATCTGGTTCATCTTCTCGAAGCCCTTGATGAGGTCGCCGCCGCCGAGCTTCTTGTAGGGGACGTACACCGAGCCATGGCAGTGCATGCACGTGCCCGGCTGCTTCACGACGACCTGACGCCTCGTGTAGGTCTGATCGTCGAGCATGTAGGCGTGGCCGCGGTCCTCGCGGAAGTCCGCGGCGAACGCGTATCCGGCCCAGATCGTCTTCAGGCGCGGATCCTCGTCGATCTTCTCCTGGCTGACCACCGTGCGCGGATCGTCCGGCGAGGGGTCGTGCACGACGCGCTTCTCGCCGCCGTACCTGGTCGGCGCCATCTCCGAGGTCTTCTTGTAGAGGTCGTACTCGACCGGATAGTCCTTGCCCCACACCGCCGGGTCCACGGTCTCGTCGGTGAGCTCCACGACGCGCACGGTCGGGTTCGTCGCCTCGTGCTTGCGGTCCGAGATGTTGACGAGCAGCGCGGCGAGGCCGGCGGTCAGGGCGGCGGCCACGAAGAGCACTCCGCCCAGGAGCAGTCGGCGGGGGCCGGGTGGGGTGGCGGGGGAAGTGTCGTTCGGGTTCATGGTTCCTCCCCGGGGCTCACCGCAGGTGGCCCACGGATGCGTGGCAGCGGATGCAGGAGACTTCGGCGTCGTCGATGGCGGCGACGAGATCGGCGTGGCACTTCCGGCATTGCCCTTCGACGACGTCGCGGCTCGACGGTCGGAGCTGGATCTCGTCGGGGTAGTCGCCGGTGGTGAAGGCGCTGGAGTGGTGCCACCCGTTGAGAGCCTTCACGACGTACTTCGACACCGGCCCCGACGGCGTGTGGCAATCGTTGCAGGTGGCGACGGCGTGATGCGGACCCCTGCGCCACCCGTCGAGGTGCGACTGCATCACGTGGCAGTTCGCGCAGGCGGTCGCGTCGTCGGTGGCGTACGAGCCACCCTTCGCGTACACGAACGTGTAGCCGCCGATCCCGGCCGCGGCGCCGAGCACGGCGGTGGCGAGGAGCGCGGGGACGGTCGCGATGCCTCGACTTGCCTTCATGAACCCTCCCGGCCCACGCTCCGGCGCGGGCGAACGTCCGCCGGAGAGCAAGCGAAGTACCAGCGGGCCGCCGACGGGAGCGGACCGAAAGGCACCTCGGATCGAGCACTTCACTTGGGATGGGCCCTGCGACGATTCGACCACTTCGGACTTCCGGATCCGGAAGTCCGGATGCCGGCATCCGAACCTTCAGCGATAATCGTCGCGCGACAGGCCGAGCTGCTTCATCTTCTCGTACAGGTTCCGCTCCGCGATGCCGGCGGCGCGTGCCACCTCTCCAACCTTCCCGCGGTGCTTCTGGAGCAGGCGGACCAGGTACTCGCGCTCGAACCGCTCCGCGAGCGCGCCGCGGGCCTCGAGCAGCGGCGCGTCCATGTCGGCGAACGCCGCCAGCGATGCGCTGACGCGCGCCGTCCCCGAGAGGATCGGGGCGACGGCCGACCAGCCCATCAGCACCGCGCGCTCGCACACGTTGCGTAGCTCGCGGATGTTCCCCGGCCAGGGATAGGCGCGCGCGGCGGCGAGGAGATCGGGCGGCGCGGCGCGGGGCTCCTTGCCGTAGCGCTCGGCGAAGACGCGCAGGAAGTGCTCCATGAGCAGGGGCAGATCGCCGGGACGCTCGCGCAGCGCGGGGAGCCGGATGGGGATCACGTTCAGGCGATAGTAGAGGTCTCCTCGAAACCGGCCCGCGGCGACGAGCGACTCGAGGTCCTGGTTCGTCGCCGCGACGATCCGCACGTCGACGCGCATCGGACGCTCGCCGCCGACCCGGGTGATCTCCTGCTCCTGGAGCACGCGGAGGAGCTTCGCCTGGACGCCGAGGTCGAGCTCCGCCACCTCGTCGAGGAAGAGCGTCGACCCGTCGGCCTGCTCGAAGCGTCCGATGCGCCGTCCGGTCGCCCCGGTGAAGGCCCCCTTCTCGTGGCCGAAGAACTCGCTCTCGATGAGATCGCGCGGCACCGCCGAGCAGTTCACCGCGACGAACGTCCGCTCGCTCCGCCTCGACCGGCGGTGGATGGCGCGCGCCACCAGCTCCTTCCCCGTGCCGGTCTCCCCCCGCAGGAGCACGGTGGCGTCCGCCGGGGCGATCTGCTCCACCATCGAGAGGACCTGCCGCATCTCCGGCGAGGCCCCGACCATCTCGTCGAACCCGGCGGCGCGCTCCAGCTCGCCGCGGAGGCGCTGCAGCTCGCGGCGGGCGCGCTCGCTCGCGACCGCGTGGCGGAGCACCAGCGCCAGCTCGTCGTACCGGATCGGCTTGGTGAGATAGTGCAGGGCGCCGCGGCGCATCGCGGCGACGGCGTTCTCGACCGTCGCGTGCCCCGTGACCAGCACCACCGGGAGAGAAGGCCGCACCGCGTGCACGTCGTCCATCAGCGACAGCCCGTCCTTGTCGGGCATCTTGAGATCGCTGACGAGCGCGAGCGGGTCGCTCTCCGCGAGCCGGGCCAGCGCCTCGGCGGCCGAGGACGCGGTCACGACGTCGAACCCTTCCAGCGAGAGGTTGGCGCGGGCCACCTTGCGCGTGCCGGGATCGTCGTCGACGACCAGCACCACATCCGGTCTCACGTGTCCACCTCCGCCACGGCGCCTCGACCGCGGACGGTCCGCACCGGAAACCGGATCGTGGCGACGGTGCCGCCCCCGGCGCGCGCCGCGAGCGCGAAGTGGGCGCGGTGCTGCTCGACGGCGCGCCCGACGATGACGAGGCCGAGGCCCGTGCCGCGCGCCTTGGTCGTGACGAACGGACGGGTCACCTCGTCGAGCTGCTCGGGGGCGATCCCGCAGCCGCGATCGCCGACCTCGACGACGACGGTCCCTTCCCCGCCCGACGCGTCGAAGCGGCTCGCCAGCTCCGGCGAGGACTCGCCGCCGGCCTCGAAGGCGTTGTCGAGCAGGTTGACGATCGCCTCCATGATCATGGCCCGATCGAGGTCGAGCACCGGCAGGCCCTTCGAGAGATCGAGCCGGACCACGTCGGCCGGGAGGCCTCGCGCCAGCGCGGCACGGCGCGCGGCCTCGGCCAGCACCCGGTTGATGGACGAGGGAGAGAAGGCCGGGTTCGCCGGACGCGCGACCTTGAGCAGCTCGTCGACGAAGCGGTTGACGCGCCGGACCTCGTCGTCGATGAGCTCCGCGTACTCCTTCACCTCGGCGTGGTCCGGCAGGATCCGCTGGAGGTACTGCGCGGCCCCGGTGATGGCGTTGAGCGGGTTGCGGAGCTCGTGCGCGACCTGCGCCGACATCTGGCCCACCGCCGCGAGGCGCTCCGCGTCCAGGAGCCGCCGCTCCAGACTGCGCCGATCCGCGATGTCGCGGATGACCATGACGACGCCGAGGTACGCGCCGTCCGGGGCGCGCACCGGGGCGTAGGTCGTCTCCCAGCGGCCCTCCTTCTCCTTGATGATGGAGTGGTTGGGGCCGGTGTCCTTCCCCTCGCGCATCCAGCCGAGGACGCGCTCGAGCATGGGGTAGGTGGCCTGCGGATGGCAGTCCCGCACCGGTCGCCCTGGGTCGCCCGTCAGGTTTCGCAAGGCCTGGGCCGCCTCGTTGACGAGCGCGATGCGGTCGTCCGCGTCGACGAATATGACGCCATCGGCCATCGAGTCGACGATGGCCTGCAGGCGCGTCAGCGCCGCCTCCTTCTGCGCGCGTGCCTGCGCTGCCTGCGAGCGGGCACGCAGCACCACCAGCGCCGCGGCCGCCGTGGCGAGGACGGCGATGCTCGCGAGGAGCGCCGCGCTCCGGGCGGTCCGGGCCAGGCGCGGGGCGAGACCGGAGGTGTCGAGCGAGACGTAGACGGCGCCGTTCACCTTGGCATCGGCGCCGTGGCAGCGGCGGCAGCTCTCTTCGTTCGCGACGGGCCGCACGAGCGTGAGGCGGCGATCGCTCCACCGGAACGCGGCCCGCTCCGGGATCGCGAGCTGCCCGGGGACCTCGCCGGCGGCGCGGCGCGTCGTGCCCTGCCGGTCGACGACGCCGATCCCCGCCACGCCCTCGGTGCGCGCCACCGCGTCGAGGATCGGGCC
>JAJYCT010000060.1 GCA_021778125.1 Myxococcales bacterium
CGGGCCCGGTGCATGTTCCCGGCCCGAGGCGATCCGATGACCGAGCACCGCACCTCCCCGTCGTCCCTCCAGAGCGAGGTGCCCGCCCGTCCCCCGCACGACACGCTCGTCGCCGCCTTCGAGGCCGCCGCGCGCGACGGGGCGCCGTTCGTCACCTTCCACACGGCCAAGGGCCCCGTCGTCCGGCCGGTGCGCGACGCGCTCGAGGCGGCGCGGCGCTGGGGCGCCCTCCTGCGCTCGCGCGGCGTCGAGCGCGGCGACCGGGTGCCGATCCTCATGCCGACGGGGCACGCGTTCGTCGAGGCGATGCTCGGCACGATGCTGACCGGCGCGGTGCCGGTGCCGCTGGCGACGCCCATGACGTTCGGCAGCGTCGACCGGTACCTGCGCAACCTGGCGGCGATCGTCGAGGACTCCTGCGCGCGCCTGCTCGTGAGCTACCCGCGGATCGTCGATGCGATCGCGTCGGACCCCTCGCTGCGCGGCGTGCTGCGCGACGTGGTGACCGAGGCCGATCTCGACGGCCTGGCGTCCTCTCCGTCGCGCGCCCCTGCGCTCGGCGCGCGCGACGCGGCGTTCATCCAGTACACCTCCGGCACCACGGGGCGTCCCAAGGGCGCCGTGATCTCGCACGGCGCGCTCGTCGCCAACGCGTTCGCCATCGCGCACGGGCTGGGCCTGGGGCCGAGCGACGTCGGCGCGAGCTGGCTGCCCATGTTCCACGACATGGGGCTCGTGGGCGTGCTGCTCACGTCGCTCTGTCACCCGTACCCGGTGCACATCATGTCGCCGGAGCAGTTCGTGATGCGGCCGGGGCGCTGGCTCGATCTGGTCTCCCGCGTCGGCGCCACGCTCTCGCCCGCGCCGAACTTCGCCTACGAGCTGTGCGTCGCCCGCGCCAGCGACGCCGACCTCGAGAAGGTGCGCCTCGACACGTGGCGCGTCGCGCTCAACGGCGCCGAGCCGGTGCACGCGGCGACGGCCGAGCGCTTCCTGCGGCGCTTCGGCGCGCGGGGGTTCCGGTCGGACGCGCTCATGCCGGTCTACGGGATGGCGGAGGCGACGCTGGCCGTCGCGTTCCCGGGCCTCGACGCGAAGCTCGAGACGCTGGGCATCGAGCGCGACGTCCTCGAGCGGGAGGGGCGCGCCGAGCTGCGCGACGGCGGGCACCCGTCCGTCAGCGTGGGCCGCCCGGTGGCCGGCATGTCCCTCGAGGTCTCCGGCGACGACGGGCGCGTCGTGCCCGAGGGGGTGGTCGGTCAGATCCGCCTGCGGGGGCCGTCGCTGATGGACGGCTACTTCCGCAACGAGGAGGCGAGCGCCGAGGCGCTCTCGGGCGGGTGGCTGCGCACCGGCGATCTCGGCTTCGTGCACGGCGGCCGCCTCTTCGTCACCGGGCGCGCGAAGGAGCTCATCATCAAGGGCGGGCGCAACTTCCATCCCTACGACATCGAGCGCGTGGCGTCCGAGGTCGAGGGAGTGCGCACCGGCGCGGTGGCGGCCTTCGGACGGCCCAACCCCGACACGGGCACCGACGACCTGGTCGTCGTGGTCGAGGCGACGCAGACCGACGCCGAGCGCAAGGACCGCATCGCGACCGACGTGCGCGCGGAGCTGCTCGCCGTGCTCGGCGTCAAGCCCGACGACGTGCGCGTCTGCCCCGTCGGCGCCGTGCCGCGCACGACGAGCGGCAAGGTCCGCCGCGGCGAGTGCGCGCGCGTGTTCGCCCGCGCGGAGACCGAGGCCTGATGCGCGCGCTGGTCGTCGGCGGGACCGGGTTCATCGGCGTGAACCTCGTCGACGCGCTGCTCGCGGAGGGCGCGCACGTGCGCGTCACGCGGCGCAAGCGCAGCGCGACGATCCTCCTGCAGAAGCGGCCGATCGAGTGGGCCGAGGCCTCGCTCGAGGAGCCCGAGAAGCTCGAGCGCGCCATGGCCGGGTGCGACGTCGTCTTCCTCGCCGGCGCGTACTACCCGCGCTACTCGCTCGATCTCGGCGCCTCGCTGGCCGAGGGGGTCCGCGGCGTCCGCAACGCGTGCGCGGCCGCCGCGGCGTCGGGCGTCCGCCGCCTGGTCTACACGTCGACGATCGCGACGCTCGCCGGCGCGCCCCCCGGGCGCCCCGCCGACGAGCGCGACGTGCCCGGCGCCAGGCCCGAGGGCAGCGTCTACCGCGCCGTGAAGTGGTCGATGGAGCGCGAGGTCGACGCGGCCCGGCAGCGCGGCCTCGACGCCGTGACGCTGCTGCCCGGCGGGTGCATCGGTCCGTGGGACGTGCGCCTCGGCACCGGCGCGATCGTCGTCGGCGTGGTGCGCGGGATGCTGCCGTGGTGGGTGGAGGGGACGGTCAACCTGGTGGACGTCGGCGACGTCGCGCGGGCGCACGTGGCCGCCGCCACGCGCGGCCGGGCCGATCGCTACTGCCTGACGGGGCACGACGTGCGGGTCGGGTGGCTGCTGCGCCACCTGGTCGCTCGCTACGGGGGCGCGGTGCCGGAGCGCGAGCTCTCCCCCGACGAGGCACGCGCGCAGGCGGAGCGCGATGAGCGCGACGCGGCGCCCCGGCGCCAGCGCGTGCCCATCCCGCGCGAGCTGGTCGACATGGCGACGCACGGGCAGCCCGTGTCCAGCGCGCGCGCGCGGGCCGATCTCGGCTTCGCCCCCGCGCCCCTCGACGCGTCGCTGGACCGGGCGCACGCCTGGTTCGTCAAGCACGCCTACCTGCCGAGGCCGAACCATGAAGCGAGGAACGATGAGAACCGAACGGACTGACACGCGAGGCGTGACGATCAACCTGCTGGCCGAGATCTGCGAGACCGACGTCTCCACGATCGAAGGCGCGCAGCGCCTGCGCGAGGATCTGGGCATGGACTCGCTCCAGAGCCTCGAGCTGCTCTCGTGCGTGAGCGAGGCGCTCAAGATCGATCTGGATATCGAGGAGGCGATGGGTATCCGTACGGTGGACGACGCCTGCGAGTTCGTCCTGTCGCAGTACCAAGACCAGCGCGGCCATGGCCGCTCCTGACCTGACGGCGGAGCAGGCCGAGCCCGAGGTCGTCGATCTGCTGCTCCCCGAGGTCGCGCGCTTCATGGCGCGCGACGTCGACGGCGCCGCCATCGATCGCGAGGGCCTCATCCCCCCGGCGGTCCGCGAGGCGGCCGGGCGTCTGGGCCTGTTCGGCATGACGATCCCCGGGGCGTACGGGGGGGCCGGCCTGTCGCTCGGGGCCGCGTCGCGCGTCGTCGCCGAGATGGCGCGCGTCGACCGCTCGGTCGCCATCATGGTCGGGCTGCACTGCGGTCTGGGCACGCGCGGGCTCGTCGAGCTCGGCAACCCCGCGCTCAAGAGCCGATGGCTCCCGCGCCTGGCGTCGGGCGCGACCATCGCGTCGTTCGCCGCCACCGAGGCGAACGCCGGCTCGGACCTCATGGCGATCCGCACGACGGGGCGCGCGACCGAGCACGGCCTGCGGATCGAGGGCGAGAAGAGCTACGTGACCAACGGCGGGTTCGCCGGCCTCTTCACGGTGCTCGCGCGCACCCCGGGCCTGGGCGGCGCGCGGGCTCACTCGCTCGTGTGCATCCCGGCCGACACCCCCGGCATCGTCCTCGGCCGCGAGGAGGACAAGCTCGGCATCCGCGGGTCGTCGACCGTGACGGTCACCTTCGACGGCGCGGTCGTGCCGCTCGACCACGTCCTCGGCACCCCCGGCAAGGGCCTCGAGCACGCCTACGAGATCCTGACCTGGGGCCGCACGCTCATGTCCGCCGGCTGCGTCGGAACCGCGCGCGGCGCGCTCGACGCGGCGCGCGCCCACGTCGCGGCGCGGCGGCAGTTCGGCCGCGCGGTGGGCGAGTTCGGGGCGACGCGCGCGCACGTCGCGTGGATGGCCGCGCGCACGCACGCGATGCAGGCGATGGTCTCCAGCGTGGCCGAGCTGCACGCCGCCGGCTCGTCGATCGAGATCGAGTCGGCGATGGCCAAGGTCTTCTGCAGCGACGGCGCGTTCGAGGTGTGCGACCGATCGCTGCAGCTGCACGGCGCCCTCGGCTTCCTCGAGGAGACGGGGGTCGCGCGCATGCTCCGGGACTGCCGCATCACGCGCATCTTCGAGGGGGCCAACGACGTCCTGCTCGTGCGCGTCGGGGCCGGCGTCCTCGGAGGCAAGGGGACGTTCGACGTCCGGTGCGTCCCCGAGCTCTCGGACGTCGCCGAGCGTCTCGAGGGGGCCGAGCGCACGCTCCGTCACGAGGCGCGCGCCATGGCCGAGCGCCTCGGGGTCGAGGCCATCCGCCACCAGGTGGCGCTGCAGCGCCTCGCGCGTGCCCTCATCGCCCTGCGCGCGGCGGCTGCCGTGCTCGAGCGCGCCAGCGGCGAGAGCCTCCCGACGGCCCGCTACACCGCGGAGCTCCTCCTCGAGGAAGCAAGAAGCTGGCTAGACCGACTGTGGTGGGCAGACCGGGACGAGGCGGCGGCACGGGAGATGACCGATCGCATGGCCGCACCCTGAGCCCACGGTAGGGTCGTGCCGATGGAAGGTCGTCGCGGCGTCTGTCCCGACTGCCCGGTCAAGCGTGCCGGCGTGCTGGGCACGCTCGTCGATGCCAAGACCGGGCACTGCGAGCTGCGGTGCCTGTTCGTCCCGGCCCGCCACACCCTTCCACCGCGCTGGTTCGGCGCCTACGGCCTGGCCCTGGTGCGCCGGGGGTTCCTGGTCCGCCAGCGTATCGACGCGTCGGGCACCGCCACGGCGGTCGACGCCCTGGGGCCCGGCAGTGTGGTGCCCCTGCCCGACAGCGCCGACGGCAGCGGGGGCTATGCCGCGGACGAGGCCCTCGTGTGCCTGGTCCCCCGGGCCACGCTGCGCGGCGTCGTGGACGCGGGGGCGCCGGCGTCCGGCCAGGTCGTCGGGCTGCACCTTTCCGCCCTCGAGCGCGTCGAGCGCATCACCGAGGCGCGCGCTCGCCCGACGGCGGCGGCCCGCGTCGCTTCGCTGCTCTGCGCCCTCGCCGACCACCTCGCGCCTCCGCGCCGGCTCGACCGCATCCCCTCGTCGCTGCAGCAGCGCGATCTGGCGGCGCTGCTCTCGATGCGCCACGAGTCGGTCTGCCGCGCGCTCGGCGCCTTCGAGCGCAAGCGCTGGCTCACGCGCGGCCCCGAGGGCATCCGCCTCCACGACCGCGCCCAGCTCGAGGCTGCCGGGCGCGCCGCCTGATGATCCGAGAGAGACCATGCGCATTCACGTCCACGCCCTCGCGACGGCTGCGGCGACCCTTGCCCTGATGGTCCTGGGGAGCCTGGTCCACGGGACCGGCTCGAGCCTCGCGTGCCCCGACTGGCCACTCTGTCACGGCACCGTCTTCCCCGAGATGACGCACGGCGTGGAGTTCGAGCACACGCACCGGCTCATGGCGCTCGGCGTCGTCGTCCTCGTGGGCACGCTCTTGGTGCGGGCCCTGCGGCGCACCGATCGCGTCGCCGTGCGCCTCGCGGGCTTGGGCTGCGCGCTGGTGGTCGTGCAGGCGACGCTCGGGGGCCTCACGGTGATCTTCCGCCTGCCGCCGGCGATCTCGATCGCGCACCTGGCGACGTCCATGACGTTTCTGTCGGTGATGGTCGTCCTCGCGGTGCGTCTGTGGCCGCGCGCGCTCGCCCCCGACGTCGGCGTGGGCACCGGCTTCGCGCTCGCGGCGCTGCTGGTCTTCGTCCAGATCGTCTTCGGCGCCGTCGTCCGCCACACCGGGGCGGTGCTCGCCTGCGCGGGCTTCCCCCTGTGCACCGGCGAGGTCTGGCCCGACGCGGCGCTCGCGCGCTTGCAGGTGATCCACCGGACGCTCGGGGCGCTCGCGCTCGTCGTCGCCGTGGGCGTCGGCGTGTCGGCGGCGCGGAGGGCGACGACGCGGAACGCCCGGATCGCGGCGCTCCTCCCGCCGGTCCTGGCCGCGCTCCAGGTCACGCTGGGGCTGGCCGTCGTGCTGACGTACGCGCCGCTCGACCTCGTGACCCTGCACCACCTGGGGGGTGCGCTGCTGCTCGCGTCGCTCGTGGCGGCGTGGGCCCTGCATCTGCCGACCGCGGCTCCGGCGGGCAATCCGTTGCAAGCCGAGGTCGACCGTGGTGTGTTCGAGGTCGCTTCGCGCTGAGGTCCTCGCCGTGTCGACCGAGAGAACGTACCGAATCGAGCTCCGGGGGGTGCGCTTCCGCGCGCGCTTCGGCGCGTCGCGCTCCGAGCGCGACCTGCCGCAGGACGTCTCGGTCGACGTGGACCTCACGCTCCCGTACGCGATGATGCCCGAGAGCGATCACGTGAGCGACGTGTTCGACTACGACCGCGTGGCCCGGCTCGTCGTCGAGGAGGGCGTGGCGCGCGAGCACCGGCTGCTCGAGACGTACGCCCGCCTCGTCCTCGAGCGCCTCCTCGACGAGACGCCCGCCCTCGACGTGCGCGTCGCCGTCGCGAAGCAGCGCGTGCCGACGACGTACAGCGTGGACGCGGTGACCGTCGTGCTCTCGGCCGCGCGGCGCCCGGTCTGACCGACGTCATCGCACCCGCGGCGTCCAGCGGGTACGTCGTGAGGATGCCGCGTCCCATCATCGAGCCGTTCCGCATCAAGATGGTCGAGCCGATCCGCATGACCACCCCCGCGGAGCGCGCGCGCATCCTCGGCGACGCCCGGTACAACCTGTTCGGCGTGCGGGCCGAGGACGTGATCGTCGACCTGCTCACCGACTCGGGCACGGGGGCGATGAGCGCCGAGCAGTGGGCGGCGATGATGCGCGGCGACGAGTCGTACGCCGGCGCGCGGAGCTGGTTCCGCTTCGAGGAGACGGCGCGCTCGCTCACCGGCATGCCGTTCGTCGTCCCCACGCACCAGGGGCGGGCCGCGGAGCGGATCCTCTGCAGCGTGATGGGGCTGGAGGGCGGCGTCGTGCTCTCCAACGGCCTGTTCGACACGACCCGCGCCAACGTGGAGGCCGCCGGGGCGCGCGGCATCGACCTCGGCCTGCCTGGCGCGCTCGACGCGCACCGCCCGTTCGGCGGCGGCTTCGATCTCGAGGCGCTGGGCCGCGAGCTCTCCGAGCACGCGCCGCGCGTCCGCTTCGTCGTCGCCACGGTAACGAACAACACCCTGGGCGGGCAGGCGGTCTCGCTCGAGAACCTGCGCGCGAGCGCCGCGCTGTGCCGCAAGGCGGGCGTGCCGATCTTCCTCGACGCCTGCCGCTTCGCCGAGAACGCGTGGGCCGTGCGGCGCGACGAGCCGGCGGAGCGCGGCCGACCGCTGCTGTCGATCGCGCGCGAGATGTTCGACCTCTGCGACGGCTTCACGATGAGCGCCAAGAAGGACGCCATCGTGAACATCGGCGGCGCGCTGGGGGTGCGCGACGCGGCGCTCGCGGCGCGCATCCGCGAGGAGCTGGTGCGCACCGAGGGGTTCCCCACGTACGGCGGGCTCGCGGGGCGCGATCTCGAGGCGGTCGCGCAGGGTCTGCACGAGGTGCTCGACGAGGCCTACCTCGAGTACCGCTTCGCGGCGTCCGCGTATCTCGCGCGCGAGCTCGAGGCCGCCGGGTGGCCGGTGATCCGTGCGGTCGCGGCGCACGCGGTCTACGTCGACGCGGGCGCTGCGCTCCCCCACCTCTCGCCCGACGATCTGCCCGGCCAGACTCTGGTCTGCGCGATGTACCTTGCGGGCGGCGTACGCACCTGCGAGATCGGCAACCTGATGTTCGGATCGCAGGGCACGCGCAAGCAGCTGGTCCGCTTCGCGCTGCCCCGGCGCGTCTACACGCAGAGCCACGTGGACTACGTCGGCGCCGTCGCGCGCGACGTCGCGGCCGTGGCCAGGCGCCTGCCGGCGATGCGCGTCGTCGAGGAGCCGCCGTCGCTGAGGCACTTCACCGCCGCGATGGCCCCCGCGGCGCCGTTCCCCGAGATCCCGGCCTAGCCCCCCCCGGCCGGTCACGCCGCGTCGCCGCCCGCCAGCTCGAGCAGGCGCGCCATGTCGTGAACGACGAAGCCCTCGGGGAGCGTCGAGACGAGGCCCTCCTTGTGCCAGCGGCTCATCGTCCGGATCGTCGTCTCGATCGTCGCGCCCACGAGCGACGCCAGCTCGGCGCGCGAGAGCGTCACCGGGACGATCTCGCTGCCGTCCTCGAGCTCGTCGCCGAAGCGCGCGAGCAGGTGGCGGATCAGCGCGGCCAGGCGGCGCTCGACGCTGCCGGCGCTCATGATCTGGATCTTGTCCTGTAGCGAGCGCCCGTGGGCCACCAGCGTGCGCTCGATCGCGCGCGCGAACGGGGGCCTGGTGTCCATCGCGGTGCGCACCGACTGCGCGTCGAGGCAGAGCAGCTCGACGTGCCGGGTCGCCGCGATCGCGTCGGCCGTGTAGGGGATCTCTCCGACGATCGCGATCTCGCCGAAGGTCTCGTGCGGGCCGAGCAGCGCGACGATCGCGCCGCTGCCGCGCTGGACGATCTTGATGAGGCCGGACGAGATGACGGCCATCCAGCTCGCCTCCTCGCCCTCGTGCCAGACGTACTCGCCGCGCTTGTAGCGGCGAGAGACGGCGTGGTCGGCGAGCGACGCGCAGGTGTCGCCCTCCACGCCGACGAACAGATGGGAAGCCCGGAGCGAGCGCTCGACGTGCTCGCGTGCAACGATGGTCATGAGCGATGTCAGGGAGCACGCGGTGTGCCCGCGCCCGCCAGCGCTGTGCGCGTGCACGCATGCAATGGTTCCGGGAGGATGCGACGGCGCTGCAGCTTTTGCGCGCAAGGCCTGCCAAGTGCGCGCACGTCTTGCGCTGACAAATCGCACCGCCTGCCTTCCGGGTGTGGCACGTCACTGGCGCGGGCCTTCCCGGAGGGGGCGGCGGATCACGCCGGGGTCGTGCGCTCGAGCGCCGGAGGGCCCGGGCGAGGCCCCGCCTGCCCCGGCGCCTCCGCGCGGACGGCCGGCACCATCAGCACGAACGCGGTCCACGTCGGGAAGAGTGCGACTCCGGGTACGAGCTCCATCGCGAGCGCGCCAGCCAGGCGCCAGCGCCAGCCCAACGTCACGATCAGCAGCGCCGCGACGATCGCGTCGAGCGCGTCGTCGGGCAGGGACAGCGCTCCCCCGGCGAACACCGGGAAGACGCCGAGCTGCGCGGCGTCCGCGAGCGCGGCGATCGCCAGGGCGAGCCTCTTGCGCCGGGGCGAAACCATGGGCGACCCTCAAGGTGCGTCTCGGGGCGAGGCGTGTCCAGGGCGGCGCCGGGTATGATGAGGGCGTGCGTGGGTGGCGAGCCGTCGCGGTGACCTCGGGGAGCGTTGTCGTCCTGTCCGTTGCGTGCGCGCGTCGTGCTCCTCCGCGCCCGCCGCCGTCGCCCGGCCCGTGCCTCGAGGGCCAGGTCCTCGTCGACGACTTCTGCATCGACCGCTACGAAGCCTACGTCGTCGAGCTCGGCCCCGACGGGTCCGAGCGTCCGCACTCGCCCTACGAGACGATCAGCGAGCTGCGCGTGCGCGCCAAGGTCGCCGCCGACGTCGTGCCGCAGGCGTACGTCTCGCAGGTGCAGGCGCGCGCCGCGTGCGCCAACGCGGGCAAGCGCCTCTGCAAGCCCGACGAGTTCGTGCGCGCGTGCCGCGGCTCGCGCAAGGCCGATTTCTACCCGTACGGGGGGACGAGGCGGCGCGCGGGCCTGTGCAACGAGGGCAAGGGGAGCTTCGTGGCGCTCGCGTTCGGCTCGGACTTCTCCAGGCTCACCTACGAGCAGTTCAACGATCCGAAGCTCGACCAGATACCCAACGGCCTCGCCCGCACGGGCGCCTATCCGCAGTGCGCTTCGCCCGACGGCGTGTTCGATCTCGTGGGCAACCTCGACGAGTGGGTGGACGAGGAGCGGGGCGGCCACGGGCGCTTCCGGGGGGGCTGGTACGGCGACGCCGAGATGAACGGGCCCGGGTGTCTCTACGTCACGAGCGCGCACGAGCCGACGTACCACGACTACTCGACGGGGTTCCGGTGCTGCGCCGACCCGCGGGGGCCGGTGCCGCCCGCCGCCCCCCTTGTCGGCCCCCCCGTCGCACGGTATCGGGGTTCCCCGTGAACGAGCCCCGCCCTACCAACGGTCATGCCAAGCACACCGAGGAAGGTGCGTCCGAGCTTGCCGAGCGCGCGCGCCGCGCCGTCCAGGCGGCGCGCGCCGCGCAGGAGCGCTGGCGCCTCGAGCCGCTGCCCGCGCGCGCCGCCGCCCTCACGCGCGCCGCGAAGAACATGCTCCGCCGGCGCGCCGACGTCATCGCGCTCGCGCGCCAGGAGATCGGCAAGGTCGAGGCCGAGGGGATCTTCAACGAGGCCCTGGGGCCGCTCGACGCCGTCAACGGCTGGGTGAAGGTCGTCGAGCGCGCGGCCTCGCGCGAGCCGGTGCGCCTCAACCCGGTGAGCTTCCCGCGCAAGAGCGCGTACGTGGACATGGTCCCGCGCGGCGTCGTCGGCGTGATCGCCCCCTGGAACTTCCCGGTCGCGGGGCTCTACCGCGCGACGATCCCGGCCCTGCTCACGGGCAACGCGCTGGTCGTCAAGCCGTCGGAGCACTCGCCGCGCACCAGCGCGTGGCTGGCCGACCAGCTCGCCGAGGTCCTCCCCGAGGGGCTCGTGCAGGTGGTGCAGGGCGACGGGCGCGCGGGCGCCGCGCTCCTCGACGCCGGCGTCGACGCCTGCGTCTTCACCGGCTCGCCCGAGGCCGGGCGCCGCGTGCGCCTGCACTGCGCCGAGCGCGGGATCCCGTCGAGCATCGAGATGGGCGGCAAGGACGCCGCGATCGTGCTCGCCGACTGCGACCTGCCGCGGACGGTGGCGGGCGTCACGCACTGGGCCCTGGCCAACGCGGGCCAGTCGTGCGGCGCGATCGAGGTCGCCTACGTCGACGCGACGATCGCCGACGCGTTCGTCGAGGCGCTCCGGCGCACGTGGACGCGCCTGCGCGTGGGCAAGGACGTCGCGCCGCTGGCGAACCGGCGGCAGTACGACGTCGTCGGGGCGCACGTCGAGGACGCGCGGGCGCGGGGTGCGGTCGTCGTGTGCGGCGGGGCCCCGGCCGACGTGCCGCTCGGCTACCTGCCCACGGTGCTCGACCGCTGCGACGAGCGCATGAAGGTCGTGCGCGACGAGACGTTCGGGCCCCTGCTGGCCGTCGTGCGCGTGTCGGGCGCCGCCGAGGCCGTGCGCCGCGTCAACGAGGCCCGCTACGGCCTCGGGACCTCGATCTGGACGGGCGACGTCGCGCGCGCCGAGCGCCTCGCCGAGCGGCTCGACGTGGGCGTCGTGAACGTCAACAACCACTCGTTCTCGGGGGCGATCCCGGCGCTGCCGTGGAGCGGCACGCGCGAGACGGGCTTCGGCGTGGCCAACGGGCCCCACGCGCTGTCGACGTTCGTGCGGCCGCGCGCCGTGCTGGTCGACCGCAACCGCGCGCCCGAGGTCTTCTGGATGCCCTACGACGACGCGCTGCTCGAGCTCGGGGACCTGCTGGCCGACGCGCAGCTGCTCAAGATCGAGCGCGCGTGGCGCATCCCGCTCCTCTTGCGGCGGCGCCTGCGCACGCTGCGCGACTTCTTCCGCTGACCTCAGCCGACGCGGGCCGCGATCCGCTCCGCGGCGCGCGTTGCCGTCGCCATGATCGTGACCTGCGGGTTGACGCCGATGGGGCCGCGCACCGTGCTCCCGTCGACGATGAAGAGCCCGGGCACGCCGTGCACCGCGTGGTCGAGATCGACGACGCTGGTCGCCGGATCGCGCCCGATGCGGCACGTCCCGAGCGGGTGGTACGCGGTCCATACGAAGTCGCTGGGGCCGAAGCGCTCCTTGCGGAACGCCCGCAGGTCTCGCTCCCCGTCGAGCGGCCCGCGGCCGACGACGAACGGGTGGACGCGGCGCGCGCCCGCGGCGAGCGCGAACTCGCTCGCCATCACCACGGCCTGGTGCATGCGCTGCACGTCCTCTGCCTCGAGGCTGTAGGTGACGACGGGGAGCCCGCCGACCTCGCGCCACACGCGCCCGCCGGGCCTGGCGTCGCGGATGAGCAGGCCGAACGACGCGACGTGCTCGATGGAGTCGATCGCCTCCATGAGGCGCTGCCCGGCGTACGGGAAGATGACGCCCGAGACGTTGTAGTCGGGCTGCGCCGCCATCATCAGGATGCCGTCGCGCAGGAACTGGTCGCACGCGTAGCCCTGCGGTACGTGCGCGGGGCCGTGGATCGCCTCGCGCGCGATCGCCGCGAAGCCGGTGCTCGGGTGCAGGCTCAGGTTGCGACCGACCTGGCCGCTCGCGTTGCCGATCCCCTGCTTGAGCAGGAGCAGCGGAGTCGGCAGCGCGCCCCCGGACAGCACGACGGCGCGCCCGCGCACGCGCAGGACGCGCCCCGTCTTGGTGACGACCTCGACGCCGACGGCGCGCCCGCCCTCGAGCAGGACGCGCTCGACGCGCGCGCCGGTCAGGCACATCGCCCCGCGGCCCAGCGCCGCCGGGACGTAGGACAGGTTGGTCCCCTTGCGCGCGTCGGTGCGGCACCCGAAGTCGCAGAAGCCCTTGCCGTCGCAGCCCGGCGCGTTGCGCGCGATCGCGCCGTGCGTCCAGCCGAGCGCGTCGCAGCCGCGCGCGATGAAGTCGGCGATGGGGCCGATGACGTCGCGCGGCGAGGGCGCGATCTGCAGGAAGCTCTCCACGCGCTCGAAGTACGGGCGCATGGCCGAGGGCGAGAAGTCGTCGGTGCCGAGCTCCTCGCACCACCGCTCGAGCTCCCAGCTCGGCGTGCGCCAGCTCGTGCCGCCGTTGATGGCCGTGGACCCGCCCAGGAGGCGCCCCATGAAGATGGGCATCGGCGCGTTGCCGACGGTGAATGCGCCCCGGTAGAAGCGCTTGTGCGCCTCGACCGCCCCGCCGTCGAAGCGGTCGCGCCGGTGGTGCTCGCCCTCCTCGACGTAGACGACCGCGTAGCCGCGCTCGGCCAGCTCCTTGCCGACCACGCCGCCGCCGGCGCCCGTCCCGACGACCACCACCTCGCACTCGACGTCGTCGTCCGGGTACGCGTCGGCGGAGTGGACCTGCGCGAGCCACCGTGGCTCCTCGAGGTTGCGCACCACGTTGAGCTTGCCGCCGAGCGTGCCGTAGACCTCCGGGCGATCGAAGTGCACGAACCGGAAGATCAGCGACACCACGGCGAGCGGCGTCTTGAGCACCGGATCGGACTGCCAGCGGGCGATGAGCTCGCCCTGTCGCGCAGTTCCGAGCGCGTGAAACGGCTTGCCCGTGAACGCGACGGCCGCCGCGTCGAGGGCGCGGACCGCGACGAGGAAGGCCTTCTCCGCCGTCGGGTGGAACTCCCGCACGACGTCCAGCGCGCGCCGGTACGTGGCCTCGTCGGCCGGGGGGATCTTCGACGAGCCCGGGATGACCGCCTCGGCCAGGGCGAGCCCCGCCCGGTACTCCGACGACCCTACCGACCCTACGGATTCCCCCCCGGACGCTGCGACTGCCACCATGAGAGGCCCGTCAACTAGAGAGAAACCGCGCTCCTGTCGAGGCCGACGTCCGCTCCGGGGCCTCCCTTTCCGCGGTCGGCGTAGCGCGGGCGCGCACCAGGCGTGCAATTTTTCGAGATCGAGAGGGAAATCGAGCGGCGCGCCGTCCGCCCGCCTCGTCGGCGCCGGCGCGCGATCTAGTATGGGCGCATTCCAATGAGGCTCGCCGTCGTGATCTCCCCCTGGGACGCGGGCGCCACCGGCGCCGGGGCCGACGCCATGACCTGGCTCGGGACGACGCTCGGCCAGCTCGGCTTCGGGATCACGTGGGTCGGCGCGAGCGAGGACGTCCCCGCGGAGCTTGTGCAGGCGCTGGCCCGCGTCGCGCCCGAGGACTCGCTCCTCCTCCTGGTGACCGGGCGGCTGGCGCGCCGCGGTGTGCTGCGGCTGGCCGACGGGCAGTGGCTCCCCCTGCGCGCCGTCGGCGAGGCCGTCGCGGCCCGCCCGGCCGGGGAGGTGACGATCCTCGCGGAGCTCGTCCACGAGGACGACGCGTCCGACGCCCTGGTCGCCGCCGACCACGTCGCCTCCGCGGTCTCGGCCCTCGGGGCGCGCGAGCGCGGCCACGCGATGGTCGCCGCCGTGCGGCCGCTCGGGGCCGGCGGGACGGGGCTCCCCTTCACGCGCCTGTTCCTGGAGACGGCGATGGCCGCTCCGCGCGCCGAGGCCCTGCTCGCCTCGGTCTACCAGCGCGTCGCCTCGAAGCCCGAGAGCGTCACCGCGGCGCAGAGCTTCACGCTCGTCCGCGGGCGCACGGAGCTCGAGCTGGCGCCGCCTCCGCCGTCGCCCGGGGACCTCGACGCGCAGCTCACGGCGGCGACGCTGGCGAAGGACTGGCAGGCCGTCCTGCGCCTGCGCGGCGCGAGGCTCGCCACGTTGACCTCGCCCCGGCAGCGCGTGAAGGAGCTCGTCGCGATCGCGCGCGTCTTCCAGCAGGAGCTCGGCGACCTGGACGGCGCCATCGGCGCGCTCGAGGAGGCGCGGGAGGCCGAGCCCCGCCGCACGTCGGTGCTCTCGGCGCTGAGCCGCGGCTACGAGCTGGCCGGGCGCTGGGCGAGCGCCATCGAGGTGCTCGGCGCGCTCGCCGCCGCCACGCCGATGCCTGTCGACCGGGCGAGCCTCCGCTACACGCAGGCGCGCATGGCCCTCGAGCACCTGGACGACGAGCCGCGCGCGCTCGGGTGGCTGGAGCAGGCGCTCGAGGACGATCCGTCGCACGAGGGGGCGCGCGCCGAGCTCGGTCGCCTGCGCGCGTCGATGCTGCCGCCGCCGCCCGCCGCGGTGGGGATCGAGGCGGAGCCCCCGCCGCCGCCCGCCGCCGACGAAGGCGACGAGATGGACCCCGCCGTGCACGTGCGGACGTTCCTGCGCGAGCGGCGCGAGGGGCGCGTCGACGCGGCGCTGCTCCGCGCGATGGCGCTCGAGGAGCTGGGGGCGTCCTTCCCGGACCTGCAGGCGTTCATCGACCAGAACCGCGCGCTCACGCCGCTGCGCGCCCACGGCACGCTCGACGCGGCGGCCTGGGAGGCCCTGCGCCCCTACGGCATGGACGAGGTGCTCACGGAGCTCTTCGGGTCGGTCGCGCGCGCCGCCGTGGAGGCGCGCGTCGAGCAGCTCTCGGCGCGGGGGCGCCTGGTCGCGCTCGAACCCGCGGCGCGGCTGGACGAGTCGAGCACCGCCTCGGTCGTACGCAGCTTCCAGTGGGCGGCGCGCGTCCTGGGCGTCCCGACGCCCGACCTCTACGTCGTGCCCGACGTGCCCGGCGAGATCTCCGCCGTCCGTGGCCCGGTCCCGACCACCGCGGTGGGGCCGTCGATCGTGAGTGGCCGCTCGGCCAAGGACCTCGCGTTCCTCGCGGGCCGCCACCTCACCTACTACCGCGGCGCTCACCAGGTCCTCGTGTACTTCCCGACCCGCGAGGAGCTCACGCGCCTGCTGCTCGCGGCCGTGCAGGTGACCAAGCCCGACGTCGCGCCCGAGGGCGAGGGCGCCCGCGCCGTGACGGCGCTCGCGTCCCGACTCGAGCGGCTGATGAACGACGACGAGCGGGCCACGCTGCGCCACGCCGTGTGGGAGCTCGAGGCGCGCGGGGGCAAGTTCAGCCTGGGGGCCTTCACGCGAAACGTCGAGCTGATGGCGGCGCGCGTCGGCCTGCTGCTCGCCGGGGACCTCGCGACGGCCACGGCGATCGTGTCGACCGAGACGCGCGAGATCGCGGGCTTGCCGCTCGAGGCCAAGCGGCGCGATCTCGTCGGCTTCTGCGCGTCCGACGAGCACCTCGCGCTGCGCGAGCGCTTCGCCGGCGTGTCGGCGAGCCTGCGGCCGCCGGCGACGGCGTCGGCCGGGACCTGAAGGCACGCCGTGCCCCGGGGGCACGGCCGTCAGTTCGGCTTGTCCGTCCCTCCGCCCTTGTTCTTCGAGGCCGGCCTACCCTCTCGCGGCTCGAGGTACCTCACGGCGGCCGGCCACGCGGCGAGCACGGCGTCGGCGTCCCCCTTGTCGAGCTCCGCGATGGCGTCTCGCACGAGCTTGCGCTCGGCGTCGATGATGTTCTCGGGCGCGTCGAGGTCCGCGAGGCGCTCGAGCCGCGAGAGGCGCTTGGCGAGCTTCCCCATCCAGAACTTGCGGCCGGGCACCCGCGGCTTCGGCCTGGCGGGTCGCATGGCGGCCGCCTGCTCGTCGTTCACCTGCTTCCAGGCCCTCCACCGGCGCCGGCGCCGCTTTGGATCGAGGGCCCGGAGCCGGAGGCGAAGGATCTGGCTGCCGACGACGAGGCCGCCGAGCGACACCGCGACGAGCGCGATCACGAGCCCCGTCTCGAAGGCGCCTCGCTCGAGGTCCATCCGGAGCGTGGCGAGCCCGAACACGAGAAGTGCCGCGAACGGGACCAGCAGGAGGCCCGCTCTCCACACGGCGTGCACCTCGCTCGCGCGGGGCTCCCACGGGTCGAGCGGGGGGAAGTCGTCGAACAGGGCCAGGAGTCGTTCGTTGGGGCCCATGCGCAGCGGCGGCTCGCGCTTCACGCCGCTCTCGTCCCCCGCGCCGCGGTCCCCGTCGCCGTCGCTCACGTCCTCCTCCTCCTCGTCCCCGGGATCGTCGTCGGGCTGCGGCGTCCGCCGCACGACCAGCGGCTCGGGCAGGGCGACGTCGGTCGCCGCCGGCCCCGCGATCCAGCAGAGCGCCGCCCAGTGGTACGCGTGGACGACGACCGGATACAGCCCCGTCCGCCCGGAGCGCAGGGCCTCGACGATCTCCGGGAACGGGTCGACCAGCGGGTCGGGCTCCCGACGGGGCAACACGTAGATCTCCTCGCCGCACACGCTCGTGTCCAGGGTGGCCATGGGCTTGCCGCGGGGGTGCTCGCGCGCGAAGGCATCGAGCCGCTGCCGGAGGCTCGCCGCGCGGAGGGTCAGCACCGCGTCCGCGACCGCGCGGGCGCTCGACGGCCACGGGCGGACCGGCGTGCGCGAGGCGACCAGCTCGCGCCGGGGCGTCTGCCACCACGTGGTGACGAACGGGCCTTCGCGCCAGTGCCACTGCTCCCACGGCTCGACGACCAGGTCGCGCGTCACCACCTCGAGCCGGGGGCGCTCGCCCGCCCGCCGCGGCGCGACGCCGCAAACGAGGTGAAGCGACGCGACGCCCCTCGCCACGACGACGAGGTATCCGTGCCCCTCGCACGGCATTTCCATCAGCTGGAGCACGATGCCGCGGCAGCGCTGCACCACGTACGAGAGGTCCACGGTGCGCCACCTGTGCACCGCGTGGGTCGCGCCGTCGCTGACCAGCAGCGTGGAGTAATCGTGCAGCTCCTCGAGGGCGACGAAGCGCTCGTCCGCGGGCTTGCCGGGATGATCGAGCGGCGCCGAAAGGATCTCCTCGCCGTGGGCCTCGAGCAGCCGCGCGTGCTCGCCGAGGGCGTCGACGAAGAGGTCGCGGGGGAAATCGATGGGCTCGACCAGCTGGTAGGAGCGCAGGTGGAAGGCGCGCACCGCCGTGGTCGTCGTCGGCGGGTCCTCGTCGTCCAGCACGTAGCGGGGAATCTCGATCAGCACGCGCCCGAGCCAGGGTAGCGCTCGACGGTCGCGGGCGCACGAGGGGTTCGGCAGGCAATGGCCGCCGCCGCGAGGCGCGCCACGTCCCGCGGGGCAGAGCCTCCCCCGGCCGCAGCGCGCTGCGCGCGAGATCGTCGAGACGGCCTCACGGCCCGGTCGAGCCGGCTCGCCAGAGCGCCTCGGCGGCCGTGCACGCAAAGGTCCTCGGGCCCGCCGGCCCCGTCGGCCAGGGCGAACGGATCGCGAGCTCGCGCTCCGCGTCCGAGGGCGACAGGGAGCGCGCCCGGCGCACCGCGTCCAGCTCGTCGGTCGCCGCGAGCGCCGCCGCGTGGATCGCCATCTCGACGCGACTCTCGGCGGTGGTGTCCGCGTCGCCGCACGTCTCGAGGGCGAGGAAGCGAAGCCGCGGGCGGCCTCGCAGCAGCACCGAGAGGATCCCGTCGGAGACGTCCGACGACGGCAGGCAGCCGAACGGCTTGAGCGAGAGCACCAGGTGCGCCGTGCGGTCGCGGTCGGCCTGCAGCGCGCGCCCCACCTCGAGGTGCGCGCTCCCTCCCCGGACGTCGGGGTCGTAGTGCGCCCCGGCGAGCGTCGCGAGCTGCTCCGGGTCGGGGCGGCGCGCGGGGCCGAGCCCCACGGCGTCCGCGACGTACCGCCACAGCGCGCGGAGGCGTCGCTCGGCCCGGCGCAGGGCCCGAACGCGCGCCTCCACCTCCGGACCGCCCGGACCGGCGCGCGCGTCGCGCTGCTCTTCCCAGATGCGGTAGTGCAGCCAGTCGCACGCCAGCGGCGTCTCCACCTCGACGCCGAGGGCGCCGAGCCGCCGCGCGAGATCGTAGCTCGGGTCGCCGTCGGACAGCGTCGTCCATGGCTCGCCCACGAGCAGCACCCGCGGCAGGACCCGGGCAGGATCGCACGCCACCTCGCGGGCGGCCGCCCGGACGCGCCGGAGCGCGGGGACGAGCGACGCGCGCCGCTGCAGCGCCTCCGCGAGCTCGCGCACGCTCGAGGCCAGCAGGGCGTCCACGTCGCGCGGGTCGACGGCGTAGGGACGGAGCGTATGACCGAGCGCCGTCAGCGCGTCGCCCGCGGCCACGGCGAGCAGCAGCGCGTTCGCGGCCGCGGGGCGAGCGGAGGGCACGCGCCCCTCCAGGAGGGCCAGCGGCTCGACGCGCGCGACCGGCAGCTGATCGAGGCCCGCCCCGGCGAGTACGCGCGCGTACTCGAAGCCGAACGCCGCGAGGCGGCACGGGCCGCACGATCCGGCCGTGAGCCAGCCGTGGCGCCCGGCGAACACCGAGGGCTCCACGCCGGAGCACCGCGCGTGCTCGAGGACGGCGCCCACGGTGTAGTGTGCCGGGTTGCACTGTCCGTGGTTGCCGAGCGCGCGAGCCCGGCGGAGCCCCGCGTCGGTCCGCGGGTGCAGGGCCTCGGCGCGCGTGCCCCCGGCCTTCAGCGCCGCGGCAAGGAGGGGATCGTGGAGCGAGCTCAGACCCCCCACGAGCCAGGTTCGCTCGGCGCTCACGGGACGACCCTCGCGAGGCCGTTTCCGGTCGCGCGCGCGGCCTCGTAGCGCTCCACCGCGTCCAGGAACGTCCGGAGGCGCAGGCGGAGCGAGCCGACGGGACGCGTCTCGTCGAGATCGTGCAGGGCGAGGAACGGCTTGCCTCCACGCCGTGCGATCGCCTCGATCTCGCCGTAGAGCGACGCGTCCTGGCCGCACTTGAAGCTCGAGACCTCGATGGCGCAGAGGTAGGGGCTGCCGGCGACGACGCGCGCGCCGAAGAGCTTCTCGCCGTCGCCCGAGTTGGTGAGCGACGCAGCCTCCGCCTCGGCGTCGGCCTCGAGTCGGAAGAGGGCCCTCGGGAGCGCGCGGATCGACAGCGTCGTGCGTCCGAGGGCTCTGAGCTCGCTCCCGATGTCGTGATGGAGGCCCGGATCGGCGTGGTAGGGGCGCGCCAGCACCACGAAGGCGGCCCGCGTCTCGGCGCGCGCCTGCGCGAGCGCGGCCTCGCCCTCCCGTTCGAGCGACTGCTCGAACGCACGCTGGGCCGCGCGGCCCTCGTCGATCGCCTGGTCGTGCTGGGCGGGCGTCAGCCGCGGGGCGACCGTCCGGATCGCGGTGAAGAGCTGCTCGGCGAAGCGCGCGGGGGACGTGAGGTTGAGCGTCGGCGCGAGGAACACGGCACCCCCCGGGAGCCTCCCTCGCTCGTCGACCCCGAACGCCGCGCGCGTCACCAGGGGCGTCGCCGCCACCACCGGGCACGAGGCCGTGTCCGCGCACCCGGTGATCGCCGTGTTTGCGTGCGTCAGGACCGGGAACAGCAGCACGTCGATGGCGCGGGGCGCGGGCGTCGCGAGGAGCGCGGCGACGTGCGCCTGCGCCGCCTTGACGGGGAAGCACGCGTCGACGGTGCCCCGGCCGGCCGCGCGCCGCCAGAGGTCCTCGCTCGTCGCGCCGCCGGTGACGATGTCCTTGCGCGCGACGCCGATGGCCTCGAGGTAGTGGGTGAAGAAGGGCGCGGAGCGGTACATCGCGAGCACCCGGGGGATCGCGACGCGGAGCCCCCGCGCCGCGTGCGAGACGACCTGCACGCGCATCGACCGCGCGAAGAGGCGCGCCGCCTCGACGCGCAGAAGGTTCCGCGCGGGGCTCTCCTGCCGGCGGCGAGGCGCGCGCGGGCCGCCCCACGTCCCGCCGCGCTCGCACGCATGCCCGGTGACGAACCGCGCCGGCTCGCGGCCCGGCCCGTGGGCGTCGACGATGGTTCGCGGGCAGGCGCTCGGGCAGCGGTCGCAGCGCGTCGACGGATCGTTGCGCGCCTCGAAGCGCAGCTCGGCGGCGCGGCGAAAGCCCACGAAGCGCGTCGCTCCGGGACGGCATCCGTCGCGCGCGGCCACGGCGGCGCCGATCGCTCCGGCTTCCCCCGGATACGGGTGGACCACGATCTCCGCGCCCGGGTGGCGCCCCAGGATGTAGTCGACCTGCGCCCTCACGGCGGCGTCGTTCCGCTGCACGCCGCCGCTCAGCACGAACACGCGCCCGAGCGACGCCAGCGACGGTTCGGCGACGACGTTCTCCCAGACGTTGCGCGGCAGCACGGCCGCCATGCCGGCGAGGATCTCGGCGGCCGTGAAGCCGCGGGCCTGCAGCGAGACGCGCTCGGTGTGCAGGAAGACGGCACACCCCACGCGGAGCTCGGGGGTGCGCCGGGCCGAGGAGGCGACCTCGGCATAGCGCTCCAGGGGCACCCCGAGGTCGTGCGCCGTGGCCTCGAGAAGCGCGCCGTTGCCCGCGGCGCACTGGCTGGAGAGGTGGAATCGCGCGACGTCCCCGGCGTGCAGGCACAGGATCTTGATGTCCTGCCCGCCGACGTCGCAGATCACCTCGGCGCGGGGCACGTAGCGCAGCGCCGACCGCGCGTGCGCCCGCGTCTCCACGGGGGCGGCGTCGGCGCCGAGCACGGGCCCGAGGACGTCGGCGGCGTAGCCGGTCACGCCGAACGACGCGACGCGAACGGCGGCCGGGCCGAGCTGGCGCGCGATCTCCGCCAGGATCGCCTGCGCATCCTCGAGCGGCCCGTGCTCCGCGCGGCGGTAGGCGCGGGCTACGGGGATGTCCCGGTGGTCGAGGACGACGGCCTTGACGGTCGTCGAGCCGGCGTCGATGCCGAGCGCGAGGGCGCCGGAGGCCCCCGCGCGAGCGAGCGGCGGCCGTGCCCTGCGGAGCCGCAGCTCGTCGAGCGGCCGGCCTGCGCTCGCGAGGGCTCCGGAGGCGAGAGACGGCGTCTGCTCCGCCGCGAGCGACAGGCCTCTCGGGGCGGGCTTCGCGGC
>JAJYCT010000421.1 GCA_021778125.1 Myxococcales bacterium
CTCGAGCGGGGCGAAGTCGAGGAGCTCGGTCAGCGACTCGGCGATGCGCGCGTCGGTGCGCTCCGTGACCATGCCGACGCGCGGGACCAGCCCCCGCTTCATCAGCTCCACGCCAGCGATCACGGTCGACGCGACCGCTCCGTTGACTCCTACGATGGCGACACCGATGCGATTCGTTGAGAGCATTTCGATACTTCCGCGAGTGTTGGTGGCCGCTTTTGATGCGAGCGGAGGTTTCCCCTAGCGCGATTCCGGCGCGTCGTCGATGTCGAAGTCCGGTCAGCCCGCCACGAGGGGCGCCCCGGCGCCCCCCCGGGGGGCAGCGCCCCGGGGGGGATGAGCCCTCCGACCGCCTTGCGCGCCGAAGCGGGGGCGTGCGATGGTCCGCGCTGCCGACGTGAGCCTCGAGCGGTTGCGGACCGAGATCGGGCGGCGCTGGCCGCGCACGGTCCCCCGGCGGGTGAGCGCGGCGAGCCGCGTCGCCGCCCTGCTGGCGGCGCCGGCGATGATCCTGCTCGTGGTCTCGCCGCTGCTCGTCCACCCCTGGACGCTCGGGCAGCACAACTGGGACCAGATGAACACGCAGCGCGCGGTCGTCGTGAAGACGATCCTGCGCTTCCACCAGTTCCCGTTCTGGGACCCGTGGACCTGCGGCGGGCACGCGGCCTGGGGCTCGCTCGAGAGCGCGCCGGTCGTGGTCTCGCCGTGGCTGCCGTTCTACCTGCTCTTGCCGCTGCCCATCGCCCTCCGCGTCGAGATCATCGGCGCCGCGATCGGCAGCGCGATCGGCGCCTACCTGCTCGCCGGGCGGTTCACGCGCAGCCAGGTCCTGCGCGCCCTGCTGGTCATCGGCGTCGTGGTCAACAGCCGGTGGGGGCAGCAGATCGGCGTCGGGCACACCTGGCACCTGCTCTACGGCCTGGTCCCCTGGGTGCTCTACTTCTTCGATCACGCCATCGACCCCGGCACCGCTCCCCGCCGCGCGCGGCTCGACGTCGTGCTCGCGGCCGCTTGCCTGGCGATCATGGTGTACGGCGACGCCATCTACCCGGTGCCGCACGCGGGCTTCGTCCTGGTCGTGTACGCGGCCCTCGTGGCCCGGTCGCGCCGCTCCTGGCGGCCGATCGTGCTGCTCACCGCCCTCGCGGCGCTCGGCATGGGACTCGCGGCCCCCAAGCTCCTGCCGCTCGCGCAGGAGCTGCAGCGGTTCCCCCGGTACATCCGCTCCGAGGAGGCCATCCTCCCCTGGTTTCTCATCCGCGTGCTCACCTGGCGCGTCGGAGACTTCACCGCGACCACGTCCTTCACGCACGGCATGTGGCACGAGTGGGGGCTCTACCTGGGGTGGCCAGGCCTGCTGCTGCTCGTCTGGGGCGCGGCGGCGAGCCGGGGGGATCGCGAGCGGGCCCTCAAGTGGGCCGGGCTCGTGATGCTGGCGTTCGTCATCGGCGGGTTCCACGCGCTCGCCCCGTGGCGGCTCATGCATCTGCTTCCGGTCTTCAAGTCGCAGCACGTGCCGTCGCGGTGGCTGTACTCCGTCGTGCTCGTGCTCGCGTGCGCCGCCGCGTCGGGGGCGGAGCAGGCGCTCGCGCGGGCAGGGGACCGGCGGGCGTTCGCCGAGGTTCTCCTCGGCTTCGCCGCGCCGCTCATCGCGCTCGACATGGGCCTCGTCGCCCGCATGCCCATCGCCAGGTCGTTCGTGAACCCCGTCCCGTCGCTCGAGGACCGCGAGCCTCCGTTCCACGTCGTGCGCAGGCTGCCCCCGCGCCCCGACTACCGGCCCTGCCTCTGGGACGTCGCGACCCTCCCGGCCGTCATCGAGAACGTCGGAACCATGGAGTGCGACACGGACAACGGCATCCACATCACGCACCGGGACCGCGACGGGCGGATGCCCGGCGTGGGCGCCTGGGGCGACACGGACGCCGACTACCGCGGCGAGGCGTACGTCGCCGAGGGCCGCGGGACGGCGTCGATCGTCGCGTGGACGCCCAACGAGGTCGAGGTCCTCGTCGACGGCGCGGAGCCGGGCGAGCGCGTGGTCCTCAACCAGAACTGGGACCCGGGCTGGTCGGCCGACGGCGCGCCCGCCGAGGCGTACCGCGACGCCGTCGCAGCGCCGCTCCGCGAGGCGAGCCAGACCGTCGTGTTCCGCTACCGGCCCGCCTCCTTCGCCTGGGGCGTCGCGCTCTGCGCGCTGACGCTGGCCTCGGCTGCGTTCTGGCTGCGCCGTCGGGAGGACCGGTGACGGCGAGGCGCGCCCTGCCGTGGCTCCTGCTCGCGGCGGCGGTGGCCGTCGACGTCTCGAGCGAGGTGCCGCACCCGAGGCGCAGCACGCCGCCGGAGCCCATCGCCGCCTCCTCGGCCGCGATGACGACGCCCAGCGCGACCGACCGCTTCCCGACGGCGCGGGGCGAGCTCGTCGTGTCCCCGCTCGAGCACGCGACCGTCCTGCTCGGGTGGAACGGGCTCGCGATCTACGTCGACCCGACCTCGCCTGCGATCGATCACGCCGAGCTGCCTCGCGCCGACGTCGTCTTCCTCACGGACATCCACTTCGATCACCTCGATCCGGTGGTCGTCGCGCGCCTCTCGCAGCCCGGGACCGTCGTCGTGGGTCCGGCCGCCGCGGCAGACCGGACGCACGTGGACGTGGTCCTCGCCAACGGCGAGGCCCGCGATGTCCGTGGCATCGGCGTCACGGCCGTGCCCATGTACAACGTCACGCGGGGACCTGCCCCCGGGCTGCTCTACCACCCGAGGGGGCGGGGCAACGGCTACGTCCTCGACCTGGGCGGCACGCGCGTCTACTTCTCCGGCGACACCGAGTGCACCCCGGAGATGAAGGCCCTCGAGCGCATCGATCTCGCCTTCGTGAGCATGAGCCTCCCGACGACCATGCCACCGTCGGAGGCCGCGCAGTGCGCGCTGGCGTTCCACCCGCGGGTGCTCATTCCCTACCACGACCGGTGGGCCGACCTCGCGCCGCTCGAGCAGGCGCTGGCCGGCAGCGGGATCGACCTGCGCGCGCGCGATCTCTACCCGCGCGCCGAGCAGAAGCGGCGCGAGGCCGTCGTGTTCTGCGAGAAACATCAGTGGGGCATCTGCCGCGATCGGCTCGACGAGGCGCGCGAGCTGGACCCGCGGATGGAGGACCGACCGGACGTTCGGCGCATGCGCGACCAGATCGCCTACGCCATGGCCCCGTATCGCATCCCGATGTGACCGGTCGTTCGCGCCCCCGGCGCTGCGTGGCAACGCCCCTGTGACTCTCATTCACACGTGCCTTGCAGGCACAGTGCGGCCCTCGAACATCCGCGGACATTTGCGGGAAAAACGCGACCAAATCCTGGTTGTGTCGCATCCGAAGCTGGTACACACGCCTGGCTCGCCCATTGCCCTTAGGCGCGGTCGACGGCGTCGCGAGACCGCCGCCGCCCCCCTTCCCCGCACTGCCGAGAGAGTCCTTCCCCGTGACGATGCCCAGCTTCACTGACGACTCTCGGCCGCTGCTGGAGCTGGACGTCCCGGCCTCGGCGGTCGACGAGGGCTGGGAGGAGCGCGAGGAGCCGAGCTACCGGACCCTCGCCGTGGCGTGGGTGGCCACGGCCACGCTCGTCCGCCTGTTCATCGCTGGCCTGCCGCTCGGCAACGGCGAGGCCTACTACTTCTCGTGGTCGCGCTTCCTCGACTGGAGCTACTACGACCACCCGCCGCTGACCGCGTGGCTGGTCCGGCTGACCACGGTGTTCGGGGCCACGCCCGCGATGGTGCGCCTCGGCCCGGTGCTCGCGTCCGGCCTCTTCGGGTTGCTGGTGTACCGCCTCGCCGAGCGGCTGTTCCGTCCGCGCACGGCGCTCTTCGCGCTGATCATCGTGACGGCGCTGCCGATGTTCCTGGTGTCGAGCTTCGTGCTCAACCCCGAGGCGCCGCTCGCGCCGCTCTGGGTCGGCTTTCTCCTCGCGCTCGAGGGGATGCGCCGCCGCGACGACGCGTACCGGCCGCTGCTGGCGGGCCTGCTGCTCGGCGTCGCGTTCCTCGCGAAGTACACCGCGGTCCTGCTCGTCCCCGGCACGCTCCTGTTCGTCGTCGGCTCCGCGCCGATGCGCAGGTGGCTGCGCCGCCCGTCGTTCTATGCCGGCGGCCTCGTCGCGCTCGCGATGACGATGCCGGTCATCCTCTGGAACGCGGCGCGCGGGTGGCCGTCTCTGCGCCTGCACCTGGTCGAGCGGGCGAGCGCCACCGTGCCGGTCGCGGGCGAGAACACGGTCAATCACCTGGTCGAGATCTCGTCGTCCGGCGGCGCGGGTTTGCTACAGAGCGCGCTGCGCGTGGGCGTCGGGCAGTTCCTCTCGTACTCGCCGCTGCTGGCGCCGCTGCTCGTGTTCGTGCTGGTCCGTTCCCTGCGGCGCGTCCGCCGCGACGAGCGCGACCTGTTCCTCGCCGCCTTCAGCTGGCCGGTGCTGCTGTTTCTGCTGACGGCGATGGTGCGCCTCAAGGAC
>JAJYCT010000422.1 GCA_021778125.1 Myxococcales bacterium
CCCCCGCTCCGTCCCGCGATCCCGTCGCTCGGAAGCTCGGTCCCGACGCACGAGACCGCGAGACGGACGCTCGGGATGGCGCGTCGCTCGCTCGGGACCCCGGTTCGGGCGCGAGCCCTGGCGACACGGCTCGTCGCCGTCTCGCAGCGGTCCGACGAGAACGCGTCCTCGTCGGCACAGGGCGCGTCGCGCAGAGGCGAGGGCGCGGGCTGGTCGTTCGGGGATTCGATTCGGTCGCACGCGATCGCGGCGCCCATGCGAGCGAGCGCGAGCCGCTCGCCCGGGACCACGAGCCTGGACGTCGATGACGCGAGACGCTCGCGCGAGATCGAGCCGCGGACGCGGGCTGCCGTCTCGCGACCGACAGGAAACCCGCGCCGGTCGAGCGAGGCCACGAGAGGGGCGCGCGGGATCGCGACTCCTCCGCGCAGCGGCGCGGCTCGGGAGCGTGGGGCGCCGATCCGGCGCCGAGAGACATGACGGCCAGCGTGCCTCCACGCTGGGTGACCGTGTCGTGAATGGTCTTGAGCCCGAGCCCGCCAGCGATGCACCCAATCCTCGACGTTGCCCCCCGCGTACGATTTCTCCCCCCCGAGCGCGGAATCCCCCCCCCTCCCGGAGCATACGTCTCAGGAAGGGGAGAAAGACCAAGACGCAGCCCCCTCGCGCCGCCGCGCGAGGGCGGTCTCGCCGCCCCGGCGAGCGTGCGCCCCGCCAGAAAGGAGAGAAAAAAGTCATGTCAGCTTCCACGTCGAACACCAGGGCGACCGCCTTGGCGCTCGTGCAGGCGCTCGTGGCCGGCACGAACAAGCACTTCCCGAACGGCAGCTTCACGCTGCTCGGGACGGGCTACACGACGGCGACGCTCACCCAGGCTCTGACGAGCCTGGCGAACGCGATCGCCGCCGTGATTGCGGCACACGCCGGCGTCAAGACGGCCATCGCGGACCTGGCGCAGGTCGAAGGGCAGGTGGGACCGCTTCTGCGGGCCTACAAGCACTACGTCCTCGCCGCGTTCGTGAGCGATCCGCAGGAGCTCTCGGACTTCGGTCTCGCGCCGCCCAAGCAGCGCAAGCCGAGGACCAGCGAGCAGAATGCGGCGGCCGCGGCCAAGGCCAAGGCGACGCGCGCGGCCCGGGGGACCAAGTCCCCCAAGGCCAAGAGCGCGATCAAGGGCGACGTGACGGGCGTTCGCATCGAGCCCGTCACCAGCCCTGCGCCTGCGGCCCCGGCCGCGCCCAGCGCGCCCGCGCAGACGGCGTCGAATGCTTCGAGCGAGACCTCGCCGAAGTAGGCCGACGCCACCAGGGGCCCCAGCCAGGCCCCACCCCGGGGGACCGGGGAGCGCCGCCATCGCCACGCGCGTGGAGGAGGGCGGCGCTTCCCGGCGCCCGATTTGTCGTGCATGACCGGAGTCCAGGGGAGGAGCCGATTGGGACTGTTCAGCCGGAAGAAGAAGAGGCAGGTCCGCACCGCCGAGCCGACGCCCGAGGAGCGCGCCGCGTTCGAGGAGATGCTGCTCGAGCACGATCTCGAGGGGGCGAGGCTCGTCGCGCTGGCCTTCGCGATGAAGCGCACGCGCAGGAACGAGCACATGGCGCGCCAGCTCGTCGATCGCGCGTGCACCCTCCTGTGGGAGCGCTGCTCCTGGGATCCGGAGACGGTGCCGCTCGGGGCCGCGCTCTGCGGGATCATCCGCAGCGAAGGCAGCAACGACGCGCGCGCGGGTACGAAGGAGCGCGAGCGCGAGGTCGGGTACCTCACCGAGGTCGACACGCTCGAGGGCTCCAGCGCACGGTCGCCGGAGGAGCTCGCCGTCGCGCACGAGGAGAGCCGGGACGGCCAGGAAGCGGCGGCTGCCAGGCTCGAAGAGCTGAGGGCGCACTTCGTCGAGACGGGCGACGACGTGAACCTGGACTGGATCAAGTTCTCCCTCGACGACATCGAGGACCCCGCCGAGATGGCGCGCCTCTCTGGCCGCACGCCCGAGGACTTCTACCGGGCCCGCGATCGCCGGGTGCGCTACGTGAAACGACGACTCGAGAAGAAGCAGGAGAAGACGTGATGTCCAAGCGCACCCCCGAGCAGGTCTGGAAGACTGCCGAGAAGGAGGCGATGGAGGACGAGGCCGAGGCGCAGCGCGCGAGCGAGATGAGCGCCGAGGAGGCCGCGAAGGAGCTCGCCGCGATGGGCGTGGACGTCGAGGCCGAGCGCGAGCGAGCGCGCGGGTGGCGGCGCGAGATCGAGCAGCGCGTGGCGGCCCGCAAGCGGCAGGAGAGGCTCGACCGCGAGCGCGGGCGTTCCGTGCGCCCCGAGCGCCGGCAGCCGCCCGCCGTGCTGTGGCTGGTGGCGGCGACGGTCGGAGCGGCGGTCGGGGGAGGCATCGTCTATGCGACGACGCACCGGACACCGGCGCCCGCCCCCGCGCCCGCACCAACCCCGGCCCCCGCGCCGAGCCCCGGCCCCGAGCCCGTGGAGCCCGCCCCTCCGCAGCTCGTCTCCGCGGCCGACCTGCGTCGCGACGCGTGGGCCGAGTGCGACGCGCACGCGTGGGGCGCGTGCCTCGCGGATCTCGACCGCGCGCGCGCCGAGGACCCGGCCGGCGATCAGGCGCCCGAGGTTCGAGCGGCGCGCAAGCGGGCCATCGAGCACCTGGTGAGCAACAAGCCGACCCCGCCGAAGCCGTAGAAGCCCCGGACACCCCCCCTACCGCGCCGGCGCCCCCGCCCCCGGCAGCGGCGGCGGCTCCACGACGCGCGTCGCCCGCCAGACGATCGGTGTGACGAGCAGCGTCAGCGCGAGCGCCGCCAGCACCCCGAGCAGCACGACCCCGAGGCGCAGCGAGCGTGCGTCGTAGGCGTGCAGGGCGGCCTCGTGGACCTCGACGTCGCGCTTTGCCGCGCTCGCCGCGCGCTCGAGCTTCGCGATCTGGTCGCGCGCGGCGTCGAGGTCGCCGCCGAACGTCGTCTTGTCGGCGATCGCCATGCGCGCGAGGCCCACGAGCTGCCCCCGCACGCGCTTTCGCGCGTCCTCGACGGCCGCCGTGCGCGTGCCCACCTGCCGCGAGAACTGCCGCTCGAGCGACCCGCGCTCCGAGCGGCTCGCCTCGACCCGGGTCTGCGCCTCCGCGACCGCGCGCCTGGCCGCCGCGAGCGTCTGCGTCCGCTCGGCGATCTGCGTCCGCAGGCGCGCCGCCTCCGCCACGCGCACCTCGACCTCGCGCGCCCAGTCCGCCGGCGACGCCGCCCGCGTCGAGTCGACCATCGTCGCGGCGCCCGCCTGCGGGCTCACGATCGTCGCCGACGACAGCGTGCGCCCCCGCGCCGCGCCCAGCGCCATGGCCCCTCCCATCGCCTCCAGCGCCGCCTGCACCGCGCTCTGCATCGCCGCGGCGTCCGACCAGCGCCGCTCGCGCTCGAAGGCGAGCGCGCCGTCGATGACCTGCGCCACGGCCCGTGGCAAGTCGGGCCGGACGGTCGCGACGGGCGGCGCAGGCCGGGTCGCCGCGCGCACGAGCTGCTCGTTCGGCGTCTCGCCGTCGTGCACGAGGAGGCCCGTCACGAGCGTGAACAGCGTCGCCCCCATCGCCCAGAGATCCGTGCGCCCGTCGACCTCGTCCCAGTGCGCGAGGGCCTGCTCGGGCGCCATGAACGCGGGCGTGCCCATCACCGTCCCGGCGCGCGTCGACGTTGCCGACTGCGTCTGGCGCGCCTCCAGGACGCGGGCGATGCCGAAGTCGAGCACCTTGACCTGGCCGGTGCGCGTCACGAACAGGTTCTCCGGCTTGATGTCGCGGTGCACGATGCTCTTCGCGTGCGCCGCCGCGAGGACGTCGAGCACCTGGTCGGCCACGCTCAGGGCCTCGCGGGGGTCCATCTTGCGCCCCCCGCGCTCCCATCGCTGCTCGAGCGTCTCGCCCTCGAGCAGCTCCATCACGATGAACGCGGACCCGTCGGGCGCGACCTCGTCGTCGAGGACGCTGACGGCGCCGTCGTGCTGGATCGCGTTGGCCGCGTAGCCCTCCTGGAGGAAGCGGCGCTTGATCTCCTCGTCGTGCCCGAGCTCGGCGTGCAGCATCTTGACGGCGACGCGCTTGCCGTTGCGGTGCGTGGCCGCGTAGACGGCCGCCATGCCGCCCACGCCGAGCAGCGCGTCGAGCTTCCACTTGTCCTGCAGGACCATCCCCAGGCGGGTCTGCGCCCGCGTCGTCTGCGGATCGCTGCTCGGCGGGAGCGGCTGCGTGGTCACGGGCGCCCCGGTCCGCCCGCGGCGGCGCGCTGCTGCGTGGTCTTGAGCTCGGCCTCCGCGCGCTTCTGCTTCGCCTCCGCGCGCGTCAGCGCGCCCTGGGCGCCGGCCAGCTCGCCGGCCGCCTCGCGCTCGGCCGCGCGCGCCCGGGTGAGCTCGCCCTCGGCCTTCGCGATCCGTGCGTCCACGTGCCCGAGGCGCGCCCGCTGCGCGTCCTGCTCGGCGGCCAGCACCTTGTCGCGCGAGCGC
>JAJYCT010000423.1 GCA_021778125.1 Myxococcales bacterium
ACTGGTTTCTCCGCGCAAGGGAACGGTTTCTCGCGCATGGGGACACTTTTTGTCGCACGGGAGAGGTTTTGTCGCGCACGGGAGAAGATTTCGCCGCAAGGGAGAACATTTCGGCGCGAGGGAGCGCGCCAGTGAGTGGGCCGTTCCAGTGGCAGTGAACGCCGCATGAGCCCCGAAGGGCGAGTATGGGGCGCCGCGCCTCTTGCTGCTCGCGGCCCCCTTGGACACACGACTCTCCCGCGGCGCAGGTAGCGCTCGACCCGGCGATCGGACGCACCACGCCTGAACCAGCGAGACACGAGGCCTCGATCGCGAACGATGCAGCCTTGATCCTCGGCCGATCGAGCGTGCGATCGGTCGGGATCCAGGGCGGCTGGCGAAGAGGCTCGGCCACGGCGACGCTTGATCACGACCGCTCAGGACGAGCCGCACCCGAACGCCTTGTTGCTGAAAGGGCGCTGCGTGCCTCCCCAGCGGAAGCACACTATGTTCTGCGAATGCGTCGGCGAGAGTCCGCTTCGGCGGCGGCGTCCGGTCGAGCCCCGATTGGCGGACCCGTCGCAGCGCGTAGCGACCGACCTGCGCTGGGCCTCGCCGCGGTGCTCCTCGCGCCCGCGGCGCTTTTGGCGGTCCTCGTCGGGGGATGCTCGGAATGCCCTGCCGACAACAGCATCACCGAGGCGGCTTTTGCGACGTTTAACCTCTCCTGCGCCACGAACGACATCGCCAACGTCCTCGTCACCGGTCCCTGTGCGAACGCCGACGCAGGGCCCCAGTGGTACACGGGCGCCCCGCCCGTGTGGAGCGTCGGTCTTGAAAGCCCGAGCCCCGGCACGTGCCACATCGAGATCGTCTTCGCCACGGGCTTCACCTACGCGGCCGACGTCGCGTTCACCTGGCAGGGGGGCGAATGCCGGCACTACATCGGCCCCACCTCCGGCCCGTTCACGGTCAACAACCCGAGCGACACGTGCCTCGATGCCGGCCATCCTCACGCTGCGCGCCGCGCTCAAGTCGAGGCGCTTCGATGACCTGTTCAAGGTCCTTGGTCGTGGATACAAGGCCCGCGTCAGCCGGGCGCGACGCCCGACCGCTTGATACAGTGTCGGGGAGGCATGTCGCTCTCGACGCGTCCCGAGCCCTACGAGGTCGTGCTGTCGCCGCAGTACGCGCGCGGCCACACGCGTCCGGTGACGCAGGTGCGCTCGACGCTCATCGCCGCGTCGATCCACGGGCTGCGCGAGATGGGGTGGGAGGAGCGCTACCTCACGGCGCTGCCGCCGGAGCGCCGCACCGACATGCGCATGCTCACCGCCGGCGCGTGGCTACCCCTCGAGGTCGCCATGACGCACTACCGCGCCTGCGACGCGATGCTGCTCACGCCCGAAGAGATCGCGCGAATGGGCGAGACCGTGTCGGTGCGCACGCAGAAGAGCTTCGTCGGCATGCTCGGCCGAGTGGCGGCCGGCGCGGGGGCGACGCCCTGGAACATCCTGGTACAGGTGCACCGCATCTACGCGCGCATGATCGACGGCGGGGACCACTGCGTCTACCGCGTGGGGCCCAAGGAGGCGCTGGTCGTCAACGTGGAGTGCCCGCTGGTCGAGATCCCCTACTTCCGCGGGGCCCTCGTCACCTACTATCGCGCCGTCGCGGCGACGGTCGCCTCCACGGTCTACGCGCGCGAGGTGCCGCGGAGCGGCCCGGCGCGGACGGTCCACGTCCGGCTCTCGTGGGTGTAGGGCTCAGGAGAGCTTCGCGCCGCCCAGGAGGCCCATCACGGCGACCCTGTGGCCGCGCGGGCACGTGACCTCGCCCTTCTCGGCCTTCTCCACCGTCGTCTCGACCTTCACCCCGCACTCGGGGCACTCGAGCTCGACCTTCTCGTCGTCGTGTCCGCGTCCTCGGAGCATGCGGCCTAGCGTACCTCGCGCACGTCGACGCGCCCGTAGCTGTAGGTGATCTCGCGGAAGAACTGCCCCTTGAGGTCCGCCCCGCGCACGCGGATACGCCGGTCCGTCCCCTCGACCAGGACGACCTCGGGGATCTCGCGGCCGGTGTCGATCTGGGCCAACACGTCGACCTTGCCCTCGAGCATGCGCGAGACGGCGAGCGCGCACCGGGCGCTCGGGTCGCGGCCGACGCAGCCGCCCGCCAGCGAAAGCTCGACGTTGGGGCCGGGCCGCCAGGTCCACGCGCGCGACAGCGAGCACGGCGCGGGCGACACGGGCGGCCCGCACGCCACGCCCCCGAGCGCGTCGAGCGGCGGCGACGAGCGACCGGTGTGCTCGGCCCTCTGGAACGGCACGCCCACCTTCACCTCGAGCTCCACCTCGTCGTCGTTGCGCGGGCCGGCGCAGCAGCGGAAGCCCGTCACCGGCGACCGCTCGCGGGGCGCCATGGGCCGGGCGGACGCGCAACGCGACGTCAGCTCGCCGGACGGATCGTTGCCGCCGCGCACGACGCCCAGGTCGCGCGTGCTGCCGCGCCCCCACGACGAGTCGGTCCACTCGAACGCGCCGCCGTGCATTTCGCGCACGCCGAAGGCGCTGCGACACGTGAGGCGGTCGCCGCTCGGCCGGCGCGCCGAGCTCTCGGCGGACCGCCCCGCCCCGCACGCGCGCGCGTCGTACGCCTGGCCGTACTCGTAGCGCGTGTTGTCGGGCCCCTTGCACGCCCGCTCCCACTCGAGCTCCGAGCAGAGGCGCTTGCCCTTGGACTCGCACAGGCGCGTCGCCTCCTCGCGCGACACGTTCGTCGTGGGGATCGCGCCGGCCTCGTTGGGCCACGGCAAGACGTCGACGTAGAACCCGCCCATGAGCACCTCGGTGCCGGGCATCTCGACGTCGGCCAGGCGCGGGACCTCGTCGAGCGCGCTGCCCGCGCGCAGCACGCCCGTCGGGATCCACACCATGCCGGACCGCGGCGCCCCGGGCGCGATCGCGCTCGGCGCCGACACGACGCCGCCCTCGGACGACGAGCCCGGATCGGCGCCGACGGAGCGATGGCACGAGGCCGTTGCCGCACCGAGCGCGCCGAGGAGGACCGCGAGGGCGCGCATCTAGTCGCCCTTGTCGAGCGCCCCCTCGCGGAGCCCGAGCTCCTTCATCTTGAGCTGCAGCCCCTTGCGCGAGATCTTGAGCAGCCGCGCGGCGTGGGTGACGTTGCCCCCCGTCTGCTGCAGCGCGCGGCTGACGAGCTCGCGCTCCAGGCGGCTCATGGCCACCTTCACGTGCTCCTTGAGGCCCCCCTCGCCCGCGAGCGCCGCGGACAGATCGGCCTCCGGCAGCGGGACGTTCGCCATCGCGGGGATGCCGCGCACCTCGGGCGCCAGATCGCCCGCGCGCAGCTTCTGCGTGTCGCAGAAGAGGACGGCGCGCTCGATGACGTTCTCGAGCTCGCGGATGTTGCCCGGCCACGGGTACGCGACCAGGACCTCCATCGCGTCGGGATCGACGCCCTCGACCTTCTTGCGCAGCCGCTCGTTGAACTTCGACAGGAAGTGGTCGACCAGCACGGGGATGTCGCCGGGCCGCTCGCGCAGCGCGGGCAGGCGGATCGGCACGACGTTGAGGCGGTAGAACAGGTCCTCGCGGAACGAGCCGCCGGCGATGAGCTTCTTGAGGTCGCGGTTGGTCGCCGCGACCAGGCGCACGTCGACGCGGATCGTCTTGATGCCGCCCACGCGCTCGAACTCGCTCTCCTGCAGCGCGCGCAGGAGCTTCACCTGCATCTCGATGGGGATCTCGCCGATCTCGTCGAGGAAGAGCGTGCCGCCGTTGGCGAGCTCGAAGCGGCCCGGCTTGCTCGTCACGGCGCCCGTGAACGCGCCGCGCTCGTAGCCGAAGAGCTCACTCTCGATGAGCTCCTTGGGGATGGCCGCGCAGTTGACCTTGATGAACGGCTTGTCCTTGCGGCTCGAGTGCTCGTGCAGCGCGCGCGCGACGAGCTCCTTGCCCGTGCCGCTCTCGCCCGTGATGAGCGCGGTGGTCGGCGTGTCGGCCACGCGCTCGAGGATCGCGTAGACCTCGGTGATCCCCGGCGAGCCGCCGATGATGCCGAAGCGCGCGCCCTGGGCCGTGGAGGCGGGGTTCGCGTCGGCGCCGCGCAGCTCGCGCGTGCGCAGCGCCTTGGAGACGATCTGGCGGACCTCGTCCTTGTCGAACGGCTTGGTGACGAAGTCGAACGCGCCGGCCTTGAGGGCCTCGACCGCGGTGTCGATCGTCCCGTGCGCCGTGATGAGGATGATCGGCAGCTCCGGCTCCTCGACGAGCGCCCTGCGCAGCAGCGTCATGCCGTCGACCCTCGGCATCTTGAGGTCGGTGATGACCAGATCGATGTGGTGGTCGCGGAGCGTGGCGAGGCCCTGCTCGCCGTCCTCGGCGGTCAGCACGTCGTAGCCGTCGCGCGAGAGCTGCGCGGAGAGGATCTTCCGCAGGTTCGGCTCGTCGTCGACGATGAGGACCTTGATC
>JAJYCT010000424.1 GCA_021778125.1 Myxococcales bacterium
CACGACGCAGATGGAAGCCGCCGTGACGTTCCTCGACGCGACGACGCCGGAGTGAGCCGGCTCCGCCTCGTCGGCGCGCCGCCACCGGGCCCGGGCGCGGCGCAGCCGGGGGCGGACGCGGCGCGTGCCGGCCTCGACGCGTCGCGTCCGGTCCCCGAGCGCGCGCTCCTACCGCCTGCGCTCGATCGGCCGCGCCCCGTCCTTGCTCGCGAACCAGGTCGTCGGCAGGTGCCGCGGCAGGGCGGACGCGTAGAGCACGTCGCGCAGCGCGTTGCTCTCCCAGGTGACCGCCGTGTGCCAGAGGCCCGTGCGCACGAAGACCGCCTCGGCGTGCGACATGTCCCGGCGCGACAGCTCCCCCTCGCGCATCTCGTGCGCCACGACCACGCCGGCCTGCGCGAGCTGCGCGCGCAGCGCCCCGTTCTGCGCCTCGGTCGTCCCGCCCTCGGTGAAGTAGCTCACGAGCTTGTGCCGCCGGTGCAGCGGCTCGCCGTGGCGCGCCACCACCCAGTCGCGGAACGCCTCCACGTCCGCGTAGAGCGCGTCGAACAGGTACGTCTCGCGCACCTCGACGCCGCCGCCCTTCAGGCACGAGGCCGCGGCGTGGTAGCCGCCCGAGTGCGCCGACAGGCACACGGTGCCGGGCGGGGCGTCGGCCGGGAACGCGGAGTCGCCCAGCGTGATCCGGCCGGTCGTCGCGGCGGTCGCCACGGCCTCGCCGAGCAGGCGCGCGAGCCCGCCGGGCGCCTCGAGGCGCCCGCACGACGAGTCGGCCGCGAAGAGCGCGAGCTGCGGCACGACGAGCACCGCGTTCTGCTTGCTGTCGGCGAGCTGCTCGCGCAGCTCGTGGGCGGCCATCGCGCGCTCGGCGCTCGTGTTGTGGCCGTGGAAGTGCGTGAGGACGGCGACGCCCTCGCCGCGCCGGTAGCGGTAGTGCGCCGGCACGAACACGAGCACCGTGTCGTCGCCGTGGCCGAGGCCCGCGAACGGCGCGTGCGTCAGCCCGAGGGTGAGCGTCGTCCCGCGCGCGTCGCGCGCGACGCTCTCGAGGCGCGCGCCCCCGTCGGCGCGGGCGGAGCGCGCCGCGAGCAGCGCGGGGAGCGAGACGAGGGCCGAGAGGAAACTCCGGCGGTGCATCCCCCAGGGGATGCCGCCGCCGGAGCTCCGGGGGCAAGTTTGTGGCGAGAGGGCGGCGTGCGGCGAGCGCGCCGCCCCGGGCCGCTCAGCCCTTCTTGCAGATGTCGACGACCGCCTGCACGCTCTTGGCGCTCTTGGCGAGCATCCCCTTCTCTTCCTCGGTCAGCGGGATCTCGACGATCTTCTCGATGCCCTTGCCGCCGATGACGACGGGCACGCCCATGAACAGGTCCTTGTAGCCGTACTCGCCCTCGAGGTACGCGGCGCACGCGAGCAGGCGCTTCTCGTCGCGCAGGTAGGCCTTCGCCATCGAGACGGCGCTGCTGGCCGGCGCGTAGTAGGCGCTGGTGCCCATGAGGTTGACGATCTCGCCGCCGCCCTTGCGCGTGCGGTCGACGATCGCGGCGAGCTTGTCCTTGGCGATGAAGGTCGAGACCGGGACGCCGTGGACCGTGGTCATCGAGAGCACGGGGACCATGTCGTCGCCGTGGCCGCCGAGCACCGTCGCGCGCACGTCCTTGACGCTCACGCCGGCCTCGCGGGCGAGGAACAGCTGGAAGCGCGCGCTGTCGAGCACGCCCGCCATGCCGGCGACCATCCCCTTGGGGGCGCCCACGACGCGCTTGTACTCGTAGACCATCGCGTCGAGCGGGTTGGAGATGACGATGACGAACGCGTTCGGGCAGACCTTCTTCGCGTGGTTCGCCACGTCGCGGATGATGGGCAGGTTGGTCGCGACGAGGTCGTCGCGCGACTGACCCGGCTTGCGCGGGATGCCCGCGGTGATGATCAGCACGTCGGCGCCCTCGAGGTCGGCCCAGCTGGACGTGCCGCGGATGTGCGAGTCGTAGCCGAGCACGGCGCCGTTCTGCTCGAGATCGAGGGCCTTGCCCTTCGCGAAGTTCTCCTTCGCGGCGATGTCGAACAGGACGACGTCGCCGAGCTCCTCGTTCGCGCAGAGGCGGGCGAGCTCGCCGCCGATGTTGCCAGCTCCGATGAGACCAATCTTCTTGCGGGTAGGCATGGCCGGGGGTTTAGCCTATGGGGCCCATGATGACCATGCGCAGGGCGGGGGTCCGCCGGGGGGCGGATGATCGCCGTCGCACGCGGGAGATCGGGGCCGGCGCGGCGGTCGCGGCCGTCGGGATCCCGGCGCGGGTGAGCCTGGCGGGCGCGTGGCCGAGCGGACCGCCCTGGCGGCGATGACGCTCCCCCTCCGCCGCCCGGCCCCGCGCACCATCCTCGCCGGGATCGGCGCGGCGATCGCCCTGGGGGCCCTCGTCACCCTCTTCGGCGCGATCCTCGGGCACAGGCTGCCCGCGGCCGAGCAGGCCTCCGCGATCTGGGGCGGGCTCGTGCTGGCGAGCTTCGCGGGGTGGGGAGGCGCGCTCAACGCCCGGCTCTTCCCCCGACGGCGCGCGGACCTCGGGCTCCGGATCGCCTGGGGGTGGGGGATCACCGTGGCCCTCGGCGGTCTCCTCTGCGCGCTCGGCCTGGCCGGGCGCCGCATGCTCTTCGCGCTCGTCTGGGGCGGGCTGCTCGTCGCCTGGACCCAGGGTGCCGGCGTCCTGGCGCGCTGGGCCGGGAGGCCGCGGCCCTTCCTCCGCCGGCGGCGCCTCCGTCGGCTCGTCGCGGATCTGCCCTTCCTCGCCGGCGCCGCGGCCCTCCTCACCCTGGGCGGCGTCCAGGCGCTCGCGTCCCTCATCAAACCCGCGTTCAACGTCAACGACGATCCCCTCGCCTACTTCCCGTTCGCCCGCGAGATCCTGGACCGGGGGACGCTCACCCAGCCCTTCAGCCTCCGCCGCATCAGCGCCTACGGCGGCACGTCGGTCCTCGACGCCATCCAGCTCGCCATCGACGTCCCCGAGACCCACCTCCACCTGCTCGACAAGGGCCTCGGCCTCGTCTCCGTGCTGGCCCTGGTCCTCGGGCAGGCGAGGGCGTCGCGCAGGAGCGGGAGGGCCCTGCTCCTCCTGGTGATGTCGTTGGTCGTGGCCCTCCCCGACACCGGCATCAACAGCTCGTCGATGCGCACCGCCGTGGTGTTCTTCCTCGGCCTGTACCGGACCCTGACCTGGGCGCCGATCGCGGAGGCCCGCGGCCTGCGCCCGGCGCTCCCCGTGGCCCTGCTCGCGGCCGGGGCCTGCACCCTCCGGCAGAACTTCCTCGTCACCATCGCCGCGATCCTGGTCCTCGCCTACGCGACCCCCATCGTCCGGAGCCTGCGCCTCCGGCCGCGGGTCCACGATGAGGCTCCGCTTGGCAGAGCGGGGCCATGGCGCGTCCCCCTGCGCGTGGACCGGGGCGCGGTGATCGACGCCGCCTGCACGGCCGGGCTCCTCGTGCTCTTGCTCGCCCCCTGGTGGGCGCTCGCGCAGCGGTGGTGCGGGACGTTCCTCTTCCCGGCGCGCAAGGGGTTCTACAACCCCGCGTACTCGTTCTTCCCCTCGCGCCAGCTCGGCGACACGGTCCGCTACATCTGGGCCAACGTCTCGTACGGCCTCCCGGCGAAGGTGGCCCCCCTGTTCCTCGCCGCGGCCGTGACGATCCGCGATCGCACGCCGCGGGCGCCCCTCGCCGCCGTCACCTGGGGGTCGATCGTCGGCTACCTCGGGCTCCTGCTCGGGTACCCCGCCGCCGACGTGCTGAACCAGGGCCGCTACCATTTCGGCTTCACGTTCGCGGCCGTGCTGGCCATCGCGCTCGCCGCGGCGGAGCACGCCGGCCACCGGGCCACGCCCGGGCGCGCCCGGGCGGCGCAGGTGGCGAGCGCGACGCTCGTGGTGACGGCCATCTCGCTCCAGCTCTACGGGGAGCGCCACGCCACGGCCGACGCGTACCGGGGCTTCCTCGACAAGGTCACGCGCATCCTCCCGCCCTGGGTCGTCCCCGGGCCCGATCCCGCCTACCGGGCGCTGCAGGCTCCGGTGCCGGCGGGCGCCCCGATCGCCACCCTGGTGGACAACCCCTCCCGCTTCGATCACCGCCGCAACCGCGTCGCCTGCCTCGACATGATCGGCGCCGTCAGCCCGCCCCCGGGCCTCCCCCTCGCCCGCGGGGGGGAGGCGGTCGCCGAGTACCTCCTCGGCCAGGGCTACCGCTACGTCGTCGTGGTCCGCCCGAGCGCCGCGGCGAGCCTGTACCGCCGCGACATCTGGCAGAGGCAGCAGAAGAGCTCGGACCCGGTGTGGATGGCGTCGGCCCACTTCTACCTGGAGGCGTTCGACGCCTTCGACGATCTCCGGGCGACGCGCGTCCACCTGGCCGAGGCCGGGCCCATGGTCACGCTCGACCTCGCCGTGCGCCGGCCATGACGGGCCGGCCTCGCCGGG
>JAJYCT010000425.1 GCA_021778125.1 Myxococcales bacterium
CACTGGCGGCGGCTGCGCGGGCGGGGCGGCGGGCGGCGGCGTGAGCAGCCACGCGACGAGCGCCACGAGGCCGCCCGCGAGCCCGAGCAGCACCAGCGCGAGGACCGCGCGGCGCCTGGGCTCCTCGTCCATGAGAGACACCTGCGGCGCGTACCTCTTGCGCAGCTTGTGGAAGCGGTTGGACAGCGCGCTGTCGGTCGTCTTCTCCCGCGCGGCGAGCTCCCGGAGCGAGAGGCCGTCGATCTCGTGCTCGATCATCAGGCGCGTACCCGTTCACGGGATCGTCGCGTGATCGCGTAGTCGCGATCATGAGGGACGTTTTTCCTTGGTGGCAATCAGGCTGCAGCGCGAAGCGGGACGCAGCGTGAGGGAAGCAGCGACGGAGGAGCAGAGCGGCGCAAGCGCGCCTCGCAGGCGGCGCGCAGGAACGGAAGAATCGGGCGGTCTTGCAGTCGCAGCGTGGCGTGGACGGTGAGCATGCGCTCGACGAAGCGGCTGCCGGCTTTGGACTTGGTTCCGCCCGAGAGCTTGCGGGAGATGACGCCGGGTCGGACAGCGCGCTCACTGGCGTTGTTGGTGGGCTCGACGTTCTCGACGCGCACGAACGTCCACAGGGCTTCGCTGGCCTTGAGCAGCTTGGCGCACGTGCGCGCGGTGCTCGTGTTGCCGAGCAAGCTGCCCTCCAAGAGCAGAGCTTCGACCCGCGCGCGAAGAGAGCGCATGCAGACCTCGAATCGAGCGCGGGTGAGGGTGCCGTCGCGCACGCGATGCCACCACGCGAACATGCGCTCGGCTTCCTCCAGGAGCTGGCGCCCGATGCGGCGCGAGGCGCCGGCGCGGTCGTCGATTGCCAACAGCAAGGCAGCCAGGCGCTCGAGCAACCGTACGACGAGGCAGCGCGCGAGGCGGCCGGATGCATGACTGCGGTCTTCACGTGCATGACGCGGTCATGCACGCGCATGATCGCGTTCTCCCCATGCATGATCGCGTTTACCGCCTGGATGACGGCGCTCTTCGGTCGCAAGAACGGCCCTGAAGGGGGCCAAAGGCCGGGCGGCTCCGGTCGAGGCGCGCGCCCATCCGCCCTCATGACGGGCCTGCCCCGAGGACGGACGCCCGCCCCTCCCCAAAGAACCGGCTCGTTCCGGGCCGTTGCCCCTACAGCCCGAAGCCTCGCAGCTTCTTGTGCAGCCCCTCGCGCGTGATGCCGAGCGATCGGGCCGCCGCCGTCTTGTTGTTGTCGTGCTCGCGCAGCGACTCGATGAGCAGCCAGCGCTCGAGCTGGTCCATCATCTCCCTGAGCGTGCCCTTGGTGGGGCGCACCTTGTCGACGACGCCCTCGATCTGGCGGATGCGCGGCGACAGAAACTCGGGGGTCACGAAGCCGCCCGGATCGATCTGGATGACGAGGCGCTGCACCTCGTTCTGCAGCTCGCGCACGTTGCCCGGCCAGTCATACGCCTGGAGCAGCTCCATGGCCTGCTGCGCGTAGCCGGCGGCCGGCTTGCCGAGCTCGGACGTGTAGCGCTTGAGGAAGTGCTCCGCGAGCAGCGGGATGTCCTCGCGCCGCTCGCGCAGCGGCGGGACGCGGATCGGGAAGACGCTGAGGCGGTAGAAGAGGTCCTCGCGGAAGCGCCCCTCCTTGACCTCGCGCTCGACGTTGCGGTTGGTCGCCGCGACGATGCGCACGTTGACGCGCTTCTCCTGCGTCGCGCCGATGGGGCGGATCTCGCCCTCCTGCAGGACGCGCAGCAGCTTGCTCTGCAGCGAGAGCGGCATCTCGGTGACCTCGTCGAGGAACAGCGTGCCCCCGTCGGCGATCTCGAAGAGCCCCTTCTTGTCCTCGTGCGCCCCCGTGAAGCTGCCCTTCTTGTGGCCGAAGAGCTCCGACTCGAGCAGGTTCTCCGGCATCGCGGCGCAGTTCTGGCTGACGAAGAGCTGCGTGCGGCGGCGCGAGCGGTAGTGCACGGCGGCGGCGATGAGCTCCTTGCCGACGCCCGTCTCGCCCTCGATGAGGACGGTGACGCGCGTGTCGACGACCTTGTGGAGCTGGTCGAACAGGGCGCGCATCGCGCTGCTCGAGCCGACGATCTCCTGCTCGCCCTTGCCGACGCGCCGCGACTCCTCGCGCGTCTTGAGGAACGCGTTCTCCTTCCTGAGGCGCTCCTCGGCGGCGCGCAGGCGCTGCACGAGGCGCGCGTTGGCGACGGCGAGCGACGCGTGGTGCGCGAGCACCGCGCAGACGTCGAGATCGGCGCTCGTGAACACGCCCGCGCTCTCGCGGTTGTCCATCTGCAGGACGCCGAGGATCTCGTCGCCCCTCCAGAGCGGCACGCCGAGCACGCTGCGGATCTGCGCGCCCATGAGCGACTCGGTCTGCGCGACCTCGCGCGGCGCGTCGGCCGCGATGACGGCGGCGCGCTCGCTCACGACCTTGCGGAACACGCTCCGCGTGACGGGGATGGCCTGCGCGGCGGGGCCCTTCTGCCCGCGCACGCGCGTGACGATCGGCACGTAGCTCGGCGTCCCCTCGTCGTCCTCGCGCAGCACGACCGTCACGTGCGTGGCCCCCGGCACCAGCGACAGCGCGCCCTCGCAGACGGCCTGGACGACCGCGTTGAGGTCGTCGGCGGCGCCCACGCGCTTCTGCACGTCGTAGAGGGCCCGGAGCCGCCCCCCGTCGCGCTCGATGGCGTCGGCCGCCCGCCCCAGCTCGTCGATCGAGCGCATCGCGACGACGCGCGCGTCGCCCTCGTCCTCGGCGAGCGTCACGGCGATCCGCACGACCTCCGCCCCGCCGCCCAGCTCGATGACGTCCCCGGACGCGAGCGGGAGCTCGCGGCCCCGCTCCTCGTCGAGGGGCACGCGCTCCCCTGCGCGCACGACCGCCGTGCCGTTGGTCGAGCGCAGGTCGCGCAGGACGTACCCGTCGCCCGCCCGCACGACGCGCGCGTGCTCGCCGGACACGAGCGCGTCGGGCAGGACCAGATCGCTGTCGAACGAGCGCCCCAGCCGCACGACGTCGGCGCTCGACGCGTGGCTCGCGCCCTGCGCCGCGCCGTGCGTGACCTCCAGGCGAATCATCGCCCGCGCGGACGGCGGCTCACTGCCCGCGCACGCGCAGCCGCCAGGCGACCTGCGCGACGGTGTTGTCCACGCTGATGAGGTTCTTGTCCCCGGACGCCGTGTCGGCCGCGACGATCTTGTCGAGCGCGTCGGCCGCCGCGACGTCACCGGTGGGGGCCAGCTCGTCGATCGCCTCGCACAGGGCGATCCGCGCGCCGGCGTTGGTCACCTTGCCGACCTTCGAGAGCAGCGCCGACCTCGTCGCCGCCGCGCTGGCCCCGCCGTAGATGACCGCCATCCACGTGGCCTTCACCTGCTTGTAGTACGAGGTCACCGGCTTCTCGGGGATCGGCTCGTCGAGGATCTTGAGGTAGCAGGCCGTGTCGGCCTTGCACTGAGCGAGCGCCGAGTGGATGGAGTCGTACATCTGCTGGACCTTGGCGAACCCGTCGGCCGGCGTCTCCTTCCTGAGGTTCCCCAGCGCGCCGGCCACGTCGTCGGCCTTGTCCGGGGTCATCAGCTTGGCCTCGGCCTCGAGCTGGATGATGCGCGCGGAGTAGTCCGGCGCCCCCTTCATCTCCTTGAGCAGCCAGTCGACCAGCTTCGGGTCGTAGAACTTGGCCGACTGCTGGGCGAGCGCGACGCGCGGGGTGAGCTGGCCGAGCAGCGCGTCGTGGTCGTCCCACGGGATCTTCTTGTACGCGTCGAGGAAGGCCGGCTCGTTGCGCGGATCGCCGGGCATCTGGGTGAGCGCCTGCGCGAGCTCGGTGCGCGCGGTGCCCGTGTCGGCGTTCGGAAGCGCCGCCAGGATCGCGTCGCGGCCGGCGGGGCGGCCGAGGATGGCGAGGACCTCGGCGATGACGCCGATGTTGGTCTTGTCCTCCCAGCCCGGCACGTTGTAGTCCGGGTCGCTGCCGTTCAGGGCCTTGATGAGCTCCGGCTCCGCCTGCTTGGCCATCTTGAGCAGCGCGAACTGGATCGTCGCGCCGAGCGTCGCCGTCTTGGTCGGCGTGAGGAGCGCGACGACGAGCGGCTTGATGGCCTTCGTGTAGCGCAGCTCGCTGATGACCTGGACGCTCGTGAGCTGCCACCACATGAGCTGGTCCTTCTGGACGTCGACGCTCGGGTTGGGCGGCACCAGGCCCTTGAGCTTGTCGATGGCCTTGTCGCCCCAGCTGGGGTCGTGGACCTGGAGGACGGCGTCGTGGATGGCCTGATAGAGGCGCTGGCTGTTGGTCTTCGAGAACTGGAACTTCGAGAAGACGCCCCAGAGCGCGTCGATGACCGACGGGTCGAGCTTCACGCCGGCCTTGCTCATCGCCAGGATCGACTCGCACGAGACGCGCGTCTCGTCGTCGGTCTTGCCCATCTCGAAGGAGGTGAGGGCCTTGGCGATCGCGGGCT
>JAJYCT010000426.1 GCA_021778125.1 Myxococcales bacterium
CGACGCGGTGCCGTCGGCCTCCCTGAGCGCGTTCTGGTAGGAGCCCTCGTGCCCGAGCGCGACGCGATCGGCGTCCGGCAGGCCCATCAGCACCTCGATCTCGCGCATCTGCGCCGACTGGAAGCCGCTCGCCCCCGTCAGCTTGTCGCGGAAGCCGAGGTAGTCGCGCGTGGTCATCGTCTCCATGAGCTCGAAGTGCGCGACGAGCTGCCGCACGATCGTCTCCATGCGCCGGATGCCACGCACCGCGGAGGCCAGCGCCTGCTCGGGCACCGGCTCGCGCGCGAAGAGATCGCGCACGGCCTCCATCTCGCGCAGGACGAGCTTGAACCATAGCTCGTCGATCTGGTGGACGACGATGAACATCACCTCGTCGTTCGACGGCGCCTCCGCCGCCGGATCGAGGCCGGTCTGCAGCCCGAGCAGCTGCTCGACCTTGATGTAGTCCCAGTAGGCGGCGGGCTTTCGCGTCATGGCGGCGGCGCATGATAGGCGCGCGGCGCGGAGGCCGCACGGCACGCGCTCGTTTCCGGTCTATGATGACCGCGCGGCGCGCCCTTGAAGCCCGACACGACCCCCAAGATCGCCTTCGTGATGGTCGGCCTGCCCGCGCGCGGCAAGACGTTCATCGCGCGCAAGATGGCGCGCTACCTGGCGTGGCTCGGGCACCGGACGCAGGTGTTCAACGTCGGCTCGTACCGCAGGGAGCGCATCGGGAGCCGCCAGCACCACTCGTTCTTCGACCCCCGCAACGACGCCGGGCAGGCCGCGCGCCTCGAGGTGGCGCTCGCGGCGCTCGACGACATGCTCGCGTTCCTGCGCGGCGGGGGCGACGTGGCCATCTACGACGCGACCAACAACACGCGCGAGCGGCGCGCGATGGTGCGGGCGCGCTGCGAGGCCGAGGGGCTCGAGGTCGTGTTCGTCGAGTCGATCTGCCACGACCCGGTGCTCGTCGAGCAGAACATCCGCGCCAACAAGGCGCGCTCCCCGGACTACGAGGGCGTCCCCGAGGAGGAGGCCGTGCGCGACTTCCGCCTGCGCATCGCCCACTACGAGAGCGCCTACGAGGAGGTGGGCGAGGACGAGGGGCACTTCATCAAGACGATCGACGTCGGGCGCACGCTCGTGCTCCACCGCGTCGAGGGGTACCTGCTCGCGCGCGTCGTGCACTACCTGCTCAACCTGCACATCCAGCCGCGCAGCGTGCGCCTCACGCGCCACGGCGAGAGCGAGTTCAACGTGCTCGGCCGCATCGGCGGCGACGCGCCGCTGAGCGACGCGGGGCGCGGCTACGCCCGCACGCTGGCCACGATCGTCCGCGAGCGCGTCGGCACCGACGTCGTCGTCTGGACGAGCACCCTGCGCCGCACGATCGAGACCGCCGAGGCGCTCGGCCTGCCGTACCGGTCGTGGCGCGCGCTCGACGAGATCGACGCGGGCGTGTGCGACGGCATGACCTACGACGAGATCGCCGAGGCGATGCCCGCCGAGTACGAGAGCCGGCAGGCCGACAAGTTCCGGTACCGCTACCCGCGCGGCGAGTCGTACCAGGACGTCATCCAGCGGCTCGAGCCGGTCATCTTCGAGCTCGAGCGCGAGCGGCGGCCCGTGCTCGTCATCGGCCACCAGGCCGTGCTGCGCGCGCTCTACGCGTACATGATGGACCGCCCGCCCAACGAGTGCCCGTTCGTGTCGATCCCGCTGCACACGATCCTCGAGCTGGAGCCGACCGCCTACGGCTGCGACGAGCGACGCATCGAGCTGCCGCCGGCCCCGCTCGATCCCGAGGGGTTCCGGCAGGACACGTAGGCGCCGGGCGTCAGTCGCCCAGGTACAGGCGCAGCGCCTCGGCGGCGGCCCGTCGGTCGAACGTCGTCCCCGCGAGCTCGTCGCGCCGCCCGATGGCGACGAACAGCTCGGAGAGGAACGCGTGGAACTGCTCGGCCTCGTCGACGGCGACCGCGAGCCGGGCCGGCTCGAGCAGGTCCGCGTCGCGCAGGCGCGCCATCGCGGCGAGGAACGCGTCGACGCGCGGGTAGTCCGCGCCGCGCAGCAGCGGGTAGCCCATCGCCCGGAAGTAGGCGAGAAACTCGCGCACGAACGCGAGCGGGGAGGCCGTCGCCCAGCGGTCCTGCCCGCCGGCGTCGACCGACCGCGCCTTGGTGGCGAAGGCGCGGACGATCTGGGCGAACATCCACACGTCGCGCCGCAGCCGCTCGCTCAGCACCCGCCGCGCCGCCTCGTCGTCGAAGACGCCGCGCGCGTCGAGCCGCGCGCCCAGCGAGCGCCCCACGAACATGACGGCGTTCTGCAGCGCCGGGCGGAGGTTCTGGGCGAGGCGCTGCACGGCGGCGCGCAGCTCGTCGGGCGACGGCGCGAGGTCGAGCGCCGGGAAGTCGCGCTCGAACGCGCGCCGCGTCTCGAGCCGCAGGTTCGCGGCGACCCCCTCGAGCGTCGCCTTGACCTCCCGCAGCTCGTGGAACCGGGCGAGGGTGCGCTCGTAGTCCCTCGCCATCTCCGGGGCCGTCGCGCGGAAGACCTCCGCGTCGAACCCCTCGGCGAGCAGCTCGCCCGATCGGCTCCGCAGGTAGCCGGAGAGCGCGCGGGCGTCCGAGCGCAGGACGCTGAGCACGAGGTAGACGAGCGCCGCGGGCCCCCGCGCGTGGTCGCTCGGCTCCTTCGCGACGGACTCGACGAGCGCGAGGTAGCGCAGCATGCGGAAGAGCGCGAGCAGCGTGAGGGCCACCAGGCGCCGCGCCTGCTCCCCGGGCACGCCGCGGATCAGCTCGAGCATCGGCGCCTTGGTGATGCGATCGAACTCGGGCCGGAACTCGAGGGCGTGCAGCGGGTTGAAGTGCGCGCTCTGGCCGATCTCGCGCTGCGCGGTGCCGAGCAGCGCGTAGAAGAGGCGGAACGGCACGCGCGGCAGGCGCGCGACGCCCGAGGCGACCTCGTACAGGTTCGTCATCGCGTGCCGCAGCACGAAGAGCGACCGCTCCGGCGACCCGTGCGCGAAGGCGTCGCCGACCAGCCGCGTGCGGGCGCGGTCGTCGGGCAGCACCGTCTCGAGGTAGCGCTGGAAGACGAACGTGCGCTCGCCCTCGCCGAGCAGCAGCCGGCACGTCTGGACGACGCGCGCGATCGCCTCGCGCGCGATCGCGGCGTGCTCGCGGAAGTCCTGCGCGACGACGGGGGTGCGCCGCGGGGGCCCCGGGTGGTTGCGCGGGTTGGCGAAGCAGGCCAGCCCCTTGAGCAGGATCTCGAGCTCGAAGAGGTGCTCGACCTTGCGCTCGAGCGGCAGGCGCGCGAGCCAGGCCTCGCGGGCCGCCGCCTGCTCGCGCTGCAGGCCGCGCGAGTCGCGCAGCAGATCGTCGTAGACGTCGCGCTCCGCCGGCAGCACGCCGGCAAGCCTATCGTAGGTAGGCGCGGCATGGACGGCCGAGCGAACGCTCGACACGGCTGTCGAGATCGGCGGCGAAGCGTCCTCGGTCGGGGATCTCGCCGGGCGCCCAGGTCGCACCGACCGTCGCCTCGGCGGCGAGGCCGACGAGCGCATCTGGATCGAGCGCCCCGCGGGCGCGCACGAGCGTGCGGCCGCGACGGACGATGGCGAGGTCGGGGCCCTCCACCCTCGTGCGAGATGCCCTCGTCATCGACGGAAGCGCCCGGATCACGGTCCGAGACGTCGCTGCGCCCTCACCCTCGGGCGCGACGCACGCAGCACCGTCGGCGCCGCCGGTGCCACCGGCCGGCGTCAGCGCTCGCGGCGTGGTTCCGCGCTATCGTGTCGGCGTGACCCTGGCCCTTCCCTGGATCCTCGGCGTGGGCCTTGGCGCCCTGCTCCTCGCGTGCGGCAGCGGCGGAGCGAGCCCCGCCCGTGACGGGGGCGGCGGCGTGGACGCGAGCGTCGAGGGCGGGCCGGACGACGGCGCCGCCGGGCCCGACGCACCCGACGGAGCCGATGGAGCCGATGGAGCCGATGGAGGCACGCTCGCCGACGCCCCGCCCGGCGACGGCTACGGGCACGTCGTCTGCTCCGGTCCCCTGCCCGACGCCGGATTCTCGTCGCTGGCCGACCTGCCGATCGCGAGGCTCTGCGGCGGCGCCTACGGCGACCTGTACGAGTCCTCGCCTCCGCCCTGCCAGGGCCTCGTCCTGGTCACCGTCGCCACGGGCGTGGACACCGGCGACTACTGGCTCTTCGACGCGACGACGGGCGCGCTGGTGGCGACCGGCGAGGGCGTCGACGGAACGATCTCCTGCGCCGGTGCCGTTCCGGGCTTCCAGTTCCCGGACCCGTGCTTCGACAACGGGGGATGGGACGGCCCGGGGATCGACCTCTGCGACGACGCCGCCGCCGACGCCGCGGCGGGGGACGCCGCGACCGACGCGATCCCTTCGGACTGAGGCGCGTCGGGCGCCGGCGGTCCGGGCTCGAGCGAGGGCGTGGCCGAGGCGGCACTCA
>JAJYCT010000427.1 GCA_021778125.1 Myxococcales bacterium
TCTCTCGCGTCGCGCGCGGCGCCGGGGCCCGCGAAGTTGCCCGCCGCGCCCCGGCGTAGTCTGATCGTGGCGCGATGCGCGCGCTGCTCCCGGCCCTCCTGCCTCTCGCCGTCGCGTGCGCCGCGTCGCTTCCTGCCACCGTGCCCACGTCGCCGCGCGTGTCGGCCCTCGGCCCGGGCGCCGGACACACCCCCGTGCCCGTCCCGGCCCCGGCGCCTGCCTCCGCCGCGCTTGCCGAGTCCTCGTCGCCCGTCGCGCCCCCCGCCGCCACGGCCGCGGCGCTTGCGCTCGCCCTCGCTCCGGCGGCGACCTCCGCGTGCCCCGCCGGCGAGGTTCCCGTCCCGCCGACGCCCGCCGAGGGCTTCGTCATGGGCCGCGGCCTCAAAGGCGAGCACCGCGTCGTGCTAACCCACGACTTCTGCCTGGACGAAGGCGAGGTCACCGTCCGCGCCTACCAGGCCTGCGTCGACGCCGGCGCCTGCAAGGAGCCGTGGAAGGGCGACCCGTACTCGACCTACCCGACCAAGCCTGACTACCCGGTCAACCTGGTCAGCTGGGAAAAGGCCAGCGCCTTCTGCGCGTGGGCCGGCAAGCGCCTGCCGACCGAGGCTGAGTGGGAGTGGGCCGCCACGGGCCCCGAGCAACACCGGTACCCCTGGGGCGACCAGCCCGAGCCCTCGTGCGACCGCGTGGACTACACGAGGTTCGGCGCGCCCAAGTGGGAGGCGGGGGGCGACATCGGCTGCGGCGGCGGAGGCCCGTCGCCCGTGGGCAGCCACCCGCTCGGCGACCGCGTCTGGCCCGGCGGCGCGCTGCACGACCTCGCCGGCAACGTCTGGGAGTGGGTCGAGGACTCGTTCCTCGCGTATTCGCCCGACCCCGTCACCGATCCGGTCGTGCGGGGCGACGTCGCCGTGCACGTCATCCGCGGTGGCGGCTGGAACCGCTCGTACGCCGCAATGGTCGTCACCTACCGCGGCGCGGCCGACTCCAGCTACCAGGTGCCCGCGCTCGGCTTCCGCTGCGTCCGCGGCGAGCCGCTGCCCCCGCCCTCACCGAAGCACGAGCGATAGCGGCACGCGCCAGGGCTCCCCGCGCCAGGCGATCTCGCGCCCCGCGCACGCTGCGGCGAGCTCGCGCGGCGTAACCGGCGCGTTGGTGTCGGCGAGGCCGAGGCCCAGCGCCAGCTCCCCCACGACGCGCTCGGGCGCCACGCCCGCCTCGCGCAGCGCGCGAACCGTCGGCGCGAGGCTGCGCTTCTCCAGCCGCGAGCCGTCCGGCGCCACGACGAGCGGCACGTGCGCGTAGCGCGGCGGATCCGCCCCCAGCGCCCGCGCCAGCCAGATCTGACGCGCCGTCGACGACAGCAGGTCCGCGCCGCGGATCACGTCGGTCACGCGCATCTCGACGTCGTCGAGCACCACCGCGAGCTGGTAGGCGAACGCCCCGTCGCCGCGGCGCACGACGAAGTCGCCCACCTCGCGGGCGAGGTTCTGCTCGATCGTGCCCTGGATGCCGTCGTCGAACGCCACGACCTCGTCGGGCACGCGCACGCGCAGCGATGCGGTGCGCCGCATCCCGCGCGACCGGTCGCGATCGCGGCAGGTGCCCGGGTAGACGACCTCCTCGCCCGCATGAGGCGCGCTCGCGACGCGCGCGATCTCGGCCCGCGAGCAATCGCACGGGTAGATGAGGCCTGCGCGCCCGAGCGCCGCGACGGCCTGCTCGTAGAACGCGCCGCGCTCGCTCTGGCGGACGGGCTTGCCCCCCCAGTCGAGCCCCAGCCACGCGAGGTCCTCCAGGACGCGCGCCTCGGCGCCCCGCACCACGCGCGGCGGATCGAGATCCTCGACGCGCAGGGCCATCGCGCCCCCCGCCCGCCGCGCCCACACCCACGACGCGAGCGCCGTCCACGCGCCGCCCAGGTGCAGGTCGCCCGTCGGCGACGGGGCGAAGCGAGTCGTCGGCCCCACCCGCTCACCGCACGCGATCTGCCGCCCCGAGCAGCCATACGAGCAGCGCCTTCTGCACGTGCAGCCGGTTCTCGGCCTGGTCCCACACGCGCGAGCGCGGGCCCTCGATCGTCCCCTCGTCGATCTCCTCGCCGCGGTGCGCGGGCAGGCAGTGCAGCACGATGGCGCCCGGCTTCGCGCGCGACATCATCCGATCCTCGACGCGCCAGCCGCTGAACGCCTCGGTGCGCTCTTGCCCCTCGGCCTCCTGGCCCATGCTCGTCCAGACGTCGGTGTTGACGACGTCGCAGCGGTCGGCCGCGTGCGCCGGGTCCTCGACGCGCGTGACGTGCGCGCCCGCCCGCGCGAGCTCGCCGGGCGGCGGGCCGTAGCTCGAGGGCCCCGCCAGCACGAGGTGAAAGCCGAACATCGGCGCCGCCTCGAGCCACGAGCGCGCCATGTTGCTTGAACAGTCGCCCACGAACGCGATGCGCTTGCCCGCGATGCCCGCGCCGAGCTGCTCCTCGACCGTGAGCACGTCGCAGAGCACCTGCACGGGGTGGCCGTCGTCCGACAGCGCGTTGACCACCGGCACCGCGGCGGTCGCCATCTCGCGCAGCCGCTCGGTCGCCGACGTACGGAAGACGATCGCGTCGCAGTAGCGCGCGAGCACGCGCGCGGTGTCCTTGATGGGCTCGCCGCGCCCAAGCTGGCTGCCCTGCGTCCCGATGACCACCGGGTGCATCCCGAGCTGCGCCGCCCCCACCTCGAACGAGACGCGCGTGCGCGTGCTCGCCTTCTCGAGCACGACGGCGAGCGACCGACCGGCGAGCAGGCCGGTGCGCGCGCCCTTGGGCTCGGCCTTGAGCGTCCGCGCGATGGCGAGCACGCGCGTGGCCTCGGCCAGCGACAGATCGGTCAGGGTGAGAAAGTCGCGCTTGGGCATCCACTACTCCAGCGGTTCGGCGAACACGCGCGCCGCGAGCGTGTCGAGGTTGCCGTGCGCGGCCGCCGCGGCGCCGAGGTCTTCGGCCTGCGCGCGCAGCCACGCGATCTGCGCCGCGACCGACCGCGGCCCCGTCCCGCCCAGGCTCTCCTTGGCCTCGACGGCGCGCCCGGGCTCAAGCGCGGCCAGGGCGTGCACGTCGAGCATCGGGTGCACCACGCGCGCGCGCGCCGGGTCGATCTTCGACAGCGCCACGCCGTCGTCGACGGCCAGCGCCACCAGGCGCCCGACGGCCTTGTACGCCTCGCGGAACGGCACGCCGCGCCGCACGAGCGCCTCGGCCAGGTCGGTGGCCTGCGTGAAGCCCTCGGCGAGCGCCTGCGCGCCGCGCGCGGCGTCGAACGTCACGTGCGGGAGCGCCAGCGACACGATGCGCGCGCACCCGCTGGCGAGCGGCCCCGCCTCGAGCAGCGGCAGGCGGTCCTCCTGCTGGTCGCGGTTGTAGCCGCTGGCCAGGCCCTTCATGAGCGCGAGGAGCGCGACCACGTTGCCCACCGCGCGCCCGCTCTTGCCGCGCACCAGCTCGAAGATGTCGGGGTTCTTCTTCTGCGGCATCATGCTCGAGCCGGCCGCGATGGCGCCGCCGAGCTTGACCAGGCCGAACTCGCTCGTCGCGAAGTCGACCACGTCGGACGCGATGCGCCCGAGCGCCAGGACGACGCGTGCCGCCGCCCACGTCCAGTCGAGCGCGAAGTCGCGGTCGCCGACGGTGTGCAGAGCGTTTCTCGTGGGGGGCCACGGGGCGAACAGGCGCGCGGTGAGCGCGCGGTCGATGGGCAGCGACGTGCCCGAGCACGCCCCGCTGCCGAGCGGCATCTCGAGCCGGTCGAGCGTGAAGCGCACCGTCTCGGCCGCGCGCAAGAGGCCCAGGGCCCACGCGCATATCACGAACGCCGCGCTGACCGGCTGCGCGCGCTGGCGGTGCGTGTACGCCGGCAGGAGCACGGCCGTCTCCGTCGCCGCGCGGTCAGCGAGCGAGGCGACCAGGGCCCCGAGCGCGCCGAGCAGCGCCGTCCCCTGCTCGCGCACGTGCAGGCGCAGGTCGAGCGCCACCTGGTCGTTGCGCGACCGGGCCGTGTGCAGGCGCCCGGCCACGGCCCCGACGCGCTTGCCGAGCTCGGCCTCGACGGCCATGTGCACGTCCTCTTCGTCGCCCGGCAGGTCGAGGATGCCCGCGACGGCCTCGTCGTAGAGCACGCGCAGCGCGTCGCGCAGCGCCCGCGCGTCCTCGGGCGGCACGATTCCCGTGCGCGAGAGCATCGTGACGTGCGCGGCGCTGCCCACGAGGTCCTCGCGCACGAGCGCCCGGTCGTGCGCGAACGACGACGACCAGGCGAGCAGCTCGCCCAGCATCCCCTCGTCCCCCGTCGCGCTGGTACGTGCGATGCCGCCCATGGTCGTGAGAGTGTTTAACAGCAAGATCCGAGGATCCGGAAGAACCGCCTTCCGGATCGTCCCGATCTCTCTGGTAGACCTCCTCTCCACCCCCCCACCACCCCCCCACC
>JAJYCT010000428.1 GCA_021778125.1 Myxococcales bacterium
TCTGAGCCAGAAGTTCGTGCTCGAGGCGCGCGGCGAGGTGGCCGCGCTCGCCGAGACGATCAACGACATGACCGACACGCTGCGCACCTTCGCCGACCAGGTCACGACGGTGGCGCGCGAGGTCGGGATCGAGGGGCAGCTCGGAGGCCAGGCCAACGTGCCCGGCGCCTCCGGCGTCTGGAAGGACCTGACCGACAACGTCAACGTGATGGCGTCGAACCTGACCAAGCAGGTGCGCGGCATCGTCAAGGTCGTCACGGCCGTCGCGAACGGCGATCTGAGCCAGAAGTTCCTCCTCGAGGCGAAGGGCGAGGTCGCGGCGCTCGCCGAGACGATCAACGCCATGACCGACACGCTGCGCACCTTCGCCGATCAGGTCACGACGGTGGCGCGCGAGGTCGGCATCGAGGGGAAGCTCGGCGGCCAGGCCAACGTCCCGGGCGCGCGCGGCACGTGGCGCGACCTCACCGACAACGTCAACCAGCTCGCCGGCAACCTCACGTCCCAGGTGCGCGCGATCGCCGAGGTGTCCACCGCGGTCGCCAAGGGCGACCTGACGCGCTCGATCGCCGTCGAGGCGCAGGGAGAGGTCGCCGCGCTCAAGGACAACATCAACCAGATGATCGGCAACCTGAAGGACACGACGCACAAGAACCAGGAGCAGGACTGGCTGAAGACGAACCTGGCGCGCTTCTCCAGCATGATGCAGGGGCAGCGGAGCATCTTCGCGGTCGCGCAGCTCATCGTCTCGGAGCTCACGCCGCTCGTCGACGCGCAGCACGGCGCCTTCTACCTCATGGAGGTCGAGGGAGAGCCGAGCCTGCAGCTCGTGGCGACCTACGGCTTCGGTGGCCGCAAGAACCTCGCGAACTCGTACCGGCTCAAGGAGAGCCTCATCGGCCAGTGCGCCTTCGAGCGCAAGCGCATCGTCTTGACGGACGTCCCCGACGGGTTCATCTCCATCGCGACCGGGATGGGCGAGGCCCCGCCGCGCTCGGTCGTCGTCCTGCCGGTGCTCTTCGAGGGCGAGATCAAGGCCGTCATCGAGCTGGCGTCGTTCCGCGCGTTCTCGCCGAACTACCTGAGCTTCCTCGATCAGCTCATGGCAAGCGTAGGCGTCATCCTGAACATGATCACGTCGAGCATGCGGACCGAGGAGCTCCTGCAGCAGCTCAAGACCTCCAACGCCGAGCTCGGGGCGCAGGCGGCGGAGCTCAACGACAAGGCGAGGCTCCTCGAGGTGAAGAACCAGGAGGTGGAGCTGGCGAGCCGCAGCCTCGAGGAGAAGGCGGAGCAGCTGCAGCTCATCTCCAAGTACAAGTCCGAGTTCCTCGCGAACATGTCGCACGAGCTGCGCACGCCCCTGAACAGCCTGCTCATCCTCTCCAAGGCTCTGGCCGAGAACCGCACCGGCAACCTCACCGCCGAGCAGGTCAAGTTCGCCGAGACCGTCTACAGCTCGGGGCACGACCTGCTGCAGCTCATCAACGAGATCCTCGACCTCTCCAAGGTCGAGGCGGGCAAGATGCCCATCGCGCCGCGCACGTTCCCGCTCGAGGAAGTGCGCGACTACATCGAGCGGACGTTCCGCCACGTCGCGGAGCACAAGGAGCTGGCGTTCATGGTGCACATGGACCCGCGTCTGCCCGCGACGATGTACAGCGACCCGACTCGCCTGCAGCAGATCCTCAAGAACCTGCTGTCCAACGCGTTCAAGTTCACGTCCCACGGGAGCGTGACCCTGACCGTCGAGCCGGCGAGCGAGGCCTGCCAGGCCCTCCGGTTCGCCGTGACCGACTCGGGGATCGGCATCCCGCTCGAGAAGCACAGGCTCATCTTCGAGGCCTTCCAGCAGGCCGACGGCACCACGAGCCGCAAGTACGGTGGCACGGGCCTCGGCCTGACGATCAGCCGCGAGATGGCGCGCCTGCTCGGCGGCGCCATCGACGTCGAGAGCGCGCCGGGGCAGGGGAGCACCTTCACGCTCGTCCTTCCGGTCTCGTACGCGGCCGCGGAGGCGGCGCCGCGTGAGGACGGCCGTTCGCCGGCGCTTCCGGAGGCGCACGTGCCGCCCCTGCCGGAGGGCGCGTCGTTCACGGGCAAGAAGGTGCTGCTCGTCGACGACGACGGGCGCAACGTCTTCGCCATCAGCAGCGTCCTGCGGGAGCGCGGCATGCAGGTGGTCCTCGCGGAGAACGGCCGCATCGCCCTCGAGCTCCTCCAGCGGGACGGGGACATCGACGCGGTCCTGATGGACACGATGATGCCGGAGATGGACGGCCTCCACGCGACGCGCGCGATCCGCCGCATCTCCCGCTTCCGGAGCCTCCCGATCCTCGCGCTGACCGCGAAGGCCATGAAGGGCGACCGCGAGGCCGCGCTCGCGGCGGGCGCGTCGGAGTACGTGACCAAGCCCGTCGATCCCGACCGCCTGCTGGCGATCCTGTTCGCGTGGCTCCACGGCGCCGGGGCCGCGGAGGCGTCGGCCCCCGCGCTCCCGGCGGAGACGTGAGCCATGGCCGCGCCGGACCCGAGCGCGCCGCCCGAGCCCGCCGGCGTGCTCGTCGTCGATGACGCGCCGGCCAACCTGGTGGCGCTCGGGGTGGTGCTCGCGCCGCTCGGCGTGCGCGTCGTCGAGGCGCGCTCCGGGGCCGAGGCCCTGGAGAAGGTCGAGCACGAGCGGTTCGCGGTCGTCCTGCTCGACGTCCAGATGCCGGAGATGGACGGCTTCGAGGTCGCCCGCAGGCTCCGCCAGTCGGCGACGGGCGCCGAGGTGCCCATCATCTTCCTCACGGCGATGCACCGCGACGAGCAGTACGCGCGCAAGGGCTACGCCTCGGGCGCCGCCGACTACATCACCAAGCCCTTCGACGCCGACGTGCTCTGCGCGCGCGTCAAGGCGTTCGTCGACCTCTTCCACCAGCACGAGCGCCGCCGCGTCGAGCAGGTCGCGGAGCGCACGCGCGAGCGGGACCGGGCGCTCGAGCAGCTCGCCCGCCTGCTGGAGAGCGAGCGGGCGTCGCGCCGGGAGGCCGAGATCGCCAACAGCGCGAAGGACGCGTTCCTCGCCACCGTCTCGCACGAGCTGCGCACGCCGCTGAGCGCGATCCTCGGCTGGTCGGTGATCGCCCGGCGCCACGCGTGCGCGCCCGAGGTCGAGCGCGCGCTGTCGATCATCGAGCGCAACGCGCGCGCGCAGATGCGCATCATCGAGGACGTGCTCGACCTCGGGCGCATCGTGGGCGGCAAGATGCGCCTCGAGCTCTCGACGACGCGCGTGGCCGACGCCATCGAGGGGGCGGTCCTGGCCGTGCGCCCTGCCGCCGACTCGAAGCGCGTGCGGCTGGACGTCCGCGTCGACGAGGACACCGGGGACATCGACGCCGACCCGGACCGGCTGCAGCAGATCGTGTGGAACGTGCTCTCGAACGCCATCAAGTTCACGCCGAGCGGCGGTCGGGTCGAGGTGTCGTCCGCGCGCCGCGAGCCGGCCGTGATCATCGAGATCCGCGACGACGGCCTGGGCATCCCGGCGGACTTCCTGCCGAGCGTCTTCGAGCCGTTCCGCCAGGCGGACGGGTCGACGGCGCGCCGCCAGGGGGGCCTCGGCCTCGGGCTCTCCATCGTCAAGGAGCTCGTGCACGCCCACGGCGGGACGATCTCGGCGCAGAGCGAGGGCGAGGGGAGAGGCGCGACCTTCACGATCGAGATGCCGATCCACGTGTCCCCGGAGGTGGAGCACGAGTCGATCCCCGCGATGCCGCGCGCCGAGGCGGTCGACGGCGCTCCCCGGGAGACCCGCCTCGACGGGGTGCGCCTGCTCGTCGTCGACGACGACGACGACTCGCGCGAGCTCATCGCGTGCATCCTGACCGATCACGGGGCGAACGTGACGAGCGCGGCGTCGGTGGAGGAGGCGCTGCGCGTCTTCGAGCGGGTGGGGCCCGACGTGGTCCTCAGCGACATCGCCATGCCGGGCTCCGACGGGTACTCGCTCATCCGCGGCATCCGCGCCCTCCCGGCGGGGCGCGGCGGGGCCACGCCCGCCGTGGCGCTGACGGCCTACGCGCGCGCCGTGGACGCCGAGCGCGCGCTCGCGGCCGGGTTCCAGGCGCACGTGACCAAGCCCGTCGACCCCGAGCGGCTGGCGCGGGTCGTGTCGGATCTCGCGTCCGGGGCGGCCACCTAGAGCACGACCTCGCCCAGCACCTGGACGTGCACGATGCGCGACCGCCGGGCGCCGATGTCGGCGACGTCGAACGCGGTGCCCGTGGCGCCCGCGGGCATCCCGGCGACGCAGCGACGCGACGCGCCCGTCCCCTCGCACACCTTGTCGCCGCCGGGGACGTCGTCGGGCACGGCGCCCGCGTGCGGCTTCACGCGCTCGCCGCTCGGCAGCAGGCGCGCGGCCTCGATGCGCAGGCGCGTGCGCAGCCCCC
>JAJYCT010000061.1 GCA_021778125.1 Myxococcales bacterium
CTCCGCCGGCGGCGACGCGATGCGCCTCGGCACCCCGTGCTCCTCGCGGATCGCCCGCAGCTCGTCGGCCGTGAGGTAGCGCCACGTGCCCGGCCGCAGGCCCTCGGACGTCACGCCCGCGAACGACAGGCGCGCCAGGCGCATGACGCGGAAGCCGGTGGCGTCGCCCATGCGGCGGATCTGCTGGTTGCGCCCCTCGGTGATCGTCAGCTCGAACCAGGTCTTGCCCTCCTCGTGGCGCAGGAGCTTGACCTTCGCCGGCAGCGTCGGGCCGTCCTCGAGGCGCACGCCCTTGCGCCAGCGGTCGAGGTCCGCGTCCTCCATCAGGCCGACGACCTTGACGACGTAGGTCTTGGGCACCGCCTTGCGCGGATGCAAGAGGGCCGCCGCGAAGTCGCCGTCGTTGGTGGCCAGGAGCACGCCGCTCGTCGCGAAGTCCAGGCGCCCTACCGGGTAGACCCGGCCCGGCACCTCCTTGAGGATCTCGCGCACCGTCGGCCGCCCCTCCGGATCGCTCATCGTCGCCACGACGTTGCGCGGCTTGTGCAGCACGACGTACGTCAGCTGCTCGGCGAAGATGCGCTTGCCGTCGACCTCGACCTTCGATCCGCGCGGGTCGACCTTGGTCCCAAGCTCGGTGACCACGCGCCCGTCGACGCGCACGCGCCCCGCCGTGATGAGCTGCTCGGCGGCTCGGCGAGACGCGATCCCGGCGCGCGCCAGGACCTTCTGCAAGCGGGTGGTGGTCATGCCGGGCTTCTTACTCTAGAAACACCGGGCATGCGACGCGTCGAGAAGCCGTGGGGCCACGAGATCGTCTGGGCGGAGACCGACCGGTACGTCGGCAAGATCCTGCACATCGCCGCCGGGCAGAAGCTCTCGCGCCAGTACCACGTGAAGAAGGACGAGACGTTCCTGGTGCAGGCGGGCGAGATGGACCTCGAGGTCGGCCAGGGCGCGGAGCTGCGCGTGCTGCGCATGAAGGCGGGCGACAGCTTCCACTGCGCGCCACGCACGGTGCACCGCATGATCGCCGCCACGGACGTGGACGTCGTCGAGGTCTCGACCCCCGAGCTCGACGACGTCGTGCGCCTCGAGGACGCGTACGGCCGCGAGGGGACCAGCCGGCCCTGAGGTGCCGTCCACGAACGTCGGCGTGCCCGCTGCGCGCCGACGGAGGGGGCGCGGCTACTTCTTGCCCTTCTTCTTCTTCGCCGCGGACGCGCCGGCGTCGGCGGGGGCAACGGTGACGCCGGAGAAGCTGTCGGTGGCGGCGCCGGCGCTCGCGGCCGGCGGCGCCCCCGCCTCGGCGATCTCCACGCCTGCGGCCGCCTCCTCTTGCGCGACCATCAGCGCGTCGCGGTCCCACCGGTCGACGTGGCCGTCGCACGTGGTGTCGTTGCCCACGCGGTCGAGGCGGCCGTTCAGGTAGATCTCCCAGACGTCAGGCTTGCCGCTCGGGCAGTGCGTGTTGCGCCGGATACGCGAGAGCTTGCCGTCGAGGTAGAACTTCCACACGTTCGGCCGGCCCGCCGAGAGCGTCGAGTCGACGTCCTCTTCCTCGATGCGGCCGTCGGCGAAGTTGATCCAGTCGTCGAGCAGGCCGTCATAGTTCGTGTCGGCCTCCTCGTGCATGGCCTCACCCTTGTCGTTGAAGGTCCGCACGACGTCCTTGATGCCGTCGAGGTTGGTGTCGATCTCCCGACACTGCAGGATCTGGTGGCGATCCTCGCCCTGCCCCACGACCTTGTACACGCGCCGGATGTTGGGGCGGAACGAGCCCTCGCCCACGGTCTCGACGACCTCGAGGTCGGGCGAGCCCTTCCAGTGGACGAACCGCTCGCACATCGAGCGATCGTCGGCGGGCCACTGGGTCTGGTCCTTGGTGCCGCCGGGGGCGGCAGTCGCGGCGGCGGGCCTTGCGCTGCCGCCGCAGGAGACGACGGCCAGAAGGGCGAGCCAGGCGAGCGGCTTCACGACGCACCTCCGTCGGCGGATGCAGGGGGCGCGGCCGGCGCCGCGGAGGAGGACGCCGCAGGAGCCGCCGAGGACGCCGCGGGAGCTGCGGAGGACGACGCCGCGGGCGCGCCGCCCGAGCCCGACGCGCCGCCGCTGGTGTCGACGACGTGGCCGTCCTTGCCGAGCGTCACGCTGCTCGACGGGTCGGGCTTGCCGTCGCCGGTCACGTCGGACGCGATGGTCACGTTGTCGCCGCTCCACGTCCACCACTGGTCGACCTTGCCGTCGCCCGTCGTGTCGCGCTCGCGCCGGGACGGGTGGAGCGGACGGCCGCTCTTGTCGTCTACGGGCAGGCCCGCCTCGAACCAGTCCCAGGTGTCGACCTTGTGCTGGCCCGTCGTGTCGTACTCGCGGCGCACGAGCTTGCCGCCCTCGAAGTACTCGACGGCGTTCACGACGCCGGTGTCGTCGTAGCAGTACTCGCGCCGCCGGACGTTCGCGCCGTCATCGTAGTACTCGAAGAGATCGGGCTTGCCGTCGTGGTTCAGGTCGGAGATGCGACAGATCTCGCGCCCGCTGCCCTTGCCGTAGATGCGGCGGACGTCCGGCTTGCCGTCGCCGTTGGTGTCGAGCACCTCGACCCGGTTGCCCGACTCGGAGCACTCCTCGTGGTCGAGCGCCTTGGCGCCCGAGCCCTCGGGTAGCTTCGCGTCCCCCACGGCGCCGCCCTTGGAGCCGCCGCACGCGGCGACGGCCAAGGGTGCGGCGGCCAGCACGATCACGGCCAAGCGAGTCGAGAACATCTGTGCGCTGGCGACAATACGCGTGCCTACCGCGCCAGGGCAAGGAGCGCGTTTTCCCGAGTCATCCCGCGCCCCTCGCGCCCGCTCGAGGCGGCCCGAGAGGCTCGCTTGCTGCGGTACGTATGTTCACATAGGGTAACCAATGCTCTCGCCGTCGCGACGGCGCTGGTCAGCGCGCCGGCCCTCGGCTACATGGGCGCCGCACCGCCTTCCTCGGGCTCGCGTAAGTCCTCAATGTCCCGCAAGAAGATCTCCACGACCATCTACGTCACGCCGGAGCAGAACGAGCGCCTCCGGCAGCTGCACGAAAGGACCAAGGTGCCGGTCGCGGTGTACATCCGCGAGGGGATCGACCTCGTGCTGAGGCATTACGACCACCTGCTCCCCGGCCAGCTCACCCTTGCGACCGAGCCCGAGCTCGAGCCCGAGTCCGCCCCGCCGTCGGCGTCGACGGCCGCGAGCAAGGCCTGATGCGGCGCCCCGCGAATGTCGGCGTGCTACCTGCACGCCGAAGAATGCGCCGTCCACAGAGGTCGGCGTGCCACGTGCCCGCCGATTGATCGGAAGTCCCCCCACGAATGCCGACGACGCCCCAGTCCCTGATCCGAAACTTCTCGATCATCGCCCACATCGATCACGGCAAATCGACCCTGGCCGACCGCATCCTCGAGGTCACCGGCGCGCTCACCGAGCGCGAGATGCGCGCGCAGTTCCTGGACAAGATGGACATCGAGCGCGAGCGGGGCATCACGATCAAGGCGCAGACGGTGCGCCTGTCGTTCCCGGCGGCCGACGGCAAGGTCTACGAGCTGAACCTCATCGATACCCCCGGCCACGTCGACTTCAACTACGAGGTGTCGCGGAGCCTCGCGGCGTGCGAGGGCGCAATCCTGGTCGTCGACTCGACGCAGGGCGTCGAGGCGCAGACGCTCGCGAACGTCTACCTGGCGATCGACCAGGGCCTCGAGATCCTACCCGTCCTCAACAAGATCGACCTGCCGAGCTCCGACGTCGAGGGGACGCGCCAGCAGATCGAGCAGGTCGTGGGCCTCAGCACCGACGACGCCATCTCCGCCAGCGGCAAGACGGGCGTCGGCGTGAAGGACATCCTCGAGCAGATCGTGCGCAAGGTGCCGCCGCCGCGCGGGACCGACGACGCGGTGCTGCGCGCGCTGCTCTTCGACTCCTGGTACGACGCCTACCGGGGGGCGGTCGTGATGCTCCGCGTGGTCGACGGCACGATCAAGAAGGGCGACAAGATCCGGTTCCTGGCGGCGGGCACCGACCACGAGGTGACCGAGATGGGCGTGTTCGCGCCCCACGCGGCGCCGATCGACGAGCTCGGCCCCGGCGAGGTCGGCTTCCTCGCGGCCAACATCAAGAGCGTCCACGACGTCAAGCTCGGCGACACGGTCACCCACGCCGTGAGCGCGCCCGGCAAGGGCCCACACCACAGGGGGCCGACGACCGCCCCCCTGCCCGGCTTCAAGGACGTCAAGCCGATGGTCTTCGCCGGCGTGTATCCGACCGACAGCGCCGACTACCCGCAGCTACGTGACGCGATGGAGAAGCTCCACCTCAACGACGCGGCGTTCACGTTCGAGCCGGACGTGAGCGAGGCGCTCGGCTTCGGGTTCCGCTGCGGCTTCCTGGGCCTGCTGCACATGGAGATCATCCAGGAGCGGCTCGAGCGCGAGTTCAATCTCGATCTCATCACCACGGCCCCCAGCGTCGTCTACAACGTCTTCAAGACCGACGGCGAGGTGGTGCGCGTCGAGAACCCGGCCAAGCTGCCGCCGGTGGTCCACATCGAGCGCATCGAGGAGCCCCTCGTCACCATGACGATCCACGTCCCCACCGAGTTCGTGGGGCCCGTGCTCGCGCTCTGCCAGGAGCGGCGCGGCGTACAGAAGGGCATGCAGTACGCCTCCGCCGAGCGCGTGATCGTGACCTACGAGCTCCCGTTCGCGGAGGTCCTCTTCGACTTCCACGACAAGCTCAAGAGCATCTCGCGCGGCTACGCGTCGATGGACTACGAACTCGTGGGCTACCGCGCCGACGCGCTGGTGAAGGTCGACATCCTGGTCAACGGTGATCCCCTCGACGCGCTGTCGATCATCGTCCACAAGGAGAAGAGCTACCCGCGCGGGCGGGCGCTCGCGGAGAAGCTCAAGGAGTTCGTGCCGCGCCAGCAGTACGAGGTCGCGATCCAGGCGGCCATCGGCGGCAAGATCATCGCCCGCGAGACCGTCAAGGCGCTACGCAAGGACGTCACAGCGAAGTGTTACGGCGGCGACATCAGCCGCAAGCGCAAGCTCCTGGAGAAGCAGAAGGAGGGCAAGAGGCGCATGAAGCAGGTGGGCACCGTCGAGATCCCCCAGCAGGCGTTCCTCGCCATCCTCAAGGTGGACTGACCCGTGGCCGCACGAGATCCGGACGGGCAGCTGCGCGCGTGGGCGGCGTCGGTGGGCGGCCTCTCGTTCGAGCGGTCGCACGCGTTCGGGAGCGAGACGCTCCACAGGTGGCGCCTCGACAACGGGCTGGCGGTCCTGGTCCTCGTCGACGCGAGCGCGCCGGTGGTGAGCTACCAAACGTGGTTCAAGGTCGGCTCGCGGCACGAGAAGCCGGGCAAGACGGGCCTCGCGCACCTGTTCGAGCACCTCATGTTCAACGAGACCCAGGGGCTGCCGGCGGGCTCGTTCGACCGCAAGCTCGAGGAGGCCGGCGCCGAGACGAACGCGGCGACGTGGGTCGACTGGACGTACTACTACGAGAGCCTGCCGGCCGACCGGGTGAAGCTCGCGGTGAAGCTCGAGGCCGAGCGCATGGCGCGCCTGGTGCTACGCGACCCGCAGGTGGCGAGCGAGAAAGAGGTCGTCGCCAACGAGCGGCGCTACCGCGTGGAGGACGACGTCGAGGGCGCCGCCAACGAGCTGCTCTACAAGACGGCGTTCGAGCGTCACCCCTACGGCTGGCCGACGATCGGCTGGATGCCCGACATCCAGGGGTTCTCGCCGGACGACTGCGCGGCGTTCTACCGGACGTACTACGCGCCCAACAACGCGACGCTCGTGGTCGCCGGCGACGTCAAGGAGCGCCCGCTGCTGCTCACGATCAAGGATGCCTACGGCGGCATCCCGCGCGAGCCGATCCCGCCGGAGGACGTCGCGCCGGAGCCTCCGCAGCTCGAGCCGCGCGATCTGACGATCCAGAAGCCGACGGCGACCGAGAAGCTGCTCGTGGCGTTCAAGGGCCCCGCGCTCGGCGACGCCGATCACGCCACGCTGACGGTCCTTTCCGAGGTCCTCTTCGGCGGACGCGCCGCGCGCCTGTACCGGGAGCTGGTGGTCGACAAGGAGCTCGCGACCGACCTGCGCGGCTGGGTGTCGACGTTCCGCGATCCGGGCCTCTTCGAGTGCTGGGCCACCGCGCGGGAGGGGCGCACGACCCGCGACATGCAGGCGGTGATGGACGCCGCGCTCGCGCGCGTGCGCGACGAGGTGGTGTCGGAGGACGAGCTGGACCGCGCGAAGGCGCGCCTGGAGCTCGGCGCCCTGCAGCAGCTCGAGACGGCGGGCGGCAAGGCCGAGCAGATCGGCTTCTTCGAGACCGTCCTGGGGCAGCCGGCGCACGCGTTCGACCGGGTCGAGGCGTACCGACGCACGAGCGTGTCGGACCTGCGCCGGGTGGCGCGCCGATACCTGCTGGACGGGGCCCGGACGATTGTGCGCGTCGTGCCCGAGCCGAAGGCGGCGGAGGCGGCGCAATGAGCGCTTCGGCCAAGCGCGAGGCGCCGGCGCGGTTCGACCTCGACGGGGGCGCGCTGGCGCTGCTCGAGGCGTCGCAGGCGCTGCCGCTCGTCTCCATCGTGGTGTCGCTGCGCTCGGGCGCCGGGGCCGACCCCGACGGCAGGGGGGGCCTCGCGCGCATCGCCACGAGGATGCTCCGGCGCGGGTGCGAGGGGCTCGCGGCCGAGCAGATCGACTTCCGCATCGACCTGCTCGGGGCCGAGATGACCGTGGACACGTCCACGTCGACCGTGGCGATCCATGCGCAGGTCATCGCGCGCAACCTCGACCCGTTCGTCGACCTGCTGGCGCGCCTGCTCGGGACGCCGACGTTCCCCGAAGACGAGCTCGAGCGGCTCAAGCGGGAGACCGTGGCGGAGATCGTCGAGGCGCGCGACAGCGACCGCGTCGTGGCGCAGAAGGCGCTGCAGCGGACGTTCTTCGAGGGGCACCCCTACGGTCGCAACCCCGGCGGGACGACGCGCTCGGTCGAGGCGATCGCCCGGGCCGACGTGCTGGCTTTCTACAGGCGGCACGTCGTCAAGGGCAACGCCGTCATCGGGCTCTCCGGGGCGATCTCGCCGGAGCGCGCCGTGGAGGTCGCGCGGCGCCTGGTCGCGGTTCTGCCCGCCGGCGGCGCGACGACGGACGCCACGCCCGAGCCGGCGGCGCGGCCGGGGCGGCGGCTGCTGGTCGTCGACAAGCCGGAGCGGACGCAGACGCAGATCCTGGTCGCGACGATGGGGACGTCGCCGCACGACGAGGACCACGCGCCGCTCATCGTGGGCAACGCCGTCTTCGGGGGGACGTTCACGTCGCGCCTGATGCGCGAGGTGCGCTCGAAGCGCGGCTGGTCGTACGGGGCGAGCGCGCGGGTGAGCATCGACCGGCGCCGGCAGGCGTGGGTCATGTGGACGTTCCCGGCCGCGACCGACGCCGCGCCGTGCCTGCGCCTGACGCTCGACCTGATGCGGACGTGGGTCGACGGCGGCGTGACCCCGCGCGAGGTCTCGTTCATCTCGCGGTACCTCGTCCGCTCGCACGCGTTCGAGATCGACACCGCCCAGAAGCGCCTTCACCAGGCGCTCGACGTGGAGCTGCTCGGGCTTCCCGCCGACTACCACTCGGGCTGGGTCGACCAGGTGCGCGCCGTCACGTCCGAGAGCGCGAACGCCGCGATCAAGCGACGCATCCACCCCGACGACGTGCTCGCGGTGGTCGTCGGTACCGCGTCGTCGATCCTCGATCCGCTGCGGGCCGCGGTGGACGACCTCGCCGACGTGCAGGTCGTGCCCTTCGACGTCGAGTAGGGCGCGCGCGCCCTCGCGCTACCTCCGGCTCGCCACCGCCTGCGCGAAGCGCGTGTCGTAGCGCCCGGCGCGGAACTCGGGGTCGGCGAGCACCTGCCGCACGAACGACAGGTTCGTCGTGCACGGCGCGATGGTGGTGCCGGCGAGCGCGCGGTCGAGCTCGTCGAGCGCCGCGTCGCGCGTGGCGCCCCAGGCGACGACCTTGGCGATCATCGGGTCGTAGAACGGCGTCACCTTGTCGCCGGCCCGCACGCCCGACTCGACGCGCAGGGCCTGGGACTGCACCTCCCCTGCCCCGCCGGCCCACACGAGCTCGTCGATCGGGCCCGGCTTGGGGATGAAGCCCTTGCTCGGGTCCTCGGCGTACACGCGCGCCTCGACCGAGTGGCCGCGGCGCGCGACCCGCGAGAGATCCGGCAGCCTCTCGCCTGCCGCCACCCGGAGCTGCAGCTCGACGAGGTCGAGGCCCGTGACCATCTCGGTCACCGGGTGCTCGACCTGCAGGCGCGCGTTGACCTCGAGGAAGAATAGGTTGCCGGCGGCGTCCGCGATGAACTCGCAGGTGCCCGCCCCGAGGTAGCCCACGTGCTTGACGACGCGGAGCGCGGCGTCGAGCAGGGCCTGGCGCCTCGCCTCCCCGCCCTGCCCGGCGAAGAACGCCGCCGGCGAGGGGGTCTCCTCGACGATCTTCTGGTGGCGGCGCTGCAGCGAGCACTCGCGTTCGCCCAGCGTGTACGCGCCGCCGTGCGCGTCGCAGAACACCTGCACCTCGATGTGCCGCGGCTGGTCCACGTAGCGCTCGAGGTACACGCGCGCGTCGGCGAACGACGCCTTGCCCCGGTCGGCGCAGCTCTTGAGGGCCCGCTCGAGCTGGGCCGGCTCGGTGACGACCTGCATGCCGATGCCGCCTCCGCCCCCCACGGCCTTGGCGACCACCGGGTAGCCCACGCGCGCGGCGACGGCGTGGGCCTCGCGCAGACCCGCCTCCGTGTCGAGCCGGATAGGCTCGTCGGTCCCGGGCACGGGCGCCGTACCGGCCGCGAGCGCCACGTTGCGGGCCTTCATCTTGTCGCCGAACGCGTCGAGCACCGCCGGAGGTGGCCCGACGAAGACGAGGCCCGCCTCGATGACCGCGCGCGCGAAGGACGACCTCTCGCTGAGAAAGCCGTAGCCGGGGTGCACCGCCGTCGCCCCCGTCTTCCTCGCCGCCTCCAGGATGGCGTCCGCGCGCAGGTACGAGTCCTTCGCCGGAGGCGGGCCGACGAGCACGGCCTCGTCGGCGTCTGCCACGTGCGGGGCCTCGCGATCGGCCTCGGAGTAGACGGCGACGGTCTGGATGCCGAGGCGCCGGCACGTGCGCATCACGCGCCGGGCAATTTCACCACGGTTGGCGACGAGGACCTTGTCGAAGAGAGGCATGGGAGTAATGCCGCCATACCCGGCCGGAGCGACGACCGTCAACCCGTCGCAGGTCGCCGCGCACCCGGCGCGCCGACGCTCCTGCGCGGCCCCTCACACCTCGAAGCCGGACGGCGGCGGGATCGACATCGGGCCGACGGCCCTCTTGCCGGTGCGCTCGAGCCAGCGGTGAGCCACGACGAGCAGCGGGGGCTGCACGACGCGCGTGAGGATCGCGAGGATGAGCGAACCGCCGATGACGACGATCGCGAGCGGCTTCTGCGTCTGGGCGCCGATGCCGTTGGACAGCGCCGCCGGCATCAGGCCCAGCGTGGCCACGAGCGTCGTCATGAGCACCGGACGGAACCGCTTCTCGGCCGCCTCGCGCGCGGCGTTCTCGATGGACAGCCCCTCGGTCTCGCGCAGACGCTGGAAGTACGTCACGACCAGGATCGCGTCCTGGATCGCGATGCCGAAGATCGAGATGAAGCCCATCGCCGCCGACACCGAGAAGTTCTGATGCGTCACGAGCAGCGCCAGCACGCCACCCGTGCAGGCGATCGGGATGCTGATGATGACCAGGATCGTATCCAGCCAGTGCTTGACCGCGCTGTACGTGAGGAACGTGATGAGGAGGAACGTGAGCGGGATGATGAGCCCCAGGCGCCCCTCGGCCTCGTGCAGCTCGTTGATCTCCCCAGCCCAGTCCAGGCGCATGTCGTACGGCCGGCACAGCTTCGTCCAGCCGGGCGGTGCCTTGTCGCACCGGGGGATCTCCTCTTCGATCCGCTTCTGCGTCTCGCCGATCGTGCTCGCCAGATCGCGCCCGCGGACGCTGAACTTCACCGGCGAGTAGCGAACGGCGTCTTCGCGGTAAATCATCGCCGGGCCCTCGGCTGGCTTGATGTCGGCGATCTGCCCGAGCGGAACCTGCGTCCCGTCCGGCGTCGAGACCGTGATCTCGCGGATCGCCTCGAGGCTCATGCGATACTGCGACTTCCAGCGGACCGTGAGGTCGAAGTACTTCTCGCCCTCGTAGACCTCGGTGACGGCCTGCCCGCCGATGGCCGCCTGGATGACCGCGTCGACGTCGCCGGTGTTCAGGCCGTAGCGCGCGCACTCCTCGCGCCGCGGCGTGATCTTGATGCTCGGCTCGCCCAGGACCCTGAAGTGGCCGAGGTCCTCGATGCCCTGGACCTTGCCCATCGTCTCGACGAGCGCCTCGGCGACCTGCTCGTTCTTCTCGATGTCCTGGCTGAAGACCTTGATCGAGTTCTCGCCCTTGACGCCGCTGATCGCCTCCTCGACGTTGTCGGAGATGTACTGCGAAAAGTTGAAGACGACGCCCGGGAACGCCTCGCGCATCTCCGCGCTGATCTCGTCGGTGAGCTTCGCCTTCGTCAGGCCGCGCGGCCACTCGTCGAAGCGCTTGAGCGGGGCGAAGAACTCGATGTTGTAGAAGCCCGACACGTCGGTGCCGTCGTCCGGGCGGCCGATCTGCGAGACCACGGTCTCGACCTCGGGGTACTTGCGGTTCGCGTCCGTGCACGGCGCGCTCTCGTCGCCAGGGCAGCCGCGCAGGATGCGGCGCATCCGCCCGACGTACTTCGCGCTCTGGTCGAGCGAGATCGACATCGGCAGCGTGGCGCGGATCCAGAAGTTGCCCTCCTCGAGGTGCGGCATGAACTCGCGCCCGAGCAGCGGGAAGAGCACGACGCACAGCACGATCGGCGCCAGGCTGAAGGCGAGCGCGCCCCTGGGAAACTTCATCGCGAGGTCGAAGGCCGGCGCGTACGCCTTGTGGAGGACGTGCATGATCACGCTCTCCTTCTCCTCCGACTGCGCCGGGACGAACTTGGACGCGAGCACCGGCGTCAGCGTCAGCGCGAGGAAGATCGCGCCGCCGATCGCGAAGGCGTACGTGCGCGCCATCGGCGCGAAGATGACGCCCGAGACCCCGGTCATCGTGAACAGCGGGAGGAACGCCACGCCGATGATGAGCGTCGAGAAGGTCATCGGCGTCGCGACCTCGCGCGAGCTCTGCTCGATGCGCTCGATCATGGTGCCCTTCCCGTGGGGCCCCAGGTGCCGGAAGATGTTCTCCATCATGATGACGGTCGAGTCGACGACGATGCCGAAGTCGACCGCGCCCAGCGAGATGAGGTTCGCGGACGTGTGCGTCCCGACGAGCCCCACGAACGCGAGGAGGAGCGCCAGCGGGATGTTGACGGCCGTGATGATCGCCGCTCGCACGTGCCCGAGGAAAAGCAGGAGAACCAGGGCAACGAGCCCCATGCCGACGAGCAGGTTCTCCATGACCGTGCTCGTGGTGAGCTTCACGAGGCCGCCTCGGTCGTAGTACGGCTCGATGTCCATGCCGGGCGGCAGGATGTGGTTGGCCCGGATGTAGTCGAGCTTCGCGTGGACGCCCTCGAGCGTCGGCTGGGTCTCGGCGCCGTAGCGCATGAGCACGATGCCCTGCACGACGTCCGGGTCGTCGTTGAAGCCTACGATGCCGAGGCGCGGGGCGAAGCCGACGTTGACGTCGGCGATGTCCTTGACGCGGACGGGCGTCCCCTTCTGCTCCGCGACGACGACGTTCTCGATGTCGTGGACCTGGTAGCCCGCGCGCGCGCCCAGCAGGCCGATGCCGCGGATGTCGTAGCTCTGCTCGCCCATGAACAGGCGCAGCCCTCCTACGTTCTGGTTGGCGTTCTGGATGGCCGTCGTGACCTGGGACAGCGACACGCCGTGGCCGCGCAGGCGGTAGGGGTCGACCTCGACGTGGTACTGCTTCGACTCGCCGCCGTAGCTGGTGACGTCGATGACGCCCTGCACCTGCTTCCACTGCCGCTCGAGGATCCAGTCCTCGGCCGTCTTCAGGTCCTTGAGCGTGTAGCCCTTGCCCGTGAGCCGGTAGCGGAAGACCTCGCCGATGGCGTTCCACGGCGAGAGCTGCCCCTGGAGCCCCGCAGGCAAGGACGTGAACTGCAGGCGATTGATGACCTCCTGGCGCGCGTCCTTGTACTCCGTCGACCAGGCGAAGTAGCACTTCACGTCGCTCAGGCCGAAGAGCGAGAAGCTGCGGATGTGGTCGAGACCGGGCATGCCCGAGAGGCCGATCTCGAGCGGGATTGTGACGTAGCGCTCGGTCTCCTCCGCGCTCCACCCCGGCGGCTGCGTGAGGACCTCGACGAGCGGCGGGCACGGGTTCGGGTAGGCCTCGATGTCGAGCTGCGCGTACGCGCCCACGCCGAGCACGACGAGGAGCACGGCGCTCGAGAACACGATGAACGGCATCCGCAGCGCGGCTGCGACGATTCGCTGGATCATGACGGCTTTCGGCTACTCGAGATTGGCGGCAAGCAAGATGGCCCCGCCCACGACGACCTTGTCTCCGCGCGCGAGCCCGCGTTTGACCTCGAGCCACGGGCTCGACTCGCCCTCGTCGACCTCGACGGGGACGCGACGGTACTTCACGTAGCCGTCGCCCTCGCCGGTCTGGACGAAGACGATCTTCTGGTCCCCGAGGCGCAGGAGGGCGTTGCGCGGGATCGCGACCGCATTCTTCTGGTCGACCGACACCTGCACGGTCGCGTACATCATCGGCCGCAGCAGCTTGTCGGGGTTCTCGAAGGTGCAGCGGACCTTGGCCGTGCGCGTGCTCGGATCGAGGCTACCGCTCACCCAGTCGACGGTGCCCTTGAACACCTTGCCCGGATACGCGACCACCGTGACCAGCACCGGCGCGCCCACGTGGACGCGCGCGAAGTCCATCTCGTAGAGATCGCCCAGCACCCAGACGTGATCGAGCTCGCCGATCGTGAAGAGCTCGACGTTCGCGCCGCCGCTGTACTGCCCCTGCACCTCGATGCCGGGGCTGATGTTGCGCATCAGCACCTCGCCCTCGACGGGCGCCGCCAGCGAGAAGGTCTGCGACACCGTGTCGGCGTTGCCCACGCGCAGCAGCCGCTCCTTCTCGGTGGCGCGCTCGACCTCGGCCTTCGCGCGCCGGTAGGTGTCCTGCGCGGCCTCGAGGTCGGCCGCGGAGCCGGCCTTCTGCTCGAACAGGTCCTTCTTGCGCTTGAAATCGTGGTCGGCCGCGATGAGGTCGGCCTGGGCCTTGTGCACGTCGGCAATCGCGTTTCCGATGTCCGGCGACTCGATGACGGCGAGGGCCTGCCCCCTGGCGACGTGCTCGCCGAGCGTGGCGCTGATCCCGATGACGCGCCCCGTGACGGGCGAGAAGACGTGGCCGGTGCGCTGGTCGTCGAGCGTGACGGTGCCGCTCGTCAGGATCGTGTCGTCGACGGGCTCCTCGGCGACGTCGGCGGTCCGGATCTTCGCGTCGTGCGTCTGGCCCGGAGTCAGCCAGACCTCGCCCGCGGGAGGCCTGGGGCCCTCGGCGGCCACGGTCGGGCGCTCCTTGCTGCCGCACCCGGCGAGGGCGGGCAGCAGGACGAAGAGGGCGGGCCACGGTCGGTTCATCGGCATCGTCTCGACCTCAGAGCTTCTGCATCAGGACGTCGGCGCCCTTGACGACGAGCTTCTGCCCGGCGTCGAGCCCGTGGTGGACCTCGAGCCAGCCCGTCGTGCTGCGCTCGTCGATGTCGACCGGGACGCGCTCGAACTGCACCTTGCCGTCCGCCTCGCCGATCTGGACGAAGACGACCCGGTACTCGCCCATCCGGGTGACCGCGCTCGGCGGGATGGCGAGGGCCTTTCGCTGGTCGACCGAGACCAGCATCGTCGAGTACATCATCGGACGCAGCAGCCGGTCGGCGTTGTCGAACGTGCAGCGCACCTTCGCCGTGCGCGTGTTCGGGTCCAGGCTGCCGCTCACCCAGTCCACCGTCCCGGTGAAGACCTTGCCCGGGTAGGCGACCACGGTGACCCGCGCCGGGGCGCCGACGCGGACACGGCCGAGGTCGACCTCGTAGACGTCGCCGAGCACCCACACGCGGTCGAGCTCCCCGATCGTGAACAGCTCCTGGGCGCCGCCGCCGCTGTACTGCCCCTGAACCTCGACGCCCGGGGTGATGTTGCGCATCAGCACCTCGCCATCGATCGGCGACGATAGCGCATAGCCGCCGGCGACCACGTCGGCGTTGCCGACGCGCAGCAGGAACTGCTTCTGGCGCGCGCGCTCGACCTCGGCCTTGGCGTTGCGCTGCTGGTCCTCGGCCTGCTCGACGTCGGCGGCCGACGCCGCCTGATCGGCGTACAGCTCCTGCTTGCGCCTTAGCATGTGCGTGGCAGCGATGAGATCCGCCTCGGCCTTGTGCACGTCGCTCATCGCGCTGCCGATGTCGGGCGACTCGATCGCGGCGAGCACCTGCCCCTTCTTCACGCGGTCGCCGAGCTTCGCGTCGATGCGGATGACCTTGCCCGTGACGGGCGAGAAGACGTGGCCCGTCCGCAGGTCGTCGAGGACGACGGTGCCGCTGGTGGTGACCGTGTCGTCGACGTCCTGCTCGGCGACGGGGGCGACCTCGATCTTGCTCTGCGCGATCTCGGTGGGCGTGAGCCACACCTGCCCGGGCGGGACCGGCGAGGCCGCGAGCCCCACCGCCGCGGAGGACGCGTGGCACCCGAGCGCCGGCGCGCCGCCGAGCCCGCCGAGGGCGAGGAGGGCGACCAGCGCGCGCCGTGGGCGACGAGGGGTATTCATTGGTGCAGCTCCATGCCGACCGCCTCCTCGAGCTGGAAGACGGCGGTCCAGTAATTCGCGAGATCCTGCAGGTACTCGACGTTCGTGGCGATGTACGTCCGCTGGGCGTCGAGGAAGTCCATGAGCGTGGCCGCGCCCTTGTCGTACTGCAGGCGCGTGATCGAGAACGCCCGCTCGGCGGCCGGGCGGAGCTGCTTCTCCATGCGCTCGACGAGCGCGCGCGACGTGGTGAAGGCCGCGGCGGCCGTCCCGACGTCGCTCACGATCTGCGCGGTCGTCCTGGCCTGCTGGAGCGACTGCAGGTCGTAGTTGGCCTCCGCCTTCCGGATCTCTCCCTGCTGCTGGTAGAGGACCGGGATCGGCGCCGACAGCCCGAACGACAGCGTCGGCGGCTGGATGGCGCTGTCGCCGTTGCCCGTCTGCGTGTACTGCGCCGAGAGGGTGATGTCCGGGAAGCGCAGGCGCTTCGCGAGCGAGATCGCCGCCTCGGCGCTCGCGCGCTGAAAGCCCTGCGCGAGCAGGTCGGGGCGGTGGTCGAAGGCCAGGCGCAGGAGGCGATCCTCGTCGACGCCCTCGAGCTGGGGGGGAACGACGTAGTCGAGCGTCTTGTCGTCGACCGTGAATTCGCGCAGAGGGCCGCGCACGCCGAGCAGGAACGCGAGGCCCACGCGCGCCTGGCGGAGCGTGACCGTTGCGGCGTCGACCGCCTGGTCGGCCTCGAGCTTCTGCGCCTCGACGCGGGCGAGATCGCCCTCGTTGATCGCGCCGCTCTTCATGCGCGCCTGGAAGAGGTCGAGCGTCTTGACGTTGGTCTCCTGAACCTGCCGGGCGAAGGCGAGGCCGCGCTGCGCCTGGGCGACCTGCGCGTACGACGACTTGACCTGGAACTCGAGCGTGCGCAGCGCGTCGTTGCGGGACATCCTGGCCGCCGCGAGCGCGCGGTTCGCGACACGCAGTCGCAGGTCGCGCTTGCCCGAGAGCGAGTCCTCGATGGCCGCCTGGTCCGAGAGACCGACGGTCCATTGGTCGGCCGAGCAGCCCGGGACGGTGCAGGTGGCCGGGTTGTAGTTGAAGACGCGGCCGTACCCGCCGTTGACGGCCGGGTTGGGGATGGCGCCCGCGATGCCCACGTCGCCCTCGGCGCTGTGGACCTGCGCCTCGGCCATGAGCAGGTCGAGGCTGCGGGTGCGCAGCAGCTGCACGGACTGGTCGAGGCTCAGCTGCTCGGGCAGCTCGACCGCCTGGGGAACCCCCTGCGCCGCCGCCGCCCCCGCCAACGACACGCCAGCCGTCAGGAGGCCGAGGGCAACCGCAGTACGGACGGCACGGGGGAGGATCATCGGGGTCGTTCGCGCTTAGCAAGCGCTGCACCAGCGATCCAGCGGAACCAACACCCCCGAGGAGCCAGCGCATGTCAGCCGTGCGGCTAGGGCGGCGTGCCCTCGCGCGCGGCTCGACACGGGGCGGCGTGACCCACCGGCCGCTCCGCCGACACTTCAATCGTGCACCTGGACCGCTCGACGGGCATCTTCTTGTGCGCGTTGCGCCCGGTGTGCCGTCCTCGCGCCACGTCCCTGCGCCTCGCACGGGCCTTGCGGAGGCGGCGGCACTGGCTCCAAGATGCGCACCCCCTTGCGAACGTCCCTGCTCCGGCTCCTCCTCGGCCCCCTCGGGTGCCTCGCCCTCCAGGCCTGTACGAGCGACTCGTCGGTCGGCGCCCCGCCGGCCGCCCCGGTCGACTGGCACGCGTTCGACGTGCCGCGCGCGGTCGACGCCGGCACGCAGGGCGCGACGGCGCAGGAGCGCGCCGCGGCCGAGGGCTACGTGGCGGCGCTGGCCTCCCCCGGGATGGCCCTGCTCGGCCCGCGCCTCACGGCCGACGCCCGCTTCCAGTTCCCGGGCGTCGCCGACGCGCGCGGCAAGGAGGCCGTCCTCAAGGCGCACGACGGCCTGCTCGGCGCGTTCGACGCGCGGGCCACGGCCGTCGCCCGCGTGTGGCACACGGAGAACGCGCACGCCGTCGAGTGGACGATGAGCGGCGTGCAGAACCGCGACTGGATGGGCGTGACGGCGACCCACCGGCCCGTCGTCCTGCGCGCGATCGCGCTGCTCTGGACCAAGGACGACGGCACGATCACCGACGTGCACGCCATCTTCGACGTCGCGGCGGTCAAGGCGCAGCTGGGTGCCGGGCCCCGGGAGCTCGCCGCGCTCCCGGTGCCGGCCATGGCCGCGGGGGCCCCGCAGAGCGTCGACCAGGCCCGCACCATGGACGAGGCGGCGACCGTGGAGCTCGCGCGGTCGTGGGTCAACACGCTCGAGAGGCCCGACGACGCGGCCTTCCTCGCCGCCGTCGCCGACGACGTGCAGATCGAGTCGCCCGAGCGCGCGGCGCCGATGCGCGGCAAGGACGAGCTCAAGGCGTACTTCAAGGCCCTGCACAAGGCGGTCGGCCAGGTCGACGCGATCATCGAGAACGCGTGGGGCTTCGATCGCACCGCGGTCGTCGAGTACACGCTCAACGGCGAGCAGCTGGGCGCCTACGGGTGGGTCCCCGCGCAGCGCGACCGGGTGCTGCGCCTGCACGTCGTCGACGTGATCCAGACGCAGGGCGGCAAGGTCGCCCACGTCTGGCGCTACGAAGATCCCGCCGAGGCGATGACGCCCGCGCCCTGATCGCGGCGACGCGCGGGCGCCGCCCTGGGGCCCGGCGTGGCGGCGCGAAGCTCGCGCCTATTGCAGGTAGTCCCGGTCCCGCAGCTTCTTCGGGATGTACTCCTCGGCCATGAAGGTGATGCTCTTGGTGAGCAGCGAGTCGAGCTCCATCTTGAAGCCATTGTCGATGGTGCCCTGGATCTCGCGCTGCCACCGGGCGTCCTTGAACCAGGGGTACGCCTTCATCTGCTCGGCGCGAGCGAGATCTTCCTTCGTCAGCTTGATCTCGGCCGCGTGCGGCATCTTGTACTTCTTGTAGTCCGACGCGCTCATGCCGAGGAACCTCACGTTCGGCACGGCCATGCGCATCGACTCGTACGCGAGGTTGATGCTGCCCTGCTTGAGCACCGAGTAGATGTAGAGCCCCCAGGGATCGTTATCGACGAGCACGTAGACGGGGAGCTTGAGCTCCGTCGCGAGGCGCTGCAGCAACCGACGCGCGCCGCGGGCCGCCTGACCCTCGCTCGTCATCAGGATGCAGTTGTTCTTCTCCCAGAAGCGGTCCTCGTTGAGGCGTAGCCAGACGGCCTGCTTCTCGACGAGAAGCACGAAGTCGGCCGAGTTCTTCACGAACTCCAGCTGGTCGGACTCGCAGATGCTCGGGATGCCCCAGCCGCCGCGGCCCATGCGCGCCAGGTCGATCGTGTCGCCGGCGTCGTTGACCACCAGCTTGCCGACCACCAGGCCGCGCTTGTTCGCGAACAGGTGTAGCTCCTCGCGCAGCGCGTCGATGCCGACCTCGAGGTCCTCGATGATCGGATCGCTCTCGCTCTGGTCCTCGAACGTGTTCTCGTTCGAGCGGTCGAGCGTGTGCTTGGACATGTAGAACATCTGACGGATGCTGACCGTCTTGCCCTCGTCGATGAGCTTCTTGCAGCCCTGCGCGACGATCATGGTCTGCATGAACTTGCGGGCCATGGCCGTGTTGAAAAACTCGCGCGACTGGGTCTTGTCCCCGAGTTCGATGATCTTCTTCTTCGTGTTGAACGAGACGTTCGACAGCGAGCGCTGACGGATCTCGACCGCGGGGTTGGCGCCCCGGGTGGCCTGCGCGAGGACCTCGCGGGCGAGGCGCTCGATCTTGGCGAGCGTGACGGCGTCCCTGTCCGACTTCTTGGCTTTCTTGGCGGCCATGGCGCTACTCCACGAGCTTCAGCTGCTTGTCCTTGCCCTTCGCGGAGGCCGGAGGCGGCACGCTCGGCGCGCCGCCGCCCGTGGGCACCTCCTTCGGCGCGTCCTTCGCGTCCTCGTCGAGGCCGAGGTTCACGAAGATGGGAAGCGCCTTGTAGAAGGGCTTCTCGGTCTTCTCGACGGGCATCGAGAGGATGTTCGCGAGCGCGCGGGCAACCTCGGGGATGTACTTCTCGAAGAGGCTCCGCCGCAGGTGCTCGCGCTGCGCGTGCTTCTGCGCGCGCAGCTGCGTGGCGAGCTTGCGCCCGCACTCCTGGAGCGAGAGCTTCATCTCGTCGAGGAGCTCGTCGTAGTGCGCGACGGCCTCCTTGGCCTCGCTCGTGAACGGCACCCAGACGCTCGCCAGGTGCACGACGATCGCGAGCGGCGCCACGGGCAGGCCGCCCTTGGGCTGCGACAGCTCGTAGTTGCGCCACTTGGTCTGGTAGACGCTCTCGCTGATCGCGCAGGCCTTGGGCTGGTACTGCAGGGGCACGCGGTTGGCGAAGCGCATGATCTCCGCCGGCTCGTCGAGCGGCAGATCGCCGCCGTAGGCCAGCGCCGCCTCCACGACGAACGGGTTGCCGCGGTAGACCTTGGGCGGGCGCGTCGTCGACGCGTAGAAGTCGGCGCGGGGGAAGCGGCGCTTGAGGCCCTCGATGAGGAGCGTCTCGCCGATGGGCACGACGGCCGTGGCCGGGGGCGCCATGACCTTCACCTGCGAGAGCGCCTTGTGCAGGTGCTCAAGCGCCTCGCCGTGGAGCTTCTCGGCGGGGAGCCTGGGGCTGACCTTCGCCATCTCGCACGCCTGCTGCGCCACCGCGGGCGAGACGCGCGAGAAGTCGTCGACGAGGACCTGCTTCACGGTCTTCGCGCCGGAGTCCTGCATCATCATCTGCAGCATCCCGAGCTCGACGCCGTGCGGGTGCGGCTTGATCTCCTGCGCCTCGCGCGGCAGCTCGTTCGAGACGCGCGGGAACTCGAGCCGCTCGCCGCCCTTGGGGGGGACGAACGTGAGCGCCAGGTGCGGGTTCGCGACGGCCGTCTGCTCGAGGTACTCCTGCACGCCGGTGCGCCCGCCGCGGTAGACCGCGACCAGGTCGATCTCGACGCGCGTGCCGTGGTCCTTGTCCCACTCGGTCGTCTCGTCCTTCACGACGTCGGGCTGGTTGCGCTTGGTGTCGATGCGCAGCTCGATCTTGAACGCCGGCCGGCCCTTGCCGGTCTTGCTGACGATGGCGACGGGCTTGCCCGTCGTCAGCTGCCCGTAGAGGCCCGCCGCGCTGATGCCGATGCCCTGCTGCCCGCGCGACTGCTTGAGGCGGTGGAACTTCGACCCGTAGAGCAGCTTGGCGAAGATCTTGGGGATCTGCGGCTTCACGATCCCCGGGCCGTTGTCCTCGACCGCGACCCGGAACTTCGAGGGCTGGTTGGGAGAGGTCGCGGGCTGGATCTCGGTGATCTCCACCTTGATGTCCGGCAGGATGCCGGCCTCCTCGCAGGCGTCGAGCGAGTTGTCGACGGCCTCCTTCACGGTGGTGAGCAGCGCCTTGGCCGGGTTGTCGAAGCCGAGGAGGTGGCGGTTCTTGGTGAAGAACTCGCTGACGGAGATCTCGCGCTGGCGCGACGCCATCGACTCGGCGGTCGCGCGGCGCCTGGGGGCTTCGTGCTCGGATTCGGCCACGGCCCGAGCTACCTTGGCGGGTGAACGGGTGTCAAGCGCAGGGACCTCTCGTGTATGGTCGCGCCCGTGATCCGCAGCCCCCGGGCCATTCTTGCCCTGCTCACGGCCCTCAACCTGCTCAACTACCTGGACCGGTACGTCCTCTCGGCGGTGCTCCCGAAGATTCAAGACGACCTCCACCTCTCCAATTTCGTCGGCGGATCGCTCGCCACGGTCTTCCTTATCGGGTACTTCGCGACGAGCCCAGTTTTCGGCTCCCTGGGCGATCGCGCGCGGCCCGGCGGGCGCAAGGGGCTCATCGCGCTCGGCATCGCCGTCTGGAGCCTCGCGACCGTGGGCTCGGGGCTGGCGCGCGCCGCCGGCGCCCTGGTCCTCTCGCGGGCCGTGGTGGGCGTGGGGGAGGCCAGCTACGCGACGATCGCCCCGACCCTCATCGACGAGTTCGCCCCGGCGGGCCGCAAGGGCCGCTGGCTGGCCATCTTCTACACGGCCACGCCCGTGGGCTCGGCGCTGGGCTACGTCGTCGGCGGGGCGATCGAGGCCGCCACGCACGACTGGCGCATGGCCTTCTTCGTCGCCGGCGGCCCGGGGCTCGTCCTTTCGCTGCTTTGCCTGGCGATCGCCGAGCCCGAGCGACAGGTTACCGCGA
>JAJYCT010000429.1 GCA_021778125.1 Myxococcales bacterium
CGAGCCACGCCTCGCCGGGAGGCAGCCGCGGACCGCTCGGCGGCGGCGGGGAAGCGCTCGGCGGGATCGACACGGCGACGCGCGGCGGCCAGGGTGCGACGGCGCGCGGCGCGCCGCGACCGGGCCCGAGCCACGCGTGGCCGGCACGGAGCCACGCGAGGCTCGGGCCGAGGAAGGCGAGGCAAGGGCGCGGCCACGCAAAGCTGCACGAGATCAGGCGCCCGCCAGACGCCGGGGCGGCTCGATGCCGCGTCGCGGAGGCGTGGCCTGACGCAGGACACGCCTCTCGAGGTGTCAGTTCGGGGCGATGAGGATCGGCAGGTAGTGGTGCGCCGTCGCGCCGGGCAGCACCGACCGGATCGTCACGAGCGTCACGTTCAGCGTGCTGTACGCCGTCGGCGTCACGGTCACGTCGACGATGTCGCCGTTCTGGCCGGTCGACTTGCTGAACGTGACGGTCGCGGTGCCGTTGTTGATGGGATTGCCGTTCTGGTCCTGCCCGATCGGGTTGGTCGCGCCCCAGACGTCGAGTGTCCACGGGGCGCTGGTCGGCTGATCGCTGTAGAGGCCGATGGGGAAGGTCACGCTCTGGTTGAGGGCGACCTTGAAGCCCCGACCCGGGACCGACGACGGATAGCCCTGGCCCATCGGCGAGAGATTGGCGGTGATCGTGTCGAGCTGCGTCGACACGCCGGCGTCACCCTGGTGCAGGAAGGTCGTGTTGTACATCGGCTCGGCGAGCGCGGGCACGCACGGCTCGTGGCCGGCGAGCGAGGCCTTGTTCGACCACTGGCGCTGCACGTTGTACGCGAAGTTCGGCTCGGTCGTCGTGACCGCGGCCCACGAGTACATCTCGCAGGCGTCGCCCAGCTCGTCCTGGAAGAAGTTGAAGAACTCCCAGCTCAGGTCGTTGAAGCCCTGGTAGCCGTTGTTCTGCGAGTTGGGGTATGGGTCGGTCGCGGCCTCGTTCATCTCGTGCGACGCGCTGAGGATGATGTCGTTCAGCTGAAAGCTGGGGCACTGCGGCACGACCGCGTACGCGACCTGGTTCGCGCCGGCCGTCGTCTGCGTGTGGTAGCCACCGACGCCCGTCTGGCAGGCGTCCACGCCGCCCGCGTCGAGCCCGCCGAACGTGAAGGTCGTGCTCTTGGGCAGGTACACGACGTAGACCGTGTTGCGCGTGGGCGCGGGCCACGTGCCGTTCGCGACGTTCTGCGCGACGAGGTTGTCGACGTCCGAGTCCGACAGCGTGGCGGGGAAGCCGCCCTCGGTCGAGATGCTCACGTGGTTGGTGGGCCCGCTGGTCGACGCGCCCACGCCGTACTCGCTGTTGATCGTCTTCCAGTAGTCGGACGGGCCGATCTGATCGCCGAACGTGTTGAACGTCGTGGCGTTCGCGTCGCCGGCCCACGTCACGGTGACGAAGACGGGCGCGCTCAGCACCGCCTCGCCGTTGTTCTGGATCGTCGGCACGTCGAGCGCGAAGGCGGGGTAGGCGACCGCCGCGTCGTTCCCGGCCGCGTCGGCGTCGGCGCCGGCGTCGGCGCCGGCGTCGCGGCTGCCGCTCGCGTCGCGCGTCGCCCCCGAGTCCTCCACGGCGATGCCGGTGTCGACGGCGCTGCCGTCCACGGCGGCAGCGCCGCTGTCGTCCTGGGACTGCGCCGCCGTGGAGCCTCCGCAGGCGGCGAGGCCGACGGCGAGCGCCGTCGTGACGGAGAGAGAGCAAAGACCAACTAGGGACTCGCGGACCCGATGCGAGAGCATGTGTTTCCTCCTGGGGTGTCGGGCGGCCCGCACGAGCAAGGAGCAAGCCACCGCGACGTCCGCGCGGGATCGGCCCGCGCGCACGGGCGCACACTAGCGATCTCTCGCCGCGCGTGTGCGCGAATTGACACCCGGCCGTCCGATAACTACCGGGAGAGACACGTATTTCCGGTTTGAGCGCAAATACGCGCCCGTGCGGTACGTGCCTGCGCGCGGCCGCACCGGCCTCCTCTAGCGACTTCCCTCGATGCGCAGCAGCCCCGCACGCCTGCGCATGCACGCCCGGTTCGGGCTGTACGCCACGTGGAGCCAGAACGACGCGGGGGTCGTCCAGGGGACCGAGATGCCCCCGTAGCCGTCGCCGCTCATCGCCGCCCCGAGCTCGAGCCCCCACTCGCAGAACGGCTGGATGTCCACCGCACCCCAGACCGAGCCGCTGACGAGGACGCCCGACGTCGAGCTCGCGCCCTGCGACGCGTAGTACTGCCCGAAGTGGAGCCCGACCCCGGCGGTCAGCGCGGCCAGGTAGAGCGGGACGCGAATGCCGGGGCGCGCGCCGATGGTCCACTGCGAGAGCGTCGTGTCGGCGACGCGGCCCACCTGGTAGCGGCCGTCGAGCAGGCCGGTGAGCCACCGTCCCTCGTAGCCGGTGACGACCGAGCCGCCGAAGAGCGTGACGTCCTTCTGCGCGTACTGCGGAGAGCTCTCGAGCAGCCCGGCGCTCAGCCGCCAGCCGTCGTGGCTGCCCGCAGGCGTCGCCTCGAACCACGAGTCGGACGGTGGGAGCGCGCCGCGCACGGAGGCGAAGCCGCCCTCGGGCGCGTCGATGACGGTGTCGCGCGACTCGCAGCCGAGCGCGGCGACGTGGACGGTGTGCCGGCCCGGCGCGACGCGGTACGCGACGTACGCGATGACGTCGCGCCCCGGCTCGCGGCGCATGCGGACGCCCAGTGGCAGCGCAGACTCCGTCGCGTCGTCGAAGAACACCGCCAGATCGTCCTGCGGGAGCGGCTCGTCGGGGTTGGCGCAGCCGACGGTCACGCGCACCTCCGACGACGGGGCGGACTCCGGCTCGAGGCGCATGTCGAGCGAGCGCGACTTGCCGTCCTCGACGACGACGTCGATGACCAGGGGCCGCATCTTCGGGGCGGCGACGCGCACGGCGTGCGGGCCCACGCCCAGGTCGAGGCTGAGGGACGGGCCGCGGCCCACGTCCCCGTCGTCGACACGCACGGCGGCCCCGGCGGGGACGTGCAGGTCCAGGTGCCCGCCCTGCTTCTCGAGCGCCGCGTCGATCGTGGTGGGCGCGCTGCCGCCGACCGGGACGTCCCGCTCCCAGGGGCGATAGCCGTCCTTCTTCACGCGCACGTGGCGCGTCCCGATGTCGAGCACGATCGGGCCGGGCAGCGGCGACGTGCCCGCGCGCTCCCCGTCGACCCACACCTCCGCGCCGCCCTCGGAGACGCGCACCTGCTCGCTCGCGGTGAAGGGCGCGATCGCCCTGGACAGCTCGCGCGCGTCGCGCCGGTCGGCGGCGGTGAGCAGGTCGCCGCCCTCGGCCAGGTAGCGCGCGAGGGTGGCGAGCGCGCGCGCGTAGCGCCGCAGGTCCTTCTGGCACGCCGCCACGTCCCAGAGCAGGCGGGCGTCGTGCGTCGCGTCGTAGGCCGCCTGGTACTTGAGCAGGGCGGTGGCAAAGTCGCCGTCCTCGAAGAGGAGGCGCCCCGCGTCGTAGTCGCGCTTCGCGCCTTCGGGGAGCGACTGGGCGAGAGGGTGGGGATGGCCCGGGTGGCCGCCGAGGGCCTGCGCGCGCGCCGCGGCCGGGACGAGCAGAACCGCCAGCCCCCAGGCGAGCCGCCGCGCGCGAGCCATGCGGTCCGCGACGGTATCACGCGGGACCGGAGCGCGCCGTCGCGCGTCGCGCGACGGGGGAGCCCGTCCCGCGCGCGCGCGGCCCCACCTCGGGGACCTCCTCGAGCAGGAGAGGGGAGGCGTGGAGATACGTCGTGGTGCGCCGCTTCTGGTCGATGTCCTCGTACACGCGCCGTACCTGATCGGGCGACAGGCGCATCTCGGAGGCCGCGACCTCCGGGGCGACGTCGTGGTTCTTCGCCCAGAGCAGCAGATCGAGCTCGGAGTAGGGGACCGAGAAGTAGAACTCCTCCTGCGACTGCGAGAGGCTGTACGTGTCGGTCGTCGGGGGTCGCGCGAGGATCGAGGCGGGCACGCCGAGGTGCTCCGCGAGGCGGTAGACCTGCGTCTTGTACAGGCTCGCGATGGGCTTGACGTCGCCCGCGCCGTCGCCCAGCTTCACGAAGAAGCCTTGGTCGTACTCGAGGCGGTTCGGCGTCGAGGCGCACGCGAAGACCAGGCGATCGGCGTGGTAGTACTCGACCATCTTGCGCACGCGCTGCTTGAAGTTCGTCGCGGCGACGATCTGCAGGTACGCGGCGGGCGTGAGGCGCACGCGGTGCTCGGTGCCGTCGGGCGTGCGGACGACGACGGAGAAGACGTTGAGCGCCGCCGAGCCGAGGCGGTCGCCGGGCAGGACGATCTTCCAGCGGCATTCCGGCGTGAGCTCGGGGAACACCGAGCGCACGGCCTCGTCACGGTACCGGTAGCAGCCGGCGGCCTCGAGGATCGGCGAGATTTCGCGGACCTCGTACCGGATGCCGA
>JAJYCT010000430.1 GCA_021778125.1 Myxococcales bacterium
CCCGGACCGACGCCGCGCGAGCCGCCCGCGCCGGCGGGCGAGGCGAAGCGCACGACCGTGACGGGCTGGGGCCGCGATCCGCTGCTCGCGGCCCACCGCGCGACCCTGCAGGCGCACTTCGGCGCCGCCGCTCCGGGCCCGTTCCTCGTGCAGCGCGCCGAGCGCGCGGGCGGGGGCTCGGCGCTGCTCGTGACGCGCGCCGACGAGAGCGACCCGATCGTGCTGGCGGTCGATCGCGACCGGCTCGTCTTCTCCCACCGGCACCCGGTCGGCGGCATCACGCCGCCCGCGCTGCACCTCGCGATCGGCCCCGGCCCCGAGCAGGGCGTCGCGCTGTTCGCGTACGTCGCGACGCTGCACCTGGTCGCGGCGCGCATGTGGGCCGACGACGGCAACCCGTTCGCCGAGAACGTGGCGATGCAGACCGACGCGTGCGACGCGCTCTCGGCCGCCTACGCGCGCGGCTGGGGGTGGCTCGTCGCGTGCGCGACGAAGAACGGCACTCGCGCCCAGCTCCTGCGCGAGGACCTGACCGCGGCGTGGGGCGAGGGCGGCGCGATCGTCGGCACGATCGGGCCCGTCGTCGGCCGCGCGACGCTCGCGTTCGAGGACGACGCGACGTGGTCGCTCACCCAGCGCGCGAGGGCGGTGGGCGGCGACCGCGTCGTCACGTTCCGTTACGGCCGCGACGCTCAGCCCAGGCCGAGCAGCTCGACCTCGAACACGAGCGTGGAGTTCGGCGGGATGACGGGGGGGAAGCCGCGCGCGCCATAGCCCATCCCCGGCGGGATCGTGAGCTTGCGGACCTCGCCGATCGCCATGCCGGCCACGCCCTGATCCCAGCCCTTGATCACCTCGCCCTTGCCGAGCGTGAACTGGAAGCCGCGCCCGCGGTCGCGCGAGCTGTCGAACTTCTTGCCGTCGGTGAGGGTGCCCACGTAGTGCACCGTTACCCGGTCGCCGGCCTTCGCGGCCGCGCCAGCGCCCGCCTTCAGGGTCTCCATCGTCAGCTCGCCCATCGTCGTCGCTCCTCTCTCTCGTTGGAGGCGGACGCTATCACGCCCGCTTTCCGGATCGCGCACCAGGGCGCACCAGGGGAAGAGACGGCGAGCCCCGGGGCGAGCTCGCGGGGCGCGCTTTTCGGGAGACACGCGCCGGCGGCGGGGTGAGCTTCGACGCCGGCGGGCTCGACGCGAGCGTCGACCTCGAGGCCGGGCCCGAGGCGGGTCAGCAGGACGCGATTACGGCCCTCGACTCCTCCGCCGCGGAGGCCGGCGGGGAGGGCGGCGCCGCGTGCCTCGGAGATCTGTCGAACATCGGCGCGGCCGACTTCCACATCTCCTTCACCCTGACGACGGACGCCGGCGCGATGCCGGTGGTCAACCAGCGTGCAACCTGCAACTTCGGCATGTTCTGGGACGTGCGCATGCGGCAAGCCGGAGGTCGGGCTGGACGCGGCCGACGCGTGGGCTCCGCGATGGTCTCGTGCCTCCCGGACCTCGGACCGTCATCCGCCGCGCCATCCTGCACGTCGCGGCGACCGCCGTGTTGAATGTCGGCATGTTCGTCTGGAGCTGGTACGCGGTGAGTCCGACGCCGCTGGGGTGCGTCCGGCACCTGGCCCTCAAGGCGCCCGAAGGGGGTCCCGGTCTTCGGCCGCAGCTCGCTGACAGTCAGCTCGGGGCGAGGGCTCGCTCGCGGCGCGTGAGCCAACTCATGACCCAGCTGCGGGCGCGCGGCTCGAAGGACCGGTGCAGAGTCACCGCGACAATCGTGACCACCGCGACCGCGCCGATCGCCTGCACGTGAGAGGGCGTACCGAGTCGCTTCAAGACGGCGGTAGCGAACGAGCCGACAGGCTCCTGCAGAATGTAGAGCGGGTAGCTCGCTTCGCCGAGCTCGACGAGCACGTGCGTCGACAAGGCTCGCGCGAGGAGGCCGCGACCACGCGCGAGCTCCCACACGAGCAACGCGAAGAGCGGCGCGCATATGGCGCTGTCGAGCCACAAGGACGCCGCGTCAGGACGCGAAAGGAGCATCACCGCCAGGCCGAGCATTGCGAGCGCGAAACACTCGTGCGACGTGGCGGCGAAGATGGACGACGGCGCGGCCGCTGGAGCCCGACGAAGGGCATGGCCGAGGAGGATTCCGAGAATGAACTCGGAAACGCGAAGAAGCGGATGGTACCGAACGATCGCCGCGAGCCACTGGTCGACATTCATCGCCCCGAGCACCGAAGACATCGAGCCGGAACCAGCTGCTTCGCTCGAAGCGTCAGCAGCATCAGCGGTGCGGCGAGAGCGACGCACCACACGAGACCCGCGATCCACCACGACGCGCGAGCCGAGACCCGCAGACGAGGGGCTGCCGCCGGCCACAGCACGTAGAAGAACGCCTCGCACGAGAGCGACCATCCGGGCGAATTCCAGCCCATCGCCGTCCCAAGCCACCAAGACTGCACGAGAAGCGCCGCGAAAATCACGCCAAGAACGGCCACGAAAAGCTCGCCCGACCCGGAGTGCAACTTCGCCAGGTGGGCGACGACGAACGGAGCGTCGAGCGCGAGCGCGAGGATGTACAGCGGATAGAGGCGCGCGAGGCGTGCGGCGATGAACCGCCGCGGCGGCGAGACGGAGCAGCCACCGTCGTCACGGCTGCGCGCGAGGATCGAAGGCTCGAGGCTGCGCTCCTTGGCCACGGCCTCGCTCCCTAGGGTGTCGTAGGGGTCGATCTCGTCGAGCAGTGCGGAGTGCACCTCGAAGCGTTCGGCGCGGGAGAGCGGTTTCCCGTCGCGAGGAGCGTGGTGGTCACGCGGAAGCCCGCGGGCCGACGGGCGGGCCGACGGGGAGGGGTCGTGCCTCAGGGGCGCGAGGCGGCCGGTCGAGCGCGCGCCTCGGGCGGGTGCCGCCGCTCGAGCCGCAGACCGTGCGTGCGTGGCGTGTCGAGGACCAGCCCGCGCACCCGCCCGCGCGCGTCGCGCTCGAACGACATCGTGAGATCGTCGCCCTGGACGCGGAAGGTGTCGCGGCCGCTGGGCTCGAGCGCTTCCCGGCCGCGCGCGCTGCCGAGCGGCTGCCAGGCGAGCGCGCCGGCGCGCGCCTCGATGGTGAGATCGCGCACGAGCTCGTCGCTGCCGTAGCGGCCCACGTAGTCGGCCGCCGCCCCGGTGACGCCGGGCCCCACGGCCAGCGCCGGCGCGGGGGAGGTCGCCGGCGGCGGCGCGGCCTCGCGCAGCGACGGGACGAACACGGCCGCGACGCGCTCGGCGAGCTTCGCCGGCTCGGCCGACGCGTCGTTGCAGAGCACCGCGACGCCGACGCGCTCGCCCGGGTAGCGCACGAGCGTGGCGCGGTAGCCGCCGGTAGCGCCGTCGTGGAGCTCGCGGTGCACGCCGCGCGTGTCGTCGACGAAGAGCCCCATGCCGTAGCCGGTCGAGGTCCCGTCGGCGAGCCTTCCCGGCCGCCGCAGCGCCTCGAGCAGCGCCTGGCCGCCCACGCGGGGCGCGTAGAAGTTCGCGTCCCACCGCGCCAGATCGCGCACGGTGGAGACTACGTTGCCCGGGCCGGTCGTCTCCGAGCTCGGCACCGCGAGCCGCATCGCGCCGTCGGGGGCGCGCACGACGCCGAGCGCGCGCCCCGGCACGAGGCGGGTGTGGTCGTCGCGCACGAACGTGTCGAGCATCCCGAGCGGCGCGAAGACGCGCGCCCGCAGGAGCTCGGCGAGCGGCATGCCCGAGACCCGCTGCGCGATGATCGACAGCAGCACGTAGCCGCTGTTGGAATACTGGAACCGGGAGCCCGGCGCGAAGTCGAGGGACCGCTGGCGGGCCAGGAGCGCGAGCACCTGATCGTTGGTGACCAGATCCCCGTCGGCTTGCCCCGCGAGCTCCAGCAGCAGGCCGTAGTCGCGCACGCCGCTCGTGTGGTGCAGGAGGTGCGCGATCGTCACGCGAGCGCCGACGTCGTGCAGCTCCGGCACGTACGTGCGCACGTCGTCGTCGAGCGACAACTTGCCGTCCTGCGCGAGCAGGACGATCGCCGTCGCCGTGAGCTGCTTGGAGATCGACGCCAGGACGAACGGCGTGGTCTCGGTGATGTGCGCGTCGTGCTCCGGGTCCGCGAGGCCGTAGCCACGCGCGAAGGCGACCTCGCCAGCGCGGTAGACGCCGACGGCGCACCCGGGCGCGCGGCCGCTCGCGTACGCGGCGAAGATCGGGTCGATCGCCGCGTCCAGGGTGCAGACCACGTAGGTCGTGGGCACCTCGACCGGCGGGGCCGTCCGGGGGCTGCGAAAGCTGGCCAGGGTCTGGGTCGAGAGGTTGGCGAGGGCCCACTCGGCGACGGCCTCGTCGCAGTCGGCGTAGAGCGCCTCGCGGGCGAGGTCGGGATCGAGCGAGAGGATCCCCGCCTCGTGGCGG
>JAJYCT010000431.1 GCA_021778125.1 Myxococcales bacterium
GGGGCGCTCGCCGCGCGGCGGCGCGCCTCGGGGGACGCTCGCTTCGACGGTCCGCGCGCCGTGGACGCGACACGGGTCGGCGCCATCGCGGCGCACCTGGGCGCCGACGCGAGCGGCCAGCCGCGTGATCCGGCGACGCTCGTGGCGGTGGACGCCCAGGGGACCGTGCGCGGGGCCGCGACGTTCACCGTCCACACGCTCGAGCCGCCCTTCGTGCCGATGCGCCGCGCGCTGCTCGGGCGCTTCGCGATCGATCCCGCGTGCGCGGCGGGCCCCGTGGTGACGCCGCTGCTGGCGCTGGCGTCGCGCATGGCCCTCGCGCAGACGGCGCCGGCGCCGCACATGGAGCTCACCGACCTGTCCGCCCCCGGCACGGAGCTGTACGACGCGGCGCTCGCGGCGGGCGCCGCGCCGTGGTCGCGCGTCGTGCTGCGGCGCGCGTGACGGTCGCCCTCGCGCCGACCGGCGGGCTCCGCGCTCGAACTTGCCCGCGGCCCTCGCGGGACTACCCTGCGCTGGGGGCCGCCTCGATGAATCTTCCCTTGCGCCTTCTCCCGCTCTGCCTCGCGCTGACCGTCGTCGTGCCCCCGTCGTCCGCCCTCGCGCAGGGCGCCGCACCGCCGCGCCCCGCGGCCGCGCTGCCGTCGCCGGCGCAGGTCCAGGCCTCGACGGCCGAGGCGAAGCGCCTGTCGGAGGCGTTCGTCGCGGTGGCCGATCGGGCGAGCCCCAGCGTCGTGCAGATCGACGTGACGGCCCGCGACGAGAAGGCCGACGTGCTCGCGCGCTTCTTCGGGCACGGCTCGGGCGACGAGCCCGTCGCGCGCGGGATGGGCTCGGGCGTGGTGCTGTCGCCCGACGGCGCCATCCTCACCAACAACCATGTCGTCGAGGAGGCCCTGACGATCAACGTGCGCCTGCGCGACGGCCGCACGCTGCCCGCGCGCCTCGTGGGGCGCGATCCGGCGACCGATCTCGCGGTCATCAAGATCGAGGCCACCGGCCTGCCCGCGGCGAAGTTCGCCGACTCGTCGGCGGCGCGCGTCGGCGAGTGGGTCGTGGCCATCGGCTCGCCCTTCGGCCTGGGCTACACCGTGACCGCGGGCGTGCTCTCCGCGAAGGGACGTGGGGGTCTCGGCATGAACGCGATCGAGGACTACCTGCAGACCGACGCGAGCATCAACCCCGGCAACTCGGGCGGCCCCCTCTGCAACCTGCAGGGCGAGGTCCTCGGCATCAACACGATGATCGTCGGGCGCGGCCAGGGCATCGGGTTCGCGGTCCCGAGCAACATGGCCCAGAGCGTGGCCGGCCAGATCCTCAGGACGGGCCACGTCTCGCGCGCCTGGCTGGGCGTCGGCGTCCAGGACGTCACCCCCGACCTGGCCGCCGCGATGAAGCTCCCGTCGGCGTCCGGCGCGCTCGTCAACAACGTCGCCGACGACGGCCCCGCGTTCCGCGCGAACATCCGCCCGGGCGACGTCATCGTGTCGCTCGCCGGCCACCCGGTCACCGACGCGCACGATCTGGTGCGCCAGACGATCGAGGCCGCGGCGGGGCAGTCGCTCGCCCTCGAGATCGTCCGCAAGGGCGGCCACTACGGCGCCCGGGCGACGCTCGTCGAGCGCCCGGAGCGCCCGGTGGCGGCGACCCCCGCGCAGATGCCGGTGCAGCCGCACCAGGGCCTGGGCCTGGTCGTGCGCGATCTGGCCGCGTCGCAGGTCTCGCAGCTCGGCCTCGGCAGCCGTCCCTTGCCCATCGTGACGCAGGTGGTCCCGGGCTCGGTCGCCGATCGCGAGGGCCTCAAGGCCGGCGACGTCATCGTCGAGTGCAACGGCGTGGCCGATCCCACCTCCGCGCAGGTCGCCGACGCCGCGAGGAGCGGGGGCATCCTGGTCCGCGTGAAGCGCGGCGACGCCTTCTTCTACGCGGCCGTGAGGAAGTAGAAGCGCGCAGCGGCGGGAAGGGGCGCCGGCCCACGCTGCTGATCTTTCTGTGAGCCCCGCTCGAGCCGGGTGGGGGGCCGGGGGCCTCCTGTGCTAGCCGTGGCGGCCATGACCGTCGACATCCGTCAGCTCCCGCTCGGTGGCCGCATCGGCGACTTCCTCGACGTCGTCGACTACGTCTACCGCGGCGATCCGGCCTTCGTTCGCCCGCTCGACATGGACCTGGGCGATCGGTTGAACCCCCGGAAGAACCCGTTCTTCGAGCACGGCGAGGCGGCGCTCTTCGTCGCGTACCGCAACGGCTCCCCCGTCGGTCGCTGCTCGGCGAGCGTCGACCGCGAGCACCTCGATCGTTACAACGACGCCACCGGCTTCTTCGGGTTCCTCGACACCGTCGACGACGCGGAGGTCGCCGCCGGCCTGCTCGCCCGCGCCGAGGCCTGGCTGCGCGGCAAGGGCATGAAGCGCGCGCGCGGCCCCGTCTCGCTCAACATCAACGAGGAGCTCGGCTGCCTCGTCGAGGGCTTTGACACGCCTCCGTACATCATGATGCCCCACCACCGGCCCTACCAGGGGGGGCTCATCGAGAAGGCGGGCTACGCCAAGGCCAAGGACGTCTACGCGTGGAGCTACACGGTCGGGGAGCTCAACAAGCGGGTGCAGCGCGCGCGCGACGAGATCAAGGCGCTGCCCGAGATCACGGTGCGCAAGGCGTCGCTCAAGACGATCGACCAGGACACGGAGCTGCTCGTCGAGTTCTTCAACGACACGTGGAGCGACAACTGGGGGTTCGTCCCGTTCACGCGCGCCGAGGTCAAGAAGATGGCCTCGGACTTCCGCCTGCTGCTCATGCCGGACATCACGTGCATCGTGAACATCGACGGCGAGCCCGCGGGCATGGCCATCGCGCTGCCCAACCTGAACGAGCTCGTTCGCGACATGAACGGCAAGCTCTTCCCGTTCGGCCTGGGCAAGCTGCTCTGGCGCCTCAAGATCCAGGGCCCCAAGAGCGCGCGCCTCATCCTGCTCGGCATCCGCAAGAAGTGGCGCAACGTCCGCAAGTACGCGGCGCTCAGCGTCTTCATGTACGGGGAGATGAACGACGGCGCGAAGCGCCTGGGCATCGAGCGCGGCGAGCTGTCGTGGACGCTCGAGGACAACGGGCGCGTCAACGCGGGGATCGCGATGATGGGGGCCAAGCACTACAAGACGTACCGGGTGTACGAGCGCGAGCTGCCGGCGTAGCGCCGGGCTAAAGCCTTAGCGCGCGGCCTCGACCGCCGTGCGCGGACGTCCAGTGGACCTTCCGCCTGGGCCACCGGGCCTCGCGGGAGAGCGAAGGCCGCAGGCGCGTCTCGGGGTCGCCCTCCGCTTCCGGTTCTTCCCATCTTTCTGTAAACCCTCCCCCCATGCGAGTCCTCCTCACGGGCGCCACGGGCTTCCTCGGCGGCCACGTCGCCGAGCACCTCTCGGCGCGCGGCGACACCGTGCGCGCGCTGGTGCGCAAGACGTCGAACACCAAGCTCCTGTCGAAGCTCCCCAACGTCGAGCTCTTCGAGGGGAGCGTCGAGCAGGCCGACCGGGTGCGCGAGGCCGTCGCCGACGTCGACGCCGTCGTGCACTGCGCGGGCATCGTCAAGGCCCGCAGCGCCGACGAGTTCTTCGCCGTCAACGTGGGCGGCACCTCGAACCTCGTCGAGGCGGTGCGCTCGCGCGGGCGGCCGCTGCGCCGCCTCGTCCTCGTCTCCTCGCTCGAGGCGGCGGGGCCCTCGGAGGACGGCGCCCCGGTGCCCGTGACGCAGGAGAACCCCGTCACCACCTACGGGCGGAGCAAGCTCGCCGCCGAGAAGGTCGCGCTCGCGGCCCGGGACGAGGTGCCCGTGGTCGTGCTGCGCCCCGGCGCCATCTACGGCCCGCGCGACGGCGAGATCTTCGAGGCGTTCAGGTCGATCCAGCGCGGCTTGCTGCCCCTGGTCGACGGCGGCCACGCCAAGGGCGTGTGGGTCTACGCGACCGACGCCGCCGGGGCGTGCTTGCGCGCGCTCGACGCCGACGTGCCGAGCGGCCGGGTGTACTTCGTCGACGACGGCTGCGGCCCGCTCGCCCTGCGCGACATGCTCGCCGACGCCGAGCGCGCGCTGGGCAAGAAGGCGCTGCTCCGGGCGAACCTGCCGGTGCCCTTCCTCATGACCGTCGCGCGCGGCGTCGAGGCGTTCGGCCGCGTCAGCGGGCGCCCCGTCATGCTCACGCGCGAGAAGGCGAGCATGCTGCTGCAGCACTGGGTCTGCTCGTCCGAGGCCACGCGCGCGGAGCTCGGCTGGGCGCCCCAGGTCCCCTGGAGCGAGGGCGTGGTGAAGGCCGTGCACTGGTACCGCGAGAGCGGCTGGCTCTGAACCCACGCTGATCCTGGCGTTTCGGTCCGCCGCGCACTACTTTCCCCCGACCCCGCATGCTCGCCACGGTCCTCAAGCA
>JAJYCT010000432.1 GCA_021778125.1 Myxococcales bacterium
TCTTCGCCGACGTGCCGGAGGCCTTCCCGGTGTGGCTGCCGCTGGCGTACTCGCGCGCCCGCTTCGGGCTGGAGTACGTTCTCCTGCTCGTCGCGCTGCCGCTGCTCGTCATCGTGACGCCGGGCTGGTTCTTCTACGAGAGCACCGTGGCCAACATGAGCGGCGAGGCCGACGACCGCTCGACGGGTCTCAAGCGCTGGTTTCTCTTCTGCGCCCCGCTGGTCGCCCTCGGGACGGCCGTCCCGCCCGCCGTGGCGGGCGACGACGACGCCCGCCGGTGGCTGTCCGTCGCGGGCCTGGGGGCGCTGTCGCTGTTCCTCTCGTTCTGCGCGTTCCTCTTCGCGGCGGAGCCGGCGGGCCCCTCGCGACGGGTGCGCGTGCACTGGGACCGGCAGGACGCCGGCGCCCTGCGCCGCTTCCTCGGGCCGGGGCTGCCGGGGGCGGCGGTCCTGGTCTCGACGCTGGGCGTCCTGGGCCTCGCGCTCGCGGCCGCGGCCGACGCAGCGCTCGTGCACCTCTTCGGGGCGCCCGGCGTGCGCCTCTCGACGTTCGAGGAGCTCTTCTTCTTCACGCTGTACGCAACCGGGTTCCTGCTCTTCCTCACGGGGCTGCTCTCGTGGCTGCGCTCGCGGGGGCAATCGCCGTGGGTCGCGCGGATGGTCGCGGCGGCGATCCTCTTCCTCGTGTCGGCCGGTCCCTGGGTGGTGGCGGCCATCGGCGGGGCGCTCGCCCGGGGACACGCCGAAACGTGGCTCGCCCTCGGGGCGCCGAGCCCCTTCTTCGCGCTCTACGTCGTCGGGTGGCTCGACACCACGCCCTCGGCGCGCTCGTCGCTTCCGGTCCCGGAGATCGGCGCAGCCTGTTCGCTCGGGTGGGCGCTGCTCGGCATCGTGCTCACGAGCGCCGCCGCGCACCGGTGCCGCCGGGGGGTCCGTGACCTCGAGGAGGCGGCCTGCGCGGCCGACGAGGCGCTGCGCGCGGAGGAGGGGCCGCTGCCGTGAGCGACCTGCTCGACCCGGCGTTCGCGCGCGAGCTCGAGGCCCTTCGCCGGCGCCTCTTCGTGCGCGCGCGCTCCGGGGCGGGCGGAGACCGCATCGCGTCGCGCCGGGGCAGCAGCGCCGAGTTCCTCGAGCACCGCCCGTACGCCCCGGGCGACGATCTGCGCCGCATGGACTGGCTCGCCTTCGGGCGCACCGGCGAGCCGGTGCTCAAGCTGTTCCGCGCCGAAGAGGACGTCGTCGTCCGCCTCGTGCTCGACGCCAGCGCGTCGCTGGCCTTCGGCGAGCCCTCCAAGCTTTCGGTCGCCAAGCGCCTCGCGGCGGCCGTCGGGTACATGGCGCTCGCGTCGAGCGAGCGCGCGCAGGTCGCGGTGGCGTCCGAGGGCCTCGTGCGCGTGCGCGAGCCGCTGCGGGGGCGGGGCGGCCTGACGCGCCTGCTGCGCGAGCTCGAGGACGTCGGCGTGCAGGCGGGCACCGATCTCGCGCGGGCGGTCGAAGGGCTCGTGAGGCGCGCGCCGCGCCCCGGCATGCTGGTCGTGATCAGCGACTTCCTCGACGCCGGCCCGGTCGCCGGCGCGCTCGACCGGGCGGCCGCCGGGGGCCACGAGCTGGCGCTCGTGCAGGTGCTCAGCCCCGAGGAGCTGTCGCCCCCGTGGGAGGGGGACCTCGCGCTCGAGGACGCCGAGACCGGCGAGGTGGTCGACGTTACGCTCGACGACCGCGCGCTCGAGGCCTACCAGCGCCGCCTCCACGGCCTGCTGGCGGACCTCCGCGCGACGGCGCGGCGCCTGCGCGCGACGTACCTGCTCGCCCCCACCACGGCGCCGCTGCTCGACACGGTCCGGCGCCTCACGCTGCGCGCGGTGGACTGAGCCATGGGGGGGCTGCACCTGCTCGATCCCAGGGGCCTGCTGCTGCTCGCGGGCGTGGCGCCGCTGGTCGTCCTCTACATCCTCAGGATCCGGCGGCGCCGCCAGCGGGTGCCCTCGACGTGGCTCTGGGCGACCGCGCAGCGCGATCTCGTGGCCAGGCACCCCTGGCGCAGGCTCCTGCCGGAGACGACGCTGCTGCTCGAGCTGCTCGCGCTCGCGGCCCTCGCGCTCGCGCTGGCGCGGCCGTCGTCTCGCGGCGGCTCGCTCGACGGCGACCACGTCGCGATCGTGATTGACGCGAGCGCGTCGATGGCCACGCGCCTCGGCGGCCCGTCCGGGGCCGAGACGCGGATGGACGCCGCCCGGCGAGCCGCGCGCGATGCCGTCGCGCACCTGTCATCGGGGGCCGACGCCATGATCGTCGAGGCGGGACGCGAGGGCCTCGTGGTCTCGCCGCCGGAGCGCGACGTGGCGCGCCTGCAGGCCGCCATCGCGCGTGTCGAGGCCGCGGAGGTCGAGGGTGACCTGCCCGTGGCCGTCGCGCTGGCGGCGGACCGGCTCCGGTCGCTCGGGGGGCGCGGGCGCCTCGTGCTCGTCACCGACGGCGCGCTCGCGCGCGCCGGGCCGCTGGTCGTCGCGGGGCTGCCCGTCGACGTCGTGACCGTGGGCGACGCCGAGGACAACGCGGCCCTCGTGCAGGTCGACGTCCGTCCCGGCGTCGACGCGGCCACGCGCCGCGAAGACGTGCAGGTCTTCGCGAGGATCCAGAGCTGGGCCTCTCGGCCGCGCGAGGCCTACGTCACGCTCTCGCTCGAGGGGCAGGGCGAGCCGGTCGCGTCGCGGCGGCTGCGCCTGGGCGCGGAGGACAAGCAGCCCGTCGTGCTGTCGTTCGAGCCCCGGCCGGAGGATCACGGTCGGGGGCTGCTGGTGCGCCTGTCGCCGGGGGACGCCGCACCGTTCGACGACGTCGCGTTCGGCCGCGTACCCGCCTCCCCGCGGACCCCGGTCGTGATCGCGTCCGCGTCGTCGTCGTCGTCGTGGACGTCGCGCGCCGTCGAGGCCGATCCCGACGTCGACCTGCGCCGCCTGACGCTCGCGCAGCTCGCCACGGTGAACGTCGACCCCGACGCGCTCGTCATCGTCGAGGGCGCCTGCCCGGCGCCTTTGCCCGGCGGCGATGTGCTGGTCCTCGCTCCGCCGGCCGGTGACTGCCTCGGCGTCCACGTCGGCGCGCCCGTCGACGACCCCGGCGTCACTTCGTGGGAGACCGGCGATCCGCGGCTGCGCTTCCTCACGCTCGACGGCGTCCACGTGGCGAGGGCCCGCGCGCTCGAGGCCCGGGGGGCGAGCGCGGCGCTCGTCCGGGCGGCGTCGGCGACGCTCATCGCCGACGCCTCGGTCCCCGGCCGGACCGCCACGCTGGTCGGGTTCGACGTCGGCGACAGCGACTGGCCCCTCCAGGCCTCGTTCGTGCTCTTCGTGCGCAACGTCGTCGAGCTCGCGCGCGCGCACCGACTGCAGGGCGCCGCCGGGCCGCTGCGCACGGGCGACGCCGCGCGCGTGCAGGTCCCCGCCGGCACGTCGAAGGTGACGCTCGACGGGCCCGGGGCCCTCGAGCGCGAGCTGCCGGTTCGCGACGGGGTGGCGGCGCTACCCGTGCTCGACCGCGCGGGGCTCTACCACGTGCGCTGGAGCGAGCCGCACGTCGGGTCCCTGCGGCTCGCCGTCAATCTGACGAGCGCCGCGGAGAGCGACGTGCGGCCTCGCCCCGTGACGGTCGAGGCCGCGCCCGGGTCCACGGTGCAGCGCCCGTCGCGGGACGCCGAGGGCCGGCAGGCCTGGGTGCCCTCGCTCGCCGCGCTCGCCGCCCTGGCGCTCGCCCTCGACGTGCTCTGGGTCACGCGGCCACGGCGCTCGCGGGGGGCGACGGCGCCGTGACGCTCTCGCTGGGGCGGACCTGGATGCTGGCGCTGGGCGTGGTGCTGGCGCTCGGGCTCGTCGCGTGGGCGATCGCGACGCGGCGACGCGGCACGCTCCGCCCCTCGGGGGCCCTCGTCGCGCTCGCCGGGGCGGCGCTCATCGTCTACCAGGGCCTCGTCGACGTCGGCCTGGCGCACGAGGCGGTCCTGCGCTTCCGGCAGCCGAGGATGCTCCCGCTCGTGGCGGCGCTCGCCGTCTGGCTCGGCGTGCGAGTCTCGCGCCTGCCGCTCCGGATGGGGCGCGTTCGCAGGGTCCTCGTCGCCGCGCTGTCGGCCGCGGCGGCGCTCGCGGCGGGCCTCGTGGTGGCGGAGCCGGAGCTCGGCTGGCCGCTCGACCGGATGGCCGTCGTCGTGACGGTGGACCGATCCCGGTCGATCGATCTGGTCCCGGGCGCGGGCGCGCGCGTCCGGGCGGAGCTGCAGCTCGCCGAGACCTCCATGCACGCCGAGGATCGGATCGGCACGATCGCCTTCGGCGCCACGGCCGCGACCGAGGAGCCGCCGCGCAGGCGCGGCGAGGTCTCGCCCGCGCAGCGCGCGCCGGTGGGCCGCGACGCGACCGATCT
>JAJYCT010000062.1 GCA_021778125.1 Myxococcales bacterium
CCGCGCTCTCGCCGTCCTCAGCCTGCCGCGCAACGTGCCGGCCCTCGTCACGTACGCGACCGGCATCGTGCGGGCGGTGACCGGCAACGCGTACTTCCCGACCCCCACGCCTCCGACCGCGACGCTCCAGAAGGCGACGCACTCAGCCGGCGATCGCGAACCAGGTGCAGGAGGAACTGCTCGACCTCCTGCCGACCGAGCTCGGTGACGGGTTGGCCGACGAACTTCTCGAATACATGGATGCAATTCGTGTAGGTCCTTCGCGTGGTCGGTGGCGTGCCTCGAAGGTCGAAGGCCCGCTCCAGTGTCTCGTCGATGGTCATGGCGCTCTCCCGGAACCGGGGCGCCCGACTGCCGGACGCCGCAGATCTCCAGGATCGCTCCCTGCGCCGAAACTCTCCGTCGCGCGCTCACCTCGATGGGATCAACGCGCTCAGGCGCGCGCCACGGGTCGGCAGGTCGACTCGGCTGCCGCGCAGCGGCTTGGTCCAACGTCCCTTAGGGGCTCATGCGGCGTTCAATGGCACTGGAACGGCGCACTCCCTGGAAGAAGAAGCGCGGAGCGCGCTATCAAGTGGCGCCGCCGATCATCACGGAGAGGCTCGACTGGACAGGATGAGCGCTGCCTGTCTTTCGACGGCTAGCAAAGCGGAGCGCGGCTCGATATCGTCGTTCCACGCAGCCCCGTGCTGCATTCGAGAGGGGAGACAGTCATCGCGCCATGCATGTCGATCGCTCCAAGCTGTGCGCCTTCGCCATCGTCGCCCTGGGTCTTTCAGGGTGCGGTACCTCGATCAGCGAGACGCCCCTGAACTCGCCTCCTGGACCCATGACGCCGCGCGACCCGAGCAAGGTCGAGGTGTTCACGACGCCCCCGTCGCAGCCGTTCATCGAGGTCGCGATGCTGGAAGCGCAGCAACAGAGCAATTACAGCACCGACGGCTCGACGCAGATCGTCGCGAAGCTACGGGCATATGCAGCCAACAGGGGCTGCGACGCGATCATCATCAACGGGTCCAACAATGCGGTCGTGGGGGATGTAGCCGGGGGCAGCGGCGACATCACGACCCTGAAGGGCTACCGGGCCACCTGCATCGTCTACAAGCCAGCTACGGCTTCCCCCTCATCGTCATCGAGCGCCAAGACGAACGGCAACTGATGACGCTTCTTGGCGACGAACACGACCAGCGGCATGCAGCCTTCGCCAACAGCCCTGGAGGCGGCTTCCTGATCTTCGGCGTGAAAGACGATCGGGGCCTGCCAGCAGACGCCCGTATCGTAGGCGTCGATCCGAGCCTGGCTTCGAGGCCGCGTCGACGGGGTCGCCGCCGTCGCTCCGCGCGCGGCACGCGCGCACGGTCGTGGGCGCGGCCTCGGCGGCGAGCTGTTCACGATCCGGTACACGAGGCGGCCGCGGCACGACCTCTCGCCTCCACGACGAGCGCGGCCCGAGCACACCCGAGTAGCGCACGAGCGGGTAGCGCGGCGGCGGCACGAGCGCCGACAGGCGCGCGAGCAGCTCGAGCGGCGTCATCACGCGCGCCTTGGCGCCGCCGCGCACCTTCTTGATCCGGTACGCGAGGCGGCCGCCGGGCAGCCAGCGGAGGCGCTCGAGCGAGAACGCAGGGCGGGCGCCGTAGCGACAGAGCCGCTCGCGCCCGAGGTCGTCGCCCGCCTCGATGCGCACGCTGGCGTCGAGGTTGAAGCCCTCGAAGTCCACGGCGCCGGTGGACGACGGCGGCGCCAGGACCGTCGCCTCCGGCTCCTCCTCCGGCTCGGCCGACGACGAGAGCGCGCGCACGGTGCCTCGGCGGAGCGCCGCGTCCGCGCACGCGGCGAGCGGCCCCCGCGCCTGCCCGTCGCCGGGAGCACTGCTCTGAAAACGTCTTCAGCTGGTGCGCGGTGTGCTGCATCGAGGGGCGCGACCTCCTTCGCGATCTCCCTCAGCCCAATCCCATCCTCTGCGAGCACCTGGAGCGCTTTGCGCAGGACTGCCGAGGTCTCCCGTGGTAGCGGCGCGGGCTCGTTCGCGCGACCCCGACGAGAGAGCTCGATGTTGAAGCGTCGGTAGTGCCAGTCGGACATGATCCCCAGCTCGTGGAGCCGGAAGCCGAGAGCCGCGACCGAGGCGTGCCACGTGGCCTTCATGGTCGAGAGGGTCGCCAGCCTTGGCGCGGATGCTCGAATGGCCGACTCATGGGAGCATGAAGTGCGCTGCGAAGGTGTCCGCTGCGCTTTCGGCGTCCTGACCCTGCGGCGAGGCGCCCGTGCCCGTGCCGAGCAGCAGCAGGTTGCGCGCGCGGGAAGCCGGGTCGTAGTACGAGGCGCCGACCGGCCCCTGGACCTCGACCTCGCCCTCCGGCTTCACCTCGAGGTTCGTCTCCGGCTCGAGCAGGAGCCGCACGACCTGGCTCGAGAGCGACGTCTTGGCGTGGACGCGGGCACGGACGAAGAGCTCGCCGTCGCGCGGGCGCTCGAGCGCGAGATCCCCCTCGGGGCGCGACTGACACGGCAGGAGGTAGCCGCGCTCGCGCATCTCGGCCCGCAAGGACGCGCTGGACCCGCAGGGGGTAGCGGGCCCCCTCGAACGTCACTCGCGCCATGCTGCCCAAGGTACGCCCCGTCCGTGCGCGCGGTCGCCTGTACGAAGCGACAGGTGACGCCGCGCCATTGACCGGCCGCTCGCCTGGCATCATCTTCCCGGTCGGCGGGGACCGCATCGGCCCCGACCGGAGGCTCGTCGTGCTCAGACATTTCCTGCTCGGGAAGATCCACCGCGCCACCGTCACCCGCGCCGACCTGCACTACGTCGGCTCGATCACCATCGACGTCGAGCTGATGGAGGCCGCGGGCCTGCTCGAAAACGAGAAGATCGACATCTACGACGTGACCAACGGCGCGCGCCTGTCCACCTATGTCATCCCCGGCGTGCGCGGCTCGGGCGAGATCGGCATCAACGGCGCCGCGGCGCACCTGGTCCGCCCCGGCGACCTCGTCATCCTCGCCGCCTACGGGTGGATGACCGCCGAGGAGGCCGCGGCGGGCCGCCCGCGCGTCGTGCACGTCGACGGGCGCAACCGCGTCGTGACCGTGGACCGCGACGAGCGGACGCCGGCGGGGCCGCGGCCCGAGATCAGCTAGCGGGGGGAGGCGCTCCCGGCGTCAGGGCGCGCGGCCGCCGAGCGCGGAAGCGCGATCGAGAAGGAGGTCCCCTCGCCGGGGCGCGAGCGGAACGTCACGCGTCCGCCGAGGTACGTCTCCCCCAGCAGCTTCATCGAGTAGGTCCCGAGCCCGCGACCGCGCCCTGCCTTCGTGGAGAAGTTGCGCTGGAAGATCCGGAGCTGCTCCTGGGGCGGGATGGGTCGCGCGTTCCACACCGAGAAGAGGACGCTCCCGTCGCGGGCCGCCGACCAGACGCGAACCTCGTCCGGCGGCGAGCTCGCCTCGCAGGCGTTGGTGACCATGTTGGAGAGGACGCGCACGAGCAGGGTGACGTCGACGTCGAGCGGGAGAGGCCCGTCGGGCCGCTCGTAGCGCAGCAAGAGGCCGCGCGACGCGGCGTGGCGCGCGAAGATGCGCTGCAGATCCTCGAGCACCGCGGCCGCCGAGGTTGGCTCGGGGCGCGGCGTGTACCCGAGCGTGTCGACGCTCGTCAGGGCCTGCTGGATCGCCATCTCCTGGTGCAGCCGCCGCACCAGCGCCACCACGTCCCCGGCGATCTCCCCGACCTCGCCTGCGGACGCGAGCCGGAGGACCTCGGCGTTGCCGCTCAGCCCCGTCAGGATGTTGTTGATGTCGTGGAAGAAGACGCGGTCGAGGGCCGCGCGCTCCTGATCGCGCGTGCTATCGCGCATGACGAGCAGGAGGAAGCGGTGCTCGTCGATGCGCAGGGGGCACACGCGCACGGACAGGAAGAGATCGCGCTCGGCGCCGTCGCGCTGGATCCGCATGGCGCAGAGGCGATCCGTCGCGCGATCGGTGGCCAGGCTCGCCGTGATGGCGACCCCCGCGCCGCACGTCGAGCACCACCGGCTCGTGCCGCATCCGGCGCACGTCTCGTGAGCGTGCACGCACTCGAAGACCTCACCGGGCCGCAGGCCGAGCGCCTCCTCGGGGCACGAGAGGCCGGCGAACGACAGCAGCTCCTGGTTGATGGCGACGATCTGACGGTTGTCGTCGAGCACGGCCACCAGCCCGTCGAGCGTCGTCAGCAGACCGTCGATGATCGGGTTGTGCAGGACCGCTTCGATCTCGAGGTGCAGGAGCGATTCGCCCGTCCGGTGCGCGCCGGCAAAGTAGGTCTCCAGCATCTCGCTTCACCGCTCCCGGGGCCTTCCGGCCCGCCCGGAAGGCTACTCCGCGGTCGAGTCCGGCGCCCGGGCGACCACGACCACCGCTGACAAGAGGCATCTCGCGCCGCGCCGCTCCGGAGCCCGCTCGCGAGCGCCTCATTCGCATCCCGAGAACACCTGCGCGAAGAGGGCCTCGCCGAGGCGCGCGTGCCCCTCGGCCCCGAAGTGCAGGCCGTCGTTGAACGGCGGCAGGAAGGCCGGGCACAGCTTCGTCGGATCCCCGCACGAGAGCAGCCCGTAGGCGTCCACCACGGCGTCGACCGCGCCGGCCTCGCGCTGCGCGAAGATCCACCGGTTGACCTCGCGCGTCGCCGCGCTCCGCGAGGCGTTGAAGTGCCTGAAGCCGCCCCATGGCGCGACGGTCACCGCCACCACCTTGGCGCCACGGCGGTGGGCCTCCGCGTACATGGCCGCGAGATCCCGCTCGATGCGCGCCGGCGTTCGCCCCGCGGTGAGGTCGCTGTAGAGATCGTTCACGCCGCCGAAGACGATGACGTGCGTGTAGGCGGGCTTGCCGGGGCCGAAGATGCCGTCGACGAAGCGATGGCGCATCTGGTTCACCATCTCCCCGCCCTTGCCATAGTTGTCGAAGCGGCTCTTCGGGCACCGCGCCCGGAGCAGGTCGAGGAACTTGCCGCCGCTCGCGCGGGCGTCGGTGAGCGAGTCGCCCATCGCGGCCACGACGACGGGCGCCCTGCGCCCCGGCCCGTCGTCGTCGGCGCGCGCCGCTCCGGCGACGAGCGCGACGGCCGTGAGGGTCCGCAGGACGAGAGCGCGCGCGCGCATCGAGGATCACGGTAGCACGCGGGGATCCACCCGAGGATCCACCCCCGACGTGCCGACGCTTGCGCGGCGGCGTGGGCGCTACTGCACCTGCATCGCGGACTTCATGAGCACGACGACGTACGGGTTCCAGGTCGACATCACGTAGTAGAGGTCGAGCTCCGAGCCCTGCAGCCGCGTCCACCGCTCGACCACGTACGGCGCGTAGGCGCCGCCGTGCACCGTGAGCGGGTGCTTCTGGCCCTCGCCGATGACCGGCCCCGCCAGCCCGTCGTCGGTGGGGGCGTCGGAGTCGTGGATGAACCGGCCGAGCGCGTGGTCGCGCTTCGCCCCGAAGATCTGCTGCGTCGCGCTCCACGGGCCCCAGGGGGTCCGCGAGTACTGCATCCAGATGCCCGGGGGACGACGGTGGTCGTAGGTCATCAGCCACAGGCCCAGGTCCTTGCACCAGGTGACCGAGATGTCGCCCAGGGTGCCGTCCTTGACGATGGGCACCGCGTCCGACTCGTGGCTGCTCCACGTGACGGCGCCAGACGGATCGGTGCCGGCGTAGTAGAGCGTGCCGTCGCCGGTCTCCAGGCTGGCCGCCGGCACGATGGACAGGTACGCGTCGCTCTCCCGGTACTTCCCGGTACCCCACACGAGGACGTAGGGGCCCCCGGGCGGCAGGCCCGGGATCTCGCCGGTCTGCAGGTGCATCGACATCGTGATGAACTTCCCGGTCGGCAGGCGCGACATGGTGCGCAGCGGCTGGAACGTCGCGGGGGGCGTGTACCTGGTGAGCACCGCCACGTCGCGGACGAACCCCTCGGGGACGGAGTGGTTGCTCCGGACCACCACGTACGCCTGCCCGCCGATGTCGATCCCGGCGAGCGGGACCTCGAACGGCCCCATCGAGACACCGGGGGGGTTGATCGTGGCGTAGCGGTCGCCCAGCGTGAGGAAGTCGAGGCGCACGCCGCGCTCGGGATCGGTCGCGTCGGTGGTGGCCATGGTGTCCAGGGCGCCGCCGAGCGCGCCGACGGTGTCGCCGAACAGGAAGTAGACCCGGCCGTCGTGCTCGAAGGAGTTGCCGAGGTCGGTCCCCCGGATCCGATAGCGCGTGAAGGTCTGCGAGAGGGTGGGCTGCCGGCGCTCTTTGTCGATCTCGCCGAGGAGCTGCTCGAGCTTCTCCGTGGAGCCGGCGACGTACCGGAGGACGGGGGCCGCCGGCAGAGGAGACGTCACGGGCACGACGATCGGCTTGATGTCCTTCTCCAGGGTGTCGTGCGGCGTGCTGCCCACCACCCCCGGCGGCAGCGTGTCGTCCCGGTGCTGGCAGCCGGTCGTGGCGACGAGCAGCGCCGCGGCCAGGCTGGCGTGGCTGCGCGGATCGAGCAGGCGGGTTCTCATGGTCTCTCCTGGGCCGCGCCCGGCCGCCGGGGGCGCGAGCGCGAAGTTCAAGGGGGGAGCCCATTATCGAGAAGATGGCCGGCGAAGGCGAGATGGGCGAGGCGGGTGGCTCCAGGCCTCGGCCTCATGGTGGGCGGAAGGCCCCTGAGGTACAGTCCGCGCCCGTGGGGCGCCTCAGCCGAAGTCTTCTCGCCGCGGCGCTCGCGTCGCTGACCTGGGTCGCCGCGTGCGGAAGCCGCACGGGCCTGCTGGGACCGGAGGAGGTGCAGCCTCCGCCCGACGCCAGCGTGGACGTCGTGGAGGCCGGCGAGGACAGCGCCGACGCCCCCGTCATCGACGCCTCGTGCACGCCCAAGTCCTGCCGCGAGCAGGGCTACGAGTGCGGGCAGAACGGCAACGGCTGCGGCGAGCTGCTCCAGTGTGGCACCTGCCCGACGCCCGAGATCTGCGGCGTCGGCGGCTTCAGCAAGTGCGGCGGCGGCTGGGGCCTGGGGCCCGACGGCGGCCCGCTCTGCACGCCCAAGACGTGCGCGGACCTGGGGCTCGACTGCGGCCCGGCGGCCGACGGCTGCGGCGGCGTGCTCCAGTGCGGCACCTGCCAGGCACCGCTCATCTGCGGCGCGGCGGGGACGCCCGGGCGCTGCGGCTCCGCGTGCAACGGCCTCTGTCAGCAGCAGGTCCAGTGCGAGTCGGGGACCACCACGGTCACCGGGACGGTCGTCGCCGGGACGCTGCCGCAGTTCGGCGCGCCCGATCCCGTCTACAACGCGCTCGTCTACGTCCCCAACGCGAAGGTGCAGCCCTTCCCCGCCGGCGTCGCGTGCAGCCAGTGCGGCGGCGAGGTCTCGGGGATTCCGCTGGTCGAGACGCAGACGGCGCCCGACGGGACGTTCACGCTGCAGAACGTGCCCGTGGGCGCCGACATCCCGCTCGTCATCCAGCTCGGGCGGTGGCGCCGTCAGGTCACCATCCCCGCGGTCGCGGCGTGCACGAACACCGCGCTCACGACGGACCTCACGCGCCTGCCGCGCAACCACACCGAGGGCGACATCCCCAAGACCGCCATCGCGACCGGCATGGCCGACGCGATCGAGTGCGTCCTCATGAAGATGGGCGTCGACCAGAGCGAGTTCACCGATCCGAGCGGCGGCGGGCGCGTGCAGATGTACCTGTCCAACGGCGCCGTCGTCGACGGCGCCACCCCCCCCGCCGAGTCGCTCTGGAGCAGCCCCACGACCCTGGCCCAGTACGATCAGGTCCTTCTGCCCTGCGAGGGCACGCCGATCGACAAGCAGGCAACCGACCAGCAGAACCTCATCGACTACACGAGCGCCGGCGGGCGCGCCTTCGCGACGCACTACAGCTACACGTGGCTGTACAACGACCCGCCGTTCCAGAACATGGCCGTCTGGAACCCGAACGCGGGCGCGTCGACCACGCAGGTCGGCCTCATCGACACGTCCACGGCGACCGGGAAGGACTTCGCCACCTGGCTCGGCGTCGTCGGCGCGCTGTCGGGCCCCGACCAGATGATCCTGCAGGCCACGCGGTGGGACGTGAACGCCGTCCGGTCGCCGTCCGAGCAGTTCATCTACGCGACGTCGCCGCAGTCGCAGACGCTCCAGTTCGACTTCTTCACGCCGGTCGGCGTGCCGCAGGCGCAGCAGTGCGGGCGCGTCAGCTTCAGCGACTTCCACGTCGTCGATCAGCAGATCACCAGCGCGACCTTCCCGTCGGAGTGCCCGATGGCGCCGATGACGGCCCAGGAGAAGGCCCTGGAGTTCATGCTCTTCAACCTGGCCTCGTGCGTGCCGGGGCCGCAGCCGCCCTGCCAGCCGCAGTCGTGCGCCGACCAGGGGATCAACTGCGGGCCGGCGGGCGACGGCTGCGGCAAGGAGATCCTGTGCGGCACGTGCAAGGCGCCGCTGACGTGCGGCGGCGGCGGCGGCTACGGCCAGTGCGGCTACCCCGACGCCGGCACGTGCATCCCCAAGACGTGCGCAGAGCTCGGCTACAACTGCGGACGCAACGGCGACGGGTGCGGCAGCGAGATCGACTGCGGCTCGTGCACGCCTCCGGCCGTCTGCGGCGGCGGCGGTGTGCCCAGCCAGTGCGGGATCTGAAGACACTGATGTAGCGCAGCCCCCTGGCGCGGCGCTGATCGATGCCCGGCTGCCCCTTGCGCCGGAGGCCGCCGCTCGATAGGTCGGTAGCCCATGGGAACGAGCGTCTTCTTCTTCGGTGACGGGCGCGCAGAGGGTGACCCGAAACGCCGCGACCTTCTGGGCGGCAAGGGTGCGGGGCTGGCCGAGATGACCTCTCTGGGCCTGCCCGTGCCCCCGGGGTTCACGCTGTCGACCGAGGTCTGCAACGCGTTCTCGCGCACGAGGCGGATGCCCGACGAGGTCCGCGCCGGGGTCGACGCCGCCCTGACGCGCCTCGAGAAGGCCATGGGCGCGCGCCTGGGCGACACCTCGGCTCCCCTGCTCGTCAGCGTCCGCTCGGGGGCCCGCGCGTCGATGCCCGGCATGATGGACACGGTCCTCAACCTCGGCCTCAACGACGCCGTCGCCGAGGGCCTGGCGGCACGCAGCGGCAGCCCCCGCTTCGCCTATGACGCCTACCGGCGCTTCATCGCGATGCACGCGAGCATCGCGCTCGGCCTGTCGAAGGAGCCGTTCGACCGCGCCCTCGACGATGCGCGCGGGCGTGTCGCGGTCACGAAGGGCATCGACCGCACCCGCCTCAACGCCGAGGAGCTCAAGCGCGCCGTTCCCGACGCCGACATTCCGGTCGAGGAGCTGCGCGCGCTCGTGCCCGCCTTCAAGGCGATCGTGAAGAAGGAGACCGGCGAGGACTTCCCGGGCGATCCGCGCGAGCAGCTCTGGCAGGCCATCGAGGCGGTCTTCGCGTCGTGGAACAACCACCGCGCCGTCGTCTACCGCAAGATGCACGACATCCCCGACGACTGGGGCACGGCGTGCAACGTCCAGGCGATGGTCTTCGGCAACCTGGGCGACACGAGCGCGACGGGCGTGGCCTTCACGCGCGACCCGTCGACGGGCGAGAAGGTGCTCTACGGCGAGTGGCTCCCCAACGCGCAGGGCGAGGACGTCGTGGCCGGCATCCGCACGCCCATGCCGCTCCGGTCGCAGGGGGGCGCCCGCGCGTCCGAGTCGCTCGAGGTGCGCATGCCGGAGGCGTACCGCGAGCTCGATCGCATCGCGGGCACGCTCGAGAGACACTTCCGCGACATGCAGGACCTGGAGTTCACGATCCAGGACGGGCGCCTCTACATGCTGCAGTGCCGCGGCGCCAAGCGCGCGGCGCGGGCGGCGGTGCGCGTCGCGGTCGACATGGCGCGCGAGGGGCTCATCACCAAGGAGGAGGCGGTCCTGCGCGTCGATCCGGGCGGGATCGACCAGCTGCTCCACCCGACGCTCGATCCGCACGCGCCCAAGAAGGTGCTCGCGCGCGGCCTGTCGGCGAGCCCGGGCGCGGCGAGCGGGCACATCGTGTTCAACGCCGACGAGGCCGAACGGCGCGCGGGCCAGGGCAAGCCGGTCGTCCTCGTGCGCGTCGAGACGTCACCCGAGGACATCCACGGCATGAAGGCCGCGCGCGGCATCGTGACGGCGCGCGGCGGCATGACGAGCCACGCGGCCGTCGTGGCGCGCGGGATGGGCAAGCCCTGCGTCGCCGGCGTGAGCGCCGTCGCCGTCAACTACGAGTCGCAGACGATGACCGTCACGCTCTACGACGACGCCGGACTGCCGACGGGCAACGTGACGCTCAAGAAGGGCGACGTCATCACGATCGACGGCGGGACGGGCCACGTCTACGACGGCGCGGTCCCGACGGTGAGCGCGGCGCTCTCGGGCGAGTTCGGAGAGCTGATGGGGTGGGCCGACGCCGGGCGCACGACGCGCGTGCGCGCCAACGCCGACACGCCGCTCGATGCGCGCACCGCGCGCGCCTTCGGGGCCGAGGGCATCGGCCTGTGCCGGACCGAGCACATGTTCTTCGACGAGGAGCGCATCCAGGCGATGCGCGAGATGATCCTCGCCGACGACGCGACGGGACGCGCCGCGGCGCTCGCCAAGCTTCTGCCCTTCCAGCGCGAGGACTTCGTCGGGATCTTCCGGGAGATGCGCGGGCTGCCCGTGACCATCCGCCTGCTCGACCCGCCGCTACACGAGTTCCTGCCGACCGAGACCAGGCAGCTCGAGGAGCTGTCGCGGTCGATGGGCGTGCCGGTGGCCAAGCTCGCCGCGCGCACCAGGGACCTGCACGAGTTCAACCCGATGCTCGGGCACCGCGGCTGCCGCCTGGCGATCACCTACCCCGAGATCTACGCGATGCAGGCGCGCGCGATCCTCGAGGCGGCCGCGCAGGTCGCCGGCGAGGGCGTCGAGGTGCACCCGGAGATCATGATCCCGCTGGCGATCACGCGCGCCGAGCTCGAGCGGACGCGCGCGATCGTCGATCACGTCGCCGCCGAGCTCGCCGCCGGGGGCAAGAAGGTGCCGTTCGCCTTCGGGACGATGATCGAGCTGCCGCGGGCGGCGATCCTGGCCGCGCAGCTTGCCGAGGTGGCCGAGTTCTTCTCGTTCGGCACGAACGACCTGACGCAGGCGACGATGGGCCTGTCGCGCGATGACGCCGGCAAGTTCCTCCCGGCCTACGTCGACAGCGGCATCCTGCCCAAGGACCCGTTCGTCTCGGTGGACCAGGAAGGCGTGGGCGCGCTCGTGAAGATGGCCGTGGAGCGCGGCCGGAGCGCGCGCGCCAAGATCAAGCTGGGTGTCTGCGGCGAGCACGGGGGCGATCCCCCGAGCATCGGGTTCTTCCACGGCGTCGGCCTCGACTACGTGAGCTGCAGCCCGTTCCGGGTGCCCATCGCGCGCCTCGCCGCGGCGCAGGCGGCGCTGCGCGCGAAGGGGCAGAACGGCGGCCTCGGGACGGCGTGAGCCTCTGCGGCGCGCTCCTCGCACATGACACGGCGCGCCGAAGGTCGGCTAGGCTGACGTCGTGCGTGCCCTCCCGGGAGCCCTCCATCTCGCGTTCATGGCGGCGTTCGCCGCGTGCGACAGCAGCTCGCCCGGCGGCGGCAACACGCAGACCTCTGTGCCCCCGTCCGGATGTCCGGCCGAGCCTTGCACGGCGGGCGCCGTGTGCTTCGCGCCGGCGGAGCCGTCGTGCGGCGGCACCTGGTACTGCTGGGCCGACACCGTGTGGCGCTGCGCACCGCCCGACTCGGGCGGCGGAGGCGGCCCGCCCGACGCCTCGCCCGGGGACGACGCGAGCGAGGCCGCCGCGCCCGACGCACCTGCCGACTGACGCGCGGAGAATCGCGCGCGTCGACGCCGGCAAGACCTGGCTCGACGTTCCGAACACGTTGCAGGGGGACGGGCCCGCGCTACCGATCTCAGCGCACCAGCGCGAAGACCTGGGTCTCGTTGTCGAACCCGCCGCCGCCCTGCAGGCCCCACAGCGTGACCAGACAGTCTCCGGCGCTCAGCGAGACGCCCGAGAACGACTGGAAGACGGGCGTCTCCGTCACGCCGATGCCGTTGCCGGAGAGCGGGACCGACAGCAGGTGGATCGCGTCGTTCGGGATCGACGCGTAGTAGTCCCCCGGTCCGGCCGTTCCGGAGGCCACCCCAAAGCTCGAGCACTCGGAGCCGTGATAGACGAAGAAGTCGTTCGTGGCCGTCCACGCTCCCGCCGGCGGCGCGCCGAAGGAGCTCGTGCCGTCGAACGTGCTGTCGCTGATGTCGCCGTAGAGCGCGACGAGCTGCGACGCCTGGAGGACGGGCGTGACGTTCGCGAAGGACTGGGAGTCGTTCGTCGTCGCGGCCTGGCAGCCCCAGCTCTGACCGAAGCAGAACTCCCCGCCCATCCCGAGCACCTGCTGCGCCGTTGCCTGCGGCGGCGCGTACGTCAGCGACAGGTTCGCCGCCGACACGACCTCGTGCGACGCGGACACGGGCCCGCCGTTGAGGCCGAGCAAGACGCAGCTCGACATGGGCAGCCCGCCCGGAAGCGTGAACGAGACCGGCACCGTGAAGGTTCCCTGCGTCGGCGCCTTGACGATGAACTGCCCCAGCGCGCGCGCGCCCGGCGGGCCGTACTCCGGCGTGGACGAGGGCCACGGACCCGCGGTGCACGTGCCCGAGGGCAGGTACTGCAAGATGAACAGGACCTCGGCGTACAGGTTCGCCGAGTTGGTGACCGACACGCTCCCCGTGAGCGACGCGAAGCTCTGCGCGCCCGCGATCGGGAAGCCGTACCACGCCGTCGGAAAGCCGGTGACGGACGTCCGGGTCGACCCGCGGAGTTCGATGGGGCTCGGCCAGGTGCAGCTCGGGCCCCCGCAGTCGGCGGGCCAGACGTACCCCGCGGTGCCGTCGAGCGTGTATCCGCTGCTCTGCGCGGACGCCGACTCGGCGGAGCTCGTCGTGTAGAGATGATCGCCCGACGTGGCGTCGTGCAGGGCGTAGAGCGGGACCGAGCCGCAGACGGCGCTCGTGGCGATCCAGCCCATCGTGCCCTCCGACGTCTGACCGGCGCAGGAAGGATCGGTCGTGTACAGATGCCCGATGGCGGTGCGGCACCGGTAGAACGGGACGAGCCCGGGCTGCTGCGCCGCGTAGAGGTAGTACGCGTACTGCTGCTCGATGGCGTAGCCGCAGCAGGACGCTTCGCTGTCGGTCGTCGTGTAGAAGTGCTGGCGGCTGCTCGAGTCGTACGAGCGATCGACGCCGATGCGACAGCCGAGGACGTCGTCGCAGAGGCCGTTGCAGTCGTCGTCCTGCAGATCGCACGTCTCGGCTGGAGGCGCGCACCCGCCCCAGCCCCCGTCGGCGCACGCCTGCGTGCCGGTGCTCCCGCACGACGTCGTGCACGTCTGCGTCCCGCCCGCCATGCAGCCGCTCGCGGCGTCGCCGGTCGCCTCGGAGCCCGCCGCGTCGCGCGGACCGCCGCCGTCGCTCGCCGCCCCACCGTCGGCGCGCGCGTCGCGCGGCGTGGCATCGGCCGCCGCGTCGGGAACGACCGATGCATCCATCGAGGCGACGTCGTCGCCACCGGCGTCGGCCGCCGCGCCCTGGCCGACGGCGCACGCCGGCGCGAGCACCGCCAGCCCCAGACACGCGCCCGCGCGTTTCGTACGCCTCGTCATCGTCATGAGGCATCATTGTGCCGGGGCGCGGCGCCGCGAGGTAGGGGGATGGTAGGGGAGCCGGCGTCCTTGTCCACGGGCCAGCCTGGTACAGTGCGAGGTCGTGCGTGCATCGACGCGCGGCTCCACGCCGCTGATCGGGGCGCTGGGGATCGTGCTCGCCGCGTGCGCCGGGGGTGTCTCGACCAGCGGAGAGAGCGGCGACGACGGGAGCGGCGGCTCCAGCGGAAGTGGCAGCGGGAGCAGCAGCGGCGCGGTCGACAGTCTGGACCGCGCCGGAGTGAGCGACTGCGCAGGGCCCCGTCGCCCATGATCGGGCCCTGCGTCGCGTCGCCCATACGCGCCCAGGAGCTAGCTCGCGAGGCGGGCGCACCGGCGCCGCGGCGCCCCTCCCGGGGGGGCACTACATCGAGCGGGCGCCCAGGTGCCCGAGCAGCCATGTCGCGGCCGGGCCCGGCGGCTCGGCGGTGCGGTGGATCGCGAAGAGCTGCACCTCGCGCGCCTCGGCATCCGCCTCCTCGAGGCGCAGCTGCACCAGGCGCTTGCGCGCCAGATCGTCGGCGACCAGGTGCAGCGGCATGCCGCCCCACCCGAGACCTGCCCGGAGCAGCGCGTGCTTGGTCGACAGGTCCATGACGCGCCACCTGCGCTCGGTGTAGACGCCGAAGTCCTGGCCCTCGGTCAGGCGGCTCCGATCGGCGAGGACGATCTGGACGTGCTCGCGCACGCGGCGCGCGGGGAGCACACCGCGCAGCTTTCCGAGCGGGTGACCGGGCGCCGCGACGTGCACCATCGTGACGCGCCCGACGGGGCGGCGAGCGAGCCCCTCGGGGACGTGCGGCACCGGGTTGCCGATGCCGATCGCGCAGACCCCGCGCGCGACCAGCTCGTAGACCGCGCCGAGTGCCTCGGTGTGGAGCGTGAGCGAGACCATGGGGAATTGCTGGCGAAACGCGGCGAGCGCCCGCGCGAGCACGCGCACGGGGAACAGGTGGTCCACGACGAGCCCCAGCGTGGGCTCGACGCCCTGGCGGATCCCGCGCGCGCGCGCGCGCAGGTGGTCGATCTGGGCGCACGCCTCACGCGTCTCGGTCAGGAGCTCCCGGCCGGCAGGCGTGAGCGAGGGCGTGCGCGTCGTGCGGTCGAAGAGCTGCACGTCGAGCTGCTTCTCGAGGTTGCCGACGCCGTAGCTGACGGCCGATTGCGCGCGCCGAAGCGAACGGGCCGCGGCGGAGAAGCTGCCGGCGTCGACGACGGCGAGGAAGAGGCGGAGCTGGTCGAGCGTGAGGGCGTCGGGGGCAGAGGCGGGGGCGTCATCCATCGAATGAGCCGATGATACACATCGACTTTTCATCCGTTTCGACGATGGTCAAGGCGCCCTAGATTGCTCGGCCAGGAGAAACGAACATGACCGCCTACACGATCGACACGTCTCACTCCGACATCAGCTTCAGCGTGCGCCACATGGTCTTCGCGAAGGTCCGCGGACACTTCGGCAAGTGGTCGGCGACGCTCGCCTTCGACGCCGCCGCCCCCGGGAAGTCCTCGGTCGAGGTGTCGATCGACGTCGCGAGCATCGACACGCGCGAGGCGCAGCGCGACGGCCACCTCAAGTCGGCCGATTTCTTCGACGCCGAGAAGTTCCCGAAGATCACCTTCAAGAGCAAGCAGGTCGAGGCCGCCGGCGCCGGGCACTACAAGGTCGCGGGCGACCTGACGATGCACGGCGTCACCAAGGGCGTCACGCTCGACGTCGAGGAGACGGGCCGCGGCAAGGACCCGTGGGGCAACTCGCGCGTCGGCTTCGTCGCCAAGGGCAGCCTGGTCCGCGCGGACTACGGCCTCAAGTGGAACCAGGCCCTCGAGACGGGCGGCGTGCTGGTCGGCGAGAAGGTCGAGATCGAGATCGAGGTCGAGGCGGTCGAAGCGAAGGCCTGACGAGGTCCCTGCGCGGCGCCCGGCGTGTGGGCGCCGCGCCCCCCTTCCGGGCGGCCGCGCGCTGTGAAAGGCTTGGAGCATGCGCAGAGCGCTGGGCGCGTGGCTTTGGTCGGTCGCGGCGGTCGCGTGCGGGTCGGGAAGCTCCGGAGGCTTCACGAACCCCGGGGGCGACGATGGTGGGACCACGCCTGACGGCGGCGGGGTCACGTCCGAGGGCGGAGGCGCCGAGGGCGATGCGGCGCCCATCGAGGGGGGCTCGCCGCGTGCGGAGGGGGGCGCGAGCTGCCCCGCTCCCCCGAACGGGGCGCCGGCGCAGGCCGCCGCGGCCCTCGGCGCGATGAACGGAGTGCGCGCCGCGATGGGCGTGCCGTGCGCGGCGCTCGTGGGCACGCTCGACACGGCCGCCGCCGATCACTGCGCCTACTTCGCGGCCAACCAGGCCAGCGCGTCGTGCGTCGCGAACCCCCACGTGGAGGTCTCGGGGTGCTCGATGTACGTCGCCGCGAACTTCGGAGATCGCGACGTGGCGGCCGGGTACACGGGGGCGGCGGTCTTCGAGGACATGGCGTTCGTGGACGACGGCGCCGCGGCCGTGCAGATGTGGATCGACAGCGTCTGGCACCGCACTCCCGTGCTGAACCCGTGGATCCTCGACGTGGGCTACGGCGGCGCCGCCGGGTGCGACACGATGGACTTCGGCATCGGCGCGGGGGCATCCACGCCCGCGACAGTGACGGGCACCTACCCGTACCCGGGGCAGACGGGCGTGCCGACGTCGTTCGACGGCAACGAGGGCCCCACCCCGCCCGCGCCCCCGTCGGGGTTCCCGAGCGGCTACCCGATCACGATCTTCCTCATGAACGGCACGGTGTCGGCGCACACGCTCACGGTCGACGGCAGCTCCACGCCGATTGCCCACCAGTGGATCGCCCCCGGAGATCCCGCGTCCAACGGGCTCCTGCTCGACGACTACGTGATGTACGCGAACACGCCGCTCACCCCGCAGACGCGCTACCGCGTGCAGATCACGGCGACCCCGGCGTCGTTCGACTGGACGTTCACCACGCAGTGACGACTCTGCCGATCCGCAGGATCCGTGGCCCCGGGCCGCACCTCCGGTATCCTGAGGCCACGCATGACCGGAGGGCGTGACGACCTCGTCCAGATCGACGCCTCGGGCGTCGCCCGTCCCGTGGGCGAGACGGCGCGCGTACGCCTGCAGGGTCGCGGCGGCAGCTTCCACGTCCTGCCGTCCCCGCCGGACCTCGTGTACATGCGGCGTGACGCCGGCGACGGCGACGCGCGCGCGTGCCTTCTGTCCGGCGAGATCCGCGCTCCCGGCGCGCTCTGCGACATCGCCTCGTTCCTCGGGCAGACCGGGCGCAAGGGCGAGCTCCTGGTCCTCGATCCCGGCTCGAGCCGCTCGATCTACTTCGACGGCGGGTACGTGGTAGCGGCCCGCTCCTCGCTCGCCGCCGAGCGCCTCGGTGAGGCGCTGCTCAAATACGGGGTGCTGGACGAGTCGCGGCTCGCCGCGTGCCGCGACGCGACCGCGCAGAACCCGCTGCGCCTGGGCGAAGCCGCCGTACAGCTGGGCTTCGTCACGCGCGACCGGCTCTTCGGCCTGCTGGCCTTGCAGACGCAGGAGATCTTCCACGCCGCCCTGCTCGCGGGCAGCGGCGGCTTCTACTTCCTGGAGTCCTTCGACGAGGCGGATCTCTCCGTCCGGCATCGCCTGTCGGTCACGGACCTGGTGCGCGACAGCGTGCGACGGATTCACGAGGGCCGCTTCTTCCGGACCCGCATCCCCTCGAGCCGCCACGTCCCGGTCGCCGTGGCGCAGCCCACCCCTCCCGAGGCCGATCTGCACGCCGTGCACGCCGCGCTCGACGGAGCGCGCTCGATCGCCGATCTGGGTCGCGTCCTGGGGGCGAGCGAGTTCGACGTGACCCGCGCCGTCTTCCAGCTCGTGCAGGGCGGCCACGCGGTCATCACGCCCCCGCGCCTGCGGGTGAAGGAGGCCGTCGCCGTGTACAACGACGCGGCCTCGCTGCTGCTGCGCGAGCTCGACGCGACCGACGAGGGCGATGCGGTGCGGCTCCAGCTCGCCGCCCGTCTCGCGACGACGCCGCTGGCGCGTGTGCTCGAGGGAGCCGGCCCCGCAGACGACGGACGCTTCGATGCCGAGCGGGTCGCCGCGAACGTGGCGAGCCGCCCGGACGCCCATGCGGTCGAGGAGGCGCTCGCCCACTGGTTGCACGAGCACGCCTCGTACGCACTGTTCCTCGCCCGGCCTCACCTGCGACGCGCGAACGAGAGCGCGAGGCAAGGAGCTCCGGCCCGGCGCGTCTCCCAGGCCGTCGCCGGGATGCTGGAGCCCATCGCGCCCGCCGCGGCCACGCCCCCCCGCCGGGAGAGGTGATCGGTGCCCGGACCGGAGCTCGCCGCCGGGAGTCTCGTCGCCGGCTGCTACACGATCGCGTCGCGCCTGGGCGCGAGCGCGCGGGCGACGACCTATCGCGCCACGGCGGCGGCCGGGCGCGACGTCGTCCTCAAGCTCTACGATCCGGCGCTCGACGCGGACGCGCTCGCGGCGCTCCGGCGGAGCGCGAGCGTCGCGACCGGCGTGCCGCGAGCGTCGGTCCTCGAGGTGATCGAGGTAGGCCAGGACGGACCGACCGGGGCGGTCTTCGTCGCGACCGAGCCCAGCGCGCGACCGTCGCTGGCTGGGCTCGTGGAGATCTGCCCCCTGGCGCCCGCCGAGGCGGCTACGTTCGCGCGCAACCTCGCGCACGCGCTCGGCGAGGCCCACGAGAGGGGCCTCGCGCACGGCGCCCTCCGTCCCACCAACATCTTCGTCGGACCGCCGCCCGCACTCGAGGTGCGACTGGGCGATTTCGGCGCCCCTCCGCGCGCGCCGTGGATGGCGCCCGAGCAGGAGGCGGGGCCTGCGACCGGAGCCTCCGACGTCTTCTCGGCGGCCCTCGTCGTGTTCTTCGCGCTGACGAGGCGAAGCTACTTCTGCGGCGCGAGCGAGGCGGACGTCGAGGCGTGGAGGCAGGAGGCGCGAGGCCCTCTCACGCCGGCGTCGGCGCGCGCCGCGGCGCTCGGGATCGCGCTCGATACGGCGTGGGATACGGCGTTTGCACGGGCACTGCGACCCGAGCCCGAGGGGCGCTTCGCGACGATCGGGGGCCTCGCGGAGGCCTTCGGGCGGGCGTCGCGCGGGGAGCCCCCTGCTCCCGACGCGAGCGCCCCGGCGGCCTCCCCTTCGATCCCCGCGGCGCCACCCGCGCGATCGCTCCGGACCTGGCTGATCGCCGGCGTTGGCGGCGTCGCCGCGCTCGCGCTGGCCGCGGTCGCTGTGGCCCGGTGCGGGGCCTCGACGCACCCGACGGAGAGCTCCCCCGCGACGTCGGCAAGCACCGCGGTGCCCGCCGCCGCAGCCCCACCCAGCGCGCCCCTGACGCCGGCGCCTACGCCGTCGCCTGCTCGTGCACCGTCCGCGACCCCGACCACGAGCGATGCACCTGCGCCGGCGGCCCCCTCCGCAGCGCCGATCACGACGCCCCGCGTGCAGCCGTGGGAGTCGATGCTGGTGGTCATCTGCCACCCCGCGTGCGACTCGGTCTTCGTCGACGGTCATCCCGTCGCGCACGCCGAGCAGGGCAAGGTCCTGCCGGCCGGGGTGCACATGGTCGGCGCCAACCTCGCGCACCATCCCTCCAAGGTGCAGCCCATCCTCGTCCGGCGCGGACACGTCGAACGGTTCGACGCGACATTCTGAATCGCGGCTCGTGAGCTCCCGGACCGCGTGCTCGTCGGCTCTGTCGGCGCGCGCGTAGCACGCCGAGCTTCGTGAAGGGCGCTTCAGGGCTCTTCGCCCGGCTCGGTCTGGCCGTGCTGGTCGTCGTCCGCGCCCTCCAGCAGCTCGCCGAGGGCCTCGCGAGCGCGCGCCAGGAGCGCGCGGTGCCGCGCGATCTGCTCGTCCGCTGCGCGCGCGAGCGCCGCCTGTTCGGTGAGCTTGCGTCGCGCCTCGGTGAGCTCCGTGCGAAGCACGACGATCTCGCCCTCGAGGGCAGGAACCTCGGAGTGCGCGGCGTCGACGTCGCGGAGCGTCCGCTCGACGTCCTCGGCGCGCGAGGCCGCGAGCAGCTCGAGCGCGTCGATGCGGGACGCGGCGGCCGTGCGCTCCTCGATCCGGGCCCGCCGCTCGGCCTCGAGAGCGGCGCGCGCGGCGTCGAGCGCCCGCTCGACGGTGTCGACGCGCGCCATCACCTCGGCGCGCTCCTTCCCCACTTCCTCGCGCAGGCGCGCGAGCTCCGCCGCCTGCGCGCGCCGGATCTCTGCGACCGCCGCGGCACGCGCTCCCTCGAGCTCGATCCGCAGCTCGGCCGTGGCTTCGTCCACCTCGGCAGACTGCTGCTCGAGGAGGCGTGCCTCGGCCTCGGCGCGCGCCTCGGCGCGGGCGGCGGCGCCGATCTCGTCGCGCTGCTTGACCGCCCTGGCGAGCGCCACCCGCAGCTCCACCGTCGCGTCGGCGATCGCCGCGTCGCGCTGCAGCTCCATCACGACGCGCTCGTGGTCCAGCTCGGCGAAGGACGCCTCGGCCGCCGCCTTGGCGTCCGCGACGTCCCGCGCGCGACGCTCCTCCGTCGCCGCAGCCGCGCGCTCCGCAGCCAGCACGCGGCGATCGCGCTCCGCCTCCGCGTCGCGGATCGCCGCCTGCGCCCGGGCTTCGGCCGTGGCCACGGCTTCCTCGGCGAGCGCGTGGGCGCGCGCCACCTGCTCGTCGGCCTCGCGCCACGCGCCCTCGAGCGAGCGCGCGTGCTCCGCTCGAAGCGCGTCGAACTGCTCGGCGCGATGGGCATCGTCCGCCCGTGCGCGCTCCGAGGCAAGCTCGCGCTGGAGATGCTCGACCTCCCCCTGGTGCATGGCGCGGAGGCGGACCGCCTCGTCGTCGCGACCCTGCTGCAGCGACGTGATGGCCACGGCGTGCGCCGAGTGTGTTTCCGCGAGGCGACGCTCCGCGTCCAAGCGCGCGTCGGCGACCTCCCGCCGGGCCGCCTCGAGCTCGCGCGAGAGACGCCCCACCTCGTCCGCCGCGGCGGCGACGCGGCGCTCGAGGGCCTCGCCTGCGCTCTCGACCTGCCCGATGCGCGCTTCCGCTTCGGCCCTGGCGCGCGCGACCGCGTCCGCCCTCTCCGCCTCCGCCTCCGCGACCCGCGCGCGCAGCGCTTCGACCTCGGACGCGCTCTCGGCTCGCACCCGCGCGAGCGCGTCTTCCAGCTCCACGCGCATCCGCTGCAGCGCCTGGGCGTGCTGCGCGTCGCCGGCCATCGCCAGCGCCTGCATCTGCTCGG